>JADFVW010000159.1 GCA_015222725.1 Pseudomonadota bacterium | reverse complement strand
TGGCCGAGGTAGACCCGCTGCTATTTTCTGTAGACAAGGTCGCCAATAGCCGCGATGCTGTCATAGAAGCGCTGTTGCCTTATATCAGGGCGCAACTGTCCAGGGGTGCCAGGATGAACCACATTACGCGCCATATCCTGGGGTTATACCAGGGCGTACCCGGGGCAAGAAAGTTCAGGCGTCACATAAGCGAGAACGCCTATAGGAAAGAGGCGGGAATCGAAGTACTGGAAGAGGCCTATAAGCTGGTAAAACAATCCAGGGGGCAACTTGTGCCAAATCCCCGGATGGAATCAATCATTAGATAACTTGTGAGTAAAAGCATGAGCAACAAACTGGATCAACTGAAAGCCATGACCGATGTGGTCGCCGACACCGGTGACATCGAGGAAATAAAACGCTTTGCACCGGTCGACGCTACCACCAACCCGTCACTGTTGCTGAAGGCTGCATCCCTGCCCCACTACGGCGCCTTACTCGATCAGGCAAAGCGCTGGGCAACGGAGCTGGGCGGCACCAACGCCGAGCAGCTGGCCAATTGCTGTGATCGATTTGCCGTGGATGTAGGGCGGGAAATTCTCGAAGTGATACCCGGGCGTATTTCCACCGAGGTCGATGCCCGTTTATCTTTCGACACACAAGCTTCAATAGAGCGCGCCCATAAGCTCATTGGCATGTACAACGCCGCCGGCATAGACAAGAGCCGCATCCTGATCAAGGTCGCCTCAACCTGGGAGGGGATACGCGCGGCGCAGCAACTGGAGAGCGAGGGCATCAATTGCAACCTCACCCTGCTTTTCGGCTTCAGCCAGGCCGCCGCCTGTGCCGATGCCGGTGTATTTCTAATCTCTCCCTTCGTCGGGCGAATTCTGGACTGGTACAAGGCCAACACCGAGTTGGTCCTTGAAAAACCACAGGATGACCCCGGTGTACAGTCTGTTGCCCGAATCTATAATTACTACAAACAGCACGGCTACAAAACCGTGGTCATGGGGGCCAGCTTCCGCAATACGGGTGAAATCGAAGCGCTGGCCGGCTGCGACCGCCTGACCATCAGCCCGGCGCTGCTGGAGTCACTGGCCGGCGACGAGGGAAACCTTCTACAACAACTTTCAGCGGAGTCGGCGACATCTACAGAGCCGAAATGCGGCCCCGAAGAAAGCGAGTTTCGCTATCAGCTCAACGACGATGCCATGGCCACCGAGAAGTTGGCAGAGGGCATACGCAATTTTGTAGCGGACCAGGTGAAGCTGGAAACCCTAATCGCCGAGAGATGATGTTATTTACTGGGCCGGGTTGGGCTGAAGACGAGCCTAACCCGCTTCGAGTACGGCCATTAAATCTTTAAATCGGGTCTTATTCTCGTCGCTGAGATCCATTAGCACCCGGTGGGCCTCCAGTACCTTCTTCCTGACCTCCTCCTCAGAGCCATCCACGGAGGGTACTTCATCACCAAATTCGGAAGTGCCACAAACCTCCTCGTGGAGTTCAAACAAGCGCTGAAAGCCCATACTTTTCAGCAGCCGGTTTATGCCGGTATTACAGGAGTAAATGGCCGGCGTGAAGCCAAATTTTTCTTTAACTTCCAGTGCCAGTTTCGCCAGCATGCCCAGGGTTGTACTGTCGATCCCCTCGGCCTCGCACAAATCGACCCAGACGCTGACAAACTCTGGATCCTCGTACATATTATGGAAATACTCATCGATTGTCGTACACAGCGTCAGGCGTACATCGCCTGTCATGCGAATAACGTAGGCACCATCTTTGTGGGCCGCCAGAATCTTTCCGTCCGACATATCAGCCTCGCTTGCTCAAAAATAGAGCGGCAATGTCATCGGGTGCAGTCTCTACTTTGTCGAGCCCCAGACGGGTAACCAGCTCTCCGGGAGAATCGGCTGTTTGCTCAAACACATCGAGAAAGTACTTCTCTTTCTCGATAAGGTTTTTGGGCGGGAGTATTTCGAGAATACCATCGGAAAACAGGGCCAGCATAAAACGTTCGGGCAGATCGATTAGATGCTCTTCGAACTGTGTATCTTCGGTAATGCCGACGGCTGTACCCTCGCCCCGCAGGTAGCGCGCGCCCTCCCCGGACACCAGCACAGGTTGCGGTAGGTGACCCGCCACGCTGTAACGCAGTGAATTGTGCTTCATATCGAGCAGGCCCACCACCATAGTGGCAAATTTTCCCACCGCGAGATCCAATAACTCATCGTTGGCTTTTTTCAACATAGCGACAGGGCTTAGAATTGAGTCGTCATCCAGACGCAGAAAGTCAGAGCGCTTCCTGGCGAACAGGTTTTTCAATAGCACGGTGGCAAAGGCGGATGAGCTACCATGACCGGATACATCGGCCATGAAAAATGCAACATAGTCCTCGCCCACGGTAAAGTAGTCAGTAAAATCGCCGCTCAGGTAGAGCGAGGGTATGACTGTATGACTGAACACATAGTCTTTCAATACCAGCGGCGAGACGGGTAGCATCCGAAGTTGCACCTGCCTGCCTGCCTGCTGATCCTGCTCCAGCATTTTAACGGTGCCGCGCAATTCCGCATTGGTGGCTTCCAGACGCTTCCGGGACTGTAATAATTCTCGTCGCATCTGGCGCTGGCGAACACAGCGGTCAATAGATTTTACCAGGGCCTGGGCATCCTCTACCGGACGAACGAAGAAATCGTTTGCACCCAGGCGCAGGGCCGTCATCATGCGATCAACCTCGGCCTTGTCACTGAACATAATGGCGGGAACCTGTACCTCCATCTCGCGCAGCGTACGCCTGGCATCGCCCCAGGACACGCCCTTCAGATCCAGTTCGCACAAAATGACGTCCAGCTCGCTATTCTCGGCCAGAGAGTAATTTGAATTGACAATATCGGTAACAATTTCGACGTGGTAGCCATAGCCGGAAACAAGTTCAGCCAGCGCCTCGGCGCGGGAGACGTTATCGTCAATTACCAGTACATTTCCGTTTGCTGCCATCACAATCGATTTGGAAGTGGATTCGGCGTGACACTACGCCCATCAGGGGGTGCAGGCAACAGCGATTCTCAAGCTTTGGGCAGGATTTCACAGTTTTGTGACTTAATTGGCTATTTGCGCGTCTTAAAAATCTTCGTCCCAGCCCTCATCTTCATAATCGGAGAAATTATCATCGACAACACCACCGTTTACAAAGAATTCTCGCTGCTGCAGGTAAGCGTCCCGAACAAAAATATACTCATCCCCCGACAACAATTCCTCGGCTTTAAGCAACCGTGCTCTGCCGTCGATGAGCTCAAGGCCGTACAGAGTATTGCGCAACCGCACGTCATTAATAAATGCCTGGGGCGACGCGTATACATCGACGATAGTGCCGGTACCACTACGCACTGTTCTGGGCCCGAAGAATGGCACCATCAGATAGGGCCCGGACTCAGCACCCCAGACTGCCAGGGTGTGACCAAAATCTGTCCTGAAAGGCCGGATACCTATAGGTGTTGCAACATCAATCAGGCCGAGGATACCCGCCGTCGAATTGACCAGAAACCGCCCGCTACTTTGTGCCGCTCCCTCCAGTTCCCACTGCAACAGTGCGTTAAATGCCGCATTGAAGTCGTAAAGGTTGGCAAAGAAGTTGCCCACACCGCGCTCGCCAATATCTGGCATCACAAACTGGTAGGTCTGGGCCAGGGGCCGCACCAAAAATTTATCAAGGCCGTTGTTAAAAGCGAATATCGGCCTGTTTATCGATTCCAGTGGGTCGATATTCTCGTCTTCCGCTATCGCCTGTGCCTGGGCCAGCGATAGCGGGAGAATCAACAGCAGCAGTAATATAGTTCGAATCAAGGGCATGAATTTGTTGCGAGAGTAGAATGCGAATATTACGCGCGGGGCTTAGCGCTGGCAACCAGTTGCAGCGAAGAATTTACTGCGCGACTGGAGCACAAATTATCGACTGACAATTGAGTTGCCCCAACAGTTCGCCGCCAAAGCCCGCCACAGTCTCTTCAGGCATCCCCAGTTCCTGTGCCAGATGGGAAAGAAGCATCGCCCCCGAGTCGTCGGTATTGCCTCGTAGTAGTTCCAGTAAGCGCGCTGTCGCGGGGTTGAGCTCCATAAAGCAGACCTTGTCCTCTCGGTTCCTGTACACCACCAGGAAAGTCGGCTCATCCACTGTGTCGGGCTGGAAAGCCGGCCCAACTTTGTGAACGGGAAACTGGTAGCTCAGCAACCATGCCAGAGGGGACAGGGTCGGTATTTCCCGCAGTGGATCGGCCAGTTCACCAAACTCATCCAGGCTCTCCTCGGAAATATCCAGCGCAAGTTCTACCCATTCATAGTGAGCCAGTTCAGCGATAAAAGGAGGATCGGATTCCAGCGCTTGGTATTCACTGGTCAGAAAGTCTAAAAACTCCTGGCTAATCTCCAGAAAATAGGGCGTGTGGCAGCGATGTCCATCGATAAACTGGTGCACCAGGGCATGCCACTGCGCATCCGCGTACAAACTTCGCAGGATGGGAAAACCGCCGCTGATAAAGCCCTCGATGTTGTTGTAAACCAGGTCCTGGTAGATTTTCAGACGCCTGGGCTCTACACCCTGTGGCGCCGGCTTCGCCTGCGGGTCACGTAAAAAATCAGCCATGGCAAATTGTGCTTTGCGCAATTGTGTAGTCGCCATGTTCTATGCCTCCGCGGATGACAATGAAGGTTCACAGATATTCTGAAAGCGGCGTATCTGTTCCACCTCCAATAACATATCCGCCAGGGGAGGAATATTAAAGTCGCGCTCCAGCAGTGTTGGTACAGGGCCTAAGCGTTGGTAGGCCTGCTCCAGGAGTTTCCACACTGGGTCGATAACGTCCGCCCCATGGGTATCAACTTTCAGGTCCTCGGCCTCATCAAAGTGACCGGCGATGTGGATATACCTGACACGATCCAGCGGCAGTGCATCGAGAAACACCAAAGGGTCATAACAGTGATTGATGCTGTTCACATAGATATTATTGACGTCCAGTAGCAGGTCACAACCGGATTCTTCCAGTACCGCTGTAATAAATTCTGCTTCGGACAGGTCATTATAAGCCTGACCGTAATAGGAGGCATTTTCCAATACCAGGGGCATGCCGATGATGTCCTGTACCTGACGCACGCGGCCAGCTACATGGTGAACCGCCTCTTGCGTGAAGGGAATAGGCAGTAAATCGTAGAGATGGCCGTCCGCTGCACAGTAACTGAGGTGCTCACTGTACAAGGGCGCATCGATCTGCGTCATCAGCTTACGCACTGCCCTGACCAACTCGGTATCGATGGGATCCGGGCCGCCGATATCCAGTGACAGTCCGTGCAGAGCAATGGTATGTCGCTCCACCAGCTGCCGGAACTGCTTACCGAGACGGCCACCAACACCGATCCAGTTTTCCGGGGCAACTTCCATAAAATCGACCGCTCCGGCGTCCATTGACAACAACGGGCCCAGAAGGGCCCGCCGTAGCCCGAGACCCGCTCCATGGAGTTCTCGGAGTGCTTCAGGCATTACTTACCGCCGCACTTACCTTCGCCGTCGGCTTTCTTATCGCCGCACTTACCTTCGCCGTCGGCTTTCTTATCGCCGCAGCTACCTTCAGCCTTGGCTTTCTCTCCTGCGCCACACTTGCCTTCACCGCATTTGCCTTCGCCGCATTTGCCTTCGGCTTTCTTGTCGCCGCATTTGCCTTCGGCTTTCTTGTCGCCACACTTGCCTTCGGCATCTTTACCGTAGTTGGCCAGATCATAACCACCACTCAGCTGTTGCGCTGAAAATGGGTTTGCCTCAGCCGAGACAACGGGTGCAAATGAACTGGCAAGAAACGCTGCGCCCAGTGCCGCAGCAATTGGTTTGATAGAATGAGCCATGATGTATTCCCTATTGATTGAGTTTAGTTTTATTGCACTGGGCTAAATGTTCGAAACCCGTGCCGAAGTGCCTTGTGGCAGCCATCGTGATACCTATGACACAGTAATCTGCGCTAAGTTTCATTGATATCTCAGTCACAATGGTAATTTTTCACACTATTGAGCTTCTATGACTGACGCTAGTGGGGATTGGAGGCCACCCACTGGCTTACCTTAAGCCACTGTTCCTGCAGGCGCTTTTCAGAGATGGCCTGACGGGTACCCAGGCTCTGGGCAAACAGCGACACGCGAAACTCTTCCATCATCCAACGATACTGCCGCGCCTCGGCACAAATTTGCAGCAACCCGGGCCTGTCCTGCTGCAGCGTCCAAAGCCCGGAACCCACTGCTTCCAGCAGCTCGGTGTATTTTTGATCTTTTGCCGCCTGTCCATTCAGGCGTTGGATACGAATGACCAGTGCTTTCATATACCTGGGATACTGGGCCAGCCAATCATGTGGCGTGTCTCGCACAAAACCGTCCAGTAGTAGTCCCTGTAGTTGCCTGTTGCAATCTTCCAGGCTCGCCGCGTATTTGCCCGCAGCCAGACGGCCAATTTCCCGTCTGAGTTCTGCCAGCGCGCCCAGGGTATTAAATAGAATTTTCTCCAATTCATTGGCGCAACCAATGACCTCCCCCTTACCGGTCTGCAGCATCTGTGTAAACTCTTCCTCTGTAAAAGGCATTCCACTGTCTATCTTCATCGCCCAGCTATAGGCACCGTCGATCAGGTCTGTGAGTAACTGGCCTCTGTCCAGCCGCGCACCGGCGATCACCAGGGTGAACTTATTTCCCGTCAGCATCTGCTTGCCCAGGTATTTCACCTGGGTAGCGCTGTGCAGCCGCGTCAGGCGCAGTAGTCCATGGCGATGGTGCAGCAACGCCTGACTGGGGTAGTCAAACAATTCGATATCGACACAGGCACCTTTGTCAACAAGCCCGGGGTAGGAAACAATATCTACGCCGGCCTGGCGGAATCGCCACTCCCTGGGAATATCGCCAAAGTCCCAGCGCTTCATTCCTGCTTTCGCTGGTGTTTTCCCTGCCGCCGAACCCATACTCTGGCGGGTGTCTGTTCGAAAATTTGATATTAATTGCGCCAGATCCCTGCCCTGCTCCAGCAATTTCCCCTGCGCATCCACCACACGAATGTTCATCCGGTAGTAGTCATCCAGCTTCGCCACGTCCCAGTCGTCTGTCGCAAGTGGGATACCACCCAATTTTGACAGGCAGGCGGATAACTCCCCCACAAGATCCGCGTCATGCGGAGACAGCAGCGTAAGAGCGCGATCGACAAAATCCGGAGCGGGAACCAGATGCTTTCGCTTGGCCTTGGGCAAGCCCCTGATCAGTTGGATACACTTTTCCCGCAGCAGACCCGGCACCAGCCAATCAAACAAAAAGCGCGGCACACGATTCAGCAGGGCTACCGGTACGGTAACGGAAACGCCATCGGCAACTTTTCCCGGTTCAAATTGGTAACTCAACTTAAAGCGCATATCTTGCCACTCGAGCTGGTTGGGGAATTGATCGGACAGGCCGCTGCCCAAATCCTTTGCCAACAGAGTCTCTCGCACCAGACGCAGGCCCGCCTCGGCGCCCGCATTTTGCTTCAGCCAGGATCGCAGGCGGTTGGCCGTAAAGATGTCAGCCGGTAGACGCTCGTCATAAAACGCAAACAATACTCGCTCATCCGCCAGAATATCCCGCCGGCGAGTGCGCGCTTCCAGATCCTCCAACTCGCGCACCAAACGCTGATTGTGCTTTAGAAAACCGGGGTGGGGATGAAAATTGGCGGCGATCAAACCCTCACGTATAAGCAGCTCCCTGGACTCGACAGGGTTGATGGGGCCAAAGTGCACAGACTGCTTGTCCGAAACCGTCAGGCCGTAGAGTGTAATGCGTTCATAGGCCATAACCCGGCCACTTCTGGCCTGCCATCGCGGTTGGTAGTAGTGGTATTTAAGCAGATCCGGGTTAATCCCCAGTACCCACAGGGGGTCGATAGCCGCAACTGAACGAGCGTATACCTTGCTGGTTTCCACTATCTCTGCGGCCACCATCCACTTTGGCTTCTTTTTAAACTGGGAGGAACCGGGGAAAATTTGCAGCTTGCGATTGCGACTGCCCAGGTATTCATGCCCCTCCTGGAACTGGGCGATATGGCTTAGCAAGCCGGCGAGCAGTGCCTTGTGTATGCCCTCGTAGTTTTCCTCTTGTGGCAGTACGGGTCGAGGTTTTATTTTTTGCGCTTTGCAGGCCAGCGTCAGCTGGTAATGTATATCGCGCCATTCACGCATACGCATATAGGAGAGAAACTCCCGTTTACACAGTTTGCGTAATTGATTCTGGCTCAGGCTTTGCCGCTGCTCTTCGTAGTACTTCCACAAATTTATCCAGGCCATAAAATCAGATTTTTCGTGCTTGAACCGCGCGTGCATCTGATCGGACTGCTGCTGCTTTTCAGCGGGGCGCTCCCGGGGGTCCTGGACGGCAAGCGCACTGGTAATCACCAGCATTTCCTCCAGGCAAGACTGTTCAGTGGCGGCCAGCACCATACGCGCCATGCGAGGGTCCACCGGCAGACGCGCCATTTTTCTGCCAACTGCCGTCAACTCCCCCGCGACCGTCACTGCCCCCAGTTCCTCCAGCAATTTATAGCCATCGCGCACCATGCGGGGATCCGGTGGGTTGATAAAGGGAAACTTGCCGATATCACCAAGTCGCAGCAACAGCATTTGCAGAATAACTGCCGCCAGATTGGTTCGCCTGATCTCCGGGTCGGTAAATTCCGGTCGATTTGAAAAATCTTCCTCGCTGTACAGGCGAAGACAAACCCCCTCTTCCATGCGCCCGCAACGACCTTTGCGCTGGTTGGCGCTGGCCTGGGATATCGCCTCTATGGGCAGACGCTGAATCTTGGTGCGGAAGCTGTAGCGACTGATTCGGGCTTCCCCGGGGTCTATCACGTAGCGAATGCCGGGGACGGTCAGGGACGTCTCGGCCACGTTTGTGGCTAACACTACCCGGGTGCCACGCCTCTTCGACAAATCGAAAACTCGGTTTTGCTCTGCATGGCTAAGCCGTGCATACAGCGGCAATACTTCCAGCTCCCGCTGCGTCCGCAGTAGTTTTGCCAGCTCCCGAATATCTCTCTCGCCGGACAGAAAAATCAGGATGTCACCGCGCTTGCCGTATACACCGGCATCGATTTCCGCCACCAGGGAATTGATTTGCTCCTGCACACCCTGATCCCGATCCGATACCGGGTCCATGTACAGGGTCTCAACCGGATAGGTGCGGCCGGAAACTTCTATCACCGGGGCCTTGTCAAAATGCCGGGAAAAACTCTCCACGTCGATAGTCGCGGAAGTGATAATAAGTTTTAAATCGGGGCGCTGTGGTAACAAGCGCTTCAGGTAGCCCAGAAGAAAGTCGATATTGAGGCTTCGCTCATGGGCCTCGTCGATAATAATGGTGTCGTATTTGCGCAGCAGTCTGTCGCGTTGAATTTCTGCCAGCAAAATACCGTCGGTCATCAACTTGATACAGGTATTGTCGGAAACCTTGTCGGTGAAACGCACCTGAAAGCCAACCACTTCTCCCACCGACGAATTCAACTCCTCGGCAATTCGCTGGGCGACGGTCCTGGCCGCCAGCCTGCGCGGCTGGGTGTGGGCAATCATCGCCTCGCGGCCGCGCCCCATATCAAGGCAAATCTTGGGTAACTGGGTGGTTTTACCCGAGCCGGTTTCCCCGGCAAGAATAAGAACCTGGTTGGCCGCTATCGCCCGCATAATCTCCTCCCTGTGCTCCACCACCGGGAGCTCTGCGGGATAATCGATGGGTGCGACAGTTCTGGGCTTGTTTGCGGCGTCCGACATTGATCTTCATTCTAAAAAAAACGCAGCGACTATAGCATGTACACTACGGGCGGGGGTAAGAGCGATGGCTGGCAACTACCCCATAGGGTAGTGCCCGAAATTTGCCTATGCAGTAGAATCGAAGCACACGATCAACACAGTGATAAAAGAAATATACTATGAGTCCACATAAAAAATCCGGCTTCTGGGACCGCGCCCTGCGCAATGCAAAAAATGCCTGGGACAAAATAGCCCCGGACTCTGATGGCTCGCCCATTATCAGCGCGACACCCGACCTGAGCGATCAGGACAGGGACGGTTTAATCAGGCATATGCAAGCCTGCCTGGACCGCCGCGGAGGTGAGGTGTCTGCGCGCAAACGTGCCGCGGCACTGGGCCGTGTTTACCTGTCGCTGAACAAAACCGGCCGCAGGCGCTTCCTGACCTTGCTGGCCACGGAGTTTGATACCAACCCGGACACCATAAACAAAGCGGTGGAGCAGTTGGCCCAGGCCCAGGGAGACGACCGTTTCGATGCGGAGCAGGCGCTACGCACCGCGCTAAAAGCACCCCGTGTTCGATTGCTTACGCAATTTAACGCCCTGCCCGAGGGGGTAAAATTTCTGGTGGATATGCGTGCAGAACTTATTCCCTGGGCGAAAAAGGACAGCCAGCTCAGGGGTCTTGAGAGCGACCTTAAGTCACTGCTGACAGCCTGGTTCGACGTGGGTTTCCTGGAGCTCAAGCAAATTACCTGGGAGGCCCCCGCCTCACTGCTGGAGAAACTGTTTGTGTACGAGGCGGTGCACGAAATCAAGGGCTGGGATGACCTGAAAAACCGACTGGCTTCCGACCGGCGATGTTTCGCATTCTTTCATCCCCGCATGCCGGACGAGCCACTGATATTTGTCTGGGTGGCACTGGTCAATGGCATCGCCGACAATGTGCAGGTACTTCTGGACGAGGAAGCGCCCCTGGGTGACCCGGAAACTGCCGATTGCGCTATCTTTTACTCAATTTCCAATGCCCAGTCGGGGCTGTCGGCCATCAACTTCGGTAACTTCCTGATCAAACGTGTTGTCGATGACCTGTCCCGGGAACTGCCAAACCTGAACACCTTTGCAACCCTCTCGCCGGTACCCGGCTTCAGGAGCTGGCTGGACCACACGGTGACCCAGGGCAACATGAAGCTTCTGACCCAGGAGCAGGCTGCCGCTGCCCTGGCGGCCTCGCCGGCCACATCACCGGAAGCGGCGATAAACGAGATTATCTCCCGCCACAGCTGGTACGAAAATGAGGAGTTGGTGGAGGCTGTAAAAGATCCACTACAGCACCTGTGTGCGCACTACCTGATCAACGAGAAGCACCGCAGTGGCACAGCGCTGAATTCTGTGGCTCACTTCCACCTCAACAACGGCGCAATCGTCGCACAGATAGACTGGATGGCCGACACCTCAAAAAATGGCATCACGCAATCCGCGGGCTTGATGATAAATTATCTGTATAAGCTGAAGACAATCGACAATAATCACGAGAGCTACCGGGCCGGTGAGGGCGTTATCGCCTCCGCGCGGGTTAGGAATCTTCTGAAGACATAACAGGGGCACACGCCATGGCCAGCGGTGACAAGCAGGTAATCGGTACTGTCGAGTACCACAAGGCGGGACAGGAGTATTTCGAAAAGCGGGGCCTGCGGCGCTATGCCGGCACATGGTCACTGTGGGCACTGGGTGTGGGCGCGGTTATCTCCGGTGATTTTTCCGGGTGGAACCTGGGGGTGGGCCAGGGCGGCTTCGGGGGTTTTCTTTTAGCGCTTACCATCGCCACTGTAATGTACACCGGCCTGTGTTTCTCCATCGCTGAAATGTCCGCTGCCCTGCCCCATGCCGGTGGCGCCTATTCCTTCGGGCGTACTACCATGGGCCCCTGGGGGGGTTATATCACCGGCCTCGCGGAGAACATGGAATACATCATCACTACCGCCGTGGTTTGTTATTTTACCGGGGGCTACCTGCAAAACATTTTTGCCACCCCCGACGCCTGGCAACCCGTCTGGTGGGCGGGCCTGTATCTGGTATTTGCGGGCCTGAACATCTTCGGGGTGGAGGAATCATTCCGATTCATCGTAGTCATAACGTTGTTGGCCCTGCTTATATTGGTGGTGTTCTATATCAGCGCCATACCCTATTTTAGCTGGGAGCTACTGTGGAACATAGAGCCGCAGCCCGGCGAGACACGCTTTCTGCCCATGGGCTGGGGAGGCGTTGGCGCCGCCCTGCCCTTCGCCATCTGGTTGTACCTGGCCATAGAACAGCTACCCCTGGCCGCGGAGGAGTCCCACGATGTTACCCGCGATATGCCCCGGGGCTTGATATGGGGGCTGGCAACCCTGGTGCTCACCGGCGTTCTCATCACCTTTCTGAACATGGGTATTGGCGGGGGTGCTGCGTTTTTTGGCTCTCAAACCGAAGAGCCCCTGCTGGATGGATTCACCCACACCCTGGGTGTAAGCAGCGCCAAGGTTCTCGGACTGGTTGCCATCGCCGGGTTGATCGCCAGCTTTCACGCCATCATTTTCGCTTTCGGGCGCAATATCTACTCTCTCAGCCGCGCGGGTTATTTCCCGCACTGGCTGTCCGTCACCCACGGTGAACGCAAAACACCCCACATCGCCCTGCTGGGAGGCTCGCTGGTCGGTTTCTCCGTGCTAATTGTACTGTTCCTGGTAGACCCCAATGGCAGCGGCACCTTCGGTGGCGTTATTTTAAATATGGCGGTATTCGGCGCAGTCATTGCCTACGTCATGCAGATGGTGTCCTACATTCTTCTCCGTCGCCGCTTCGGGCATATTGACCGGCCCTATAAAAGTCCCCTGGGAGAGTTTGGCGCCTGGATTGCCCTGCTGATAGCCGCCGCGGTATTGCTACTGTTGTTCAATAATGCAGATTTTCGCCCGGGTATTATCGGTGTCGCAATCTGGTTTCTGTGTGGCCTGGTTTATTTTGCAGTGCACGGCCGCAAGACTCTGGTGTATTCTCCGGAAGAAGAATTTGCCATACAGCAATCCCGGCAACACGGAGACTAAGCATGGAACCACTCAATATAAGCAGCGCCCAGGAACTGAAAGACCTGATTGAACGGCGATCGCTTTCCCATATTAAAGTGGGTGTTTTCGACATTGACGGCATTATGCGTGGCAAATATATGTCCCGCGAGAAATTTCTGTCCGCCCTGGATAAGGGCTTCGGCTTCTGCGATGTAATACTGGGTTGGGACAGTAACGACCAACTCTACGATAATGTCAGCTTCACCGGGTGGCATACCGGATACGGTGATGCCCCGGTGCGTTTGCTGCCGGAAACCTGCCGCGAGTTGCCCATGGAGCAGGACAGCATACTGGTCATGGGGGAGTTCGACCAGGCCGCCGCACAGGTGTGCCCCAGGGCGACCCTGGGCAGGGTATTGGCAAGAGCAGAGAAAATGGGTTTCAGTCTGCGCTGCGGCTTTGAATTCGAGTTTTTTGTATTTGACGAATCGCCCGAATCAGTGCGCGAAAAAAACTATAAAAACCTGCAAGCCATGGCACCTGGGCACTTTGGTTACTCCATGTTACGCACCTCTGTGCACGCTGACTTTTACCGCGGCCTGCTGCAACTTTGTGAAGAAATGGACATGCCTATAGAGGGCTTGCACGAGGAGACGGGACCGGGGGTGATGGAGGCCGCTTTATGCGCAAACACTGCCATGCAAGCTGCAGACCAGGCGTCGCTATTCAAGACATTCACCAAAATATACGCTCAGAAACACGGGCGTATGGCGACCTTTATGGCCCGCTGGTCTCCGGACTGGCCGGGGCAGAGTGGCCATATTCATATTTCCATAACTGACAAAAAGGGTAACTCTATATTTCACGACCCGGATAAACCCGGAAACATGTCCGATGCAATGAATGCTTTCGTCGCCGGCCAGCAACAGCTCATGCCACAAATGCTGGCGATGGTGGCGCCCACTGTTAACTCCTATAGCAGGCTGGTACCCGGCTTCTGGGCTCCCACGGATGCGTCCTGGGGAATAGAAAACCGCACCTGCGCCCTGCGGGTGATTCCCGGCGGCGCCAACAGCCAGCGGGTGGAATACAGAATTGCCGCTGCCGATGCCAACCCCTACCTCGCTCTCGCCGCTGCGATCGCCTCGGGCCTCAGCGGCATAGAACAGCAGCTTAGCCCCTCAAAACCGGTGCGCGGCAATGCCTATGAGGAGAAATTTCCAAAATCCCTGGCACTTCCCACGACACTGTGGGACGCGGCCCAGTTATTTAAAAAGTCCACGGTAGCCAGCGATTGGCTTGGCGAAGCGTTTGTAGCGCATTTTGCCGCTACCCGGGAATGGGAAGAGCGGGAGTTCCGGCGCCACATTACCGACTGGGAACTGCAGCGCTACTTCGAAATCATCTAAACGCTCACCCGACATTAACAACTTACAATCTCGTTCTTTGCAGGAAGCACCAATGCCCACTCTCGCTAACTGGAACTACCCCACCTCTATCTGGTTCGGCACCGGCAGACTCAAGGAACTGCCACAAGGCTGTGCCCAGACTAAAATGCAACGCCCCCTACTGGTCACCGACCCGGGGCTGGTAATGCTGCCGCCGGTGCTTTGTGCCCTGGAAGTATTGCGCAGTGCCGGCATAGAAACCGCTGTTTTTTCTGACATAAAACCAAATCCAGTGGGCGAAAATATCGAGTCCGGCGTGGTCGCTTTTAAAGAGGGTCGCCACGATGGTGTGATAGCCATAGGCGGTGGCAGTGCCATGGACGCGGGCAAAGCCATTGCGTTTCAATCTGGCCAGACAGTGGGGTTCTGGTCATTCGAAGATGCTGCCGATAATTGGTTACAGGCTGATCCGGCAGGCATAGCGCCAATAATTGCAATACCAACCACTGCGGGCACCGGCTCGGAAGTCGGCCGCGTAGCAGTGATTGTAAAAGAAGATGAACAGCGCAAAGTTCTTATTTTCCATCCGAAAATGATGCCTGAACTGGTTCTGCTGGACCCCGAACTGACCCGGGGACTGCCCCCGCAGATAACCGCCGCCACCGGCATGGACGCTCTGGCCCACTGCCTGGAGGCCTATTGCGCCCCCGGCTTTCATCCCATGGCCGACGGCATCGCCGTAGAGGGTCTGCGGCTAATCAAGAAATGGCTGCCCGTAGCCTATCGCGATGGCAGCAACCTGGAAGCGCGAGGACATATGCAGGTCGCCGCAACCATGGGCGCCACCGCATTCCAGAAAGGACTGGGCGCTATCCACGCCCTCAGTCATCCCGTAGGCGCTCTGTACGACAGTCACCACGGCCTGACCAATGCAGTGTTCATGCCCTATGTGCTGGCCTTCAACCGCCCCGCAATAGCAGGCAAGCTGCCCCGCCTCGCCGCGTGGCTGGATTTGCCAGCCGCTACCGAAGATGATGCCTACGATGCTATATTGCAGTGGATTCTGGATCTTCGAGAGGAACTGGGTATCCCCCACACACTGATAGACATGGGGCTGGATGACAGGCAGATGAGCCTGATCTGCGAAATGGCTGCTACTGATCCAACCGCAGCAACAAACCCGATTCCACTGAATGTAGAAAATTTAAAATCAATTTTCCTGGCGGCTTTAAAAGGATAAAGTTATGACCCAGCTCAGCAATTTTACCTATGATGAAATCCAGATAGGTCAAACCGCCAGTTATTCAAAGAAGATAGAAGCACAGGATATCTTGTTGTTTGCCGTCGCATCGGGCGATGCCAACCCTGTCCATCTCGACGCCGAATTCGCAGCAACAACGCCCTTTAAAGAGCGCATAGCCCACGGCATGCTGACCGGCGCTATTATCTCTGCAGCTATTGCCATGGAGTTACCCGGGCCAGGGACAATTTACCTGGGCCAGACCCTGCGCTTCCGTCTGCCGGTGAAAATCGACGATACCATTACCATCCACCTGGAAGTCACAGAGAAACGCGACAAGAGAAAATTTGTCACACTGGACTGTAAAGCCTTCAACCAGCATGAAAAACTCGTGGCCAGCGGCACCGCTGAAGTCATGGCACCGACCGAAAAATTGATTATTGACCGGCCCGAACTTCCGCAAATAGAAGTCCGCACCTAGCCGGCCAACTATCACCCAAGCCGGAACTAAGCGCTTTGCTCTTGCTGCGAGGATTGCGCGGTAAACTGGCTATTATCGATATACATCAAACGCAGCATGACAGCGGGCTGGCCCTCCTGGCTGTCGGAGCCCAGAACCATTATATTGGGGATATTTTCATCCTGGGTGATTGCCGTCACGCCAAAGATAGTCGAGTTTTGATCGTTTTCTGCCGAGAACATAGTGATTTCTTTCTTATCGTTCAAAGCCTGGCCCAAATTTGAAATCAGCAGAACCAGGCTGTTGCGAAAGGCACCAAAATTCATCTTGCCCTTGTACTCCGAGTGATCCAGCGACACCTGAAAACGCACCGTGGACTGGTCTTCCATTCGCACAGTCGCCAGATGAATAGCCTGGCCTTTGACAATCTCCTTGTAGGCGTTTTTCGCCTCGGTTCTCGGCACATCCAATAAAACCTTATGCAATAAGTTGGCAGCCATTGTCAGGAATTTTTCTCGGGAAATGGATTGAGTCTGTGCTTGGGGCATAAAATCCTCGATACGTACTGGTACAAGATGCGTTGCCGCACACTATACCCGCGAAAGGGCAATTCTGATACAATTTGCGGCCTGCATTTGTCTGGATAAATTCGATGATCTCGCCCCCACCAGCCCTGCCCCCATGGCGGAAAGCAGCCTGTCGCACACTAGTGGTCTGCACCGTGCTGTTCACCCTGCAGGCCCATGGTCAGAGTGATCTCGCACAGGATCGCGACGAAAAAGACGTTGCCAGACTGTTAAGCCTGATTTCCAGGCACTACGAGAAGTTGGAGGAATCGAAGAAGACACAACCCAGTGAAGAAGAACTGGCAGCCAGAGGTGCGGCAAAACAAGATGCGGCCAAGCTGGCGACAATCCCCTTCAGTGCGGATAAAGTACGCCTGAACGGTTCGGAGGGAAATACCGCGCTCGCCCACATGACCCAGAGACTCTCGGACCAGAGTATTCCCGAGAGCCGGCGCGACCTGACCGTTATCTGCTCGATCAAAACACATTTGTTCGGCACTCTCATAGCCAGTGAAAATCGCAGCTTGGCTCCCGCGGGGAAAAACCAGTACATTGCCAGGATTCGTCTGCAACCGGGTAAATCCACTTTACGGGTGGGCGATGACCTGTGGGAAGTCAGTCTGCCCCAGGACATGAACGCGGCAGACTACCTCATCACTCTGTATGCGCCTCCAGACCAGGAGCCTGAATTCCATGTCTTCTCAGTCGCAGACCTGCTCGGTGAAGAAAAGCCACATATCCCCGCCTGGTTACCCCCGGGGATCAAGCTGAATCCCTCCACGGGATGATTCGCGGCAACAGCTCCTGGCAGCCTCTGGCCACAGCACAAGTCAGCTGGAGAGAGAGCGGCGCACCACATTCTCATCGCTTCGACGACTATTACTACTCCTCCGAGGACGGTAGCGAGGAGAGCCAGTATGTTTTTCTGCGCGGCAATCAATTGCAGCAAAGATTTGCAGCCCACCGGCACCCCACGTTTTGTATCGTCGAAACCGGCTTTGGCACGGGGCTGAACTTTCTGCTCACCTGGAAGCTCTGGCAGCAGCAAGCCCAACCCCGACCCCGCCTGCACTTCATATCAATAGAGAAATACCCTCTGGCCAAATCAGATATGCAGCGGGCACTGGCTGCCTGGCCAGAGTTAGCAGAACTGGCCAAAGCACTGCTGACCAACTATCCCGAGCCCCTCGCGGGACAACACAGGCTATTACTTGAAGACGGGGCTGTAATATTGGACCTGTGGTGGGAAGATGCCGAGGACGCGCTGTCGGAGCTGGTCAGCTACGAAACGAGTACGGTGGATGCCTGGTATCTCGACGGTTTTTCACCCGGTCGAAACCAGGCCATGTGGTCGGCTGAGATTTTTCAGTTGATGGCAGATAACAGCCGCACAGGGGCCACCTTTGCCAGCTTCACCGCCGTGGGAGATGTGAGAAGGGCACTGCTCGCCGCCGGGTTCCAGGTTTCAAAGTCGCCGGGCTTTGGCAAAAAACGCGAGTGCATTTACGGCGTACTTGAGGAGAAGGTCAAATGTACCACTCCCCCGCCAAAGAGCACTGGCATCACGCCCTGGGATATTCGCAGCATTAACCCCGCCTACCCCCAATCTGCGCTGGTCATTGGCGCCGGCATCGCAGGATGTACCGTCGCGGCAGCTCTGGCAAGGCGCAATATTAAAGTCACTATCCTGGAACGCGGCCAGGTTGCGAATGCAGGTTCGGGCAACGACCAGGGTGTGCTCTACACCAGGCTCTCCCGCAAGCACTCTCCACTCAGTGATTTCTCCTTGCAGAGCTATAGTTTTTCCCTGCGCTATTATCAGCAACTTTTCGCCGCGCAGAGACTACGCGAGGGCGTCGATGGCGCACTCTGCGGCAGCTTTCACCAGAGTGACAATCTCGATGAACTGGCGTGCATGGCCGAACTGTTACAATCTGTCCCCAATCTGGCCCAGGTTTTATCGGCCCAGGAGGCCAACACCATTCTGGCTATCGAGCAGGAAAAGGGTGGCTACTGGTATCCCGGTTCCGGCTGGCTGCGCCCCGCCTCTGTTTGCCACGCAGTGCTGCAACATCCGAATATACATTTGATTGAGAATACCGGTGAACTTGTTCTGAAACAGCTAAACGAGGGTTGGGCTGCGATGTCTGGAACCCAGGTATTAGCCCAGGCCCACTGTGCGATATTGGCAACGGGTACCGCAACAGCATCACTCTGTGGGCTGGACTGGCTGCCACTGCAGGCAATTCGTGGGCAGACAAGCACATTACCCGCCACACAAAACAGCCGTACGCTACGGGCGGCGCTGTGCCACAAGGGCTATATTTCGCCGGCGCGCCTGGGAAACCACTGCATAGGGGCAAGTTTTGACGTCAGGGACGATGACAAAAACCTCCGGGGCGACGACCATCGGAAAAATCTGGACAATCTGGGGGCGGCTGTTCCCGCGTGGCGCAGTGAACTGGCTGCCCTGAACGAACAACATATAGGCGGGCGTGTCGGTTATCGCTGTGCTAGTCCAGACTATCTGCCCCTGGTGGGCCCGGTACCCCAGCGAGAATTATTCTTGCAAAGCTATGCCGCTCTGCGCAAAAATGCCCGCCAGACAATTCCCTGCGCGGGGGAATTTCTACCGGGCTTATATATGTCAACGGGCCACGGCTCGCGGGGGCTTACCTCAACGCCACTGGCGGCGGAAATTCTCGCAAGTACTATATGCGGCGAGGCGCTACCGCTGTCACGAGAGCTGCACAGGGCAATCTCCCCCGCCCGGTTTATTATTCGCGAACTCAAGCGTAAGAACGGCTGACAATGACCACGATAAAACCAGTGAAAAGAGCATCGGGCAGGAACTCGAGATTATCAGCTTATCTCCCGGGGCTGCTGTGCGTACTTTTTGCAATAACTCCCACCGTTTATGCGCAGCCGGTTCACGGCTATAAGGTAACAGCAACAATGGCCCAGTCGCGGGGCAATTTTGTCCAGGGCCTGCAAATTGTCGATGGCCATCTCTATGTAAGTACCGGCCAGTACGGCAGGTCACAGCTGCTCCGGTATCACATGGCCGACGGCAGCCTCGATTTGGGAAGGCCGCTGGACCCCCGCCTGTTTGGCGAGGGCCTGACCGTTATGGGAGACAAAATTTACCAATTGACCTGGAAAAGCAAAATTGCGCTGATCTACAACAAGGCGGACCTGAAAGGGCTTAAATGGTTTCGCATTCCCGGAGAAGGCTGGGGAATCACCAACAATGGCAAGGAACTTATCTATAGCGACGGCAGCGATAAACTGCACTTTCTGTCGCCCGAGACCCTGCAGATCAACCACTCTATCGCGGTGACGGAAAACGGCGAAAAAATTGACCGATTGAACGAGCTGGAATGGATCGATGGAAAAATCTGGGCCAATATATGGGCATCCAATCGTATTGTTATTATCGACCCTCACAGCGGCAATGTGTCAGCCAGTATTGATCTACAGGGCCTGCTGCCCGACAATGAACGCCGCCCCGACACAGACGTATTAAATGGCATTGCCCAAGACCCTGCAGATGGCACTATCTGGGTCACCGGCAAGCGCTGGCCGTGGCTCTACCAGATTGAGCTTGTGCCACCCCTGCAAACAGCACCCCCAAATGAGACCCACTATGAATGACAGCCGCACCAGCCTCCCCCAAGCGCACCCCGCCTTTGATTTGATTCGCCAACAGAGGGTCGAATCGCTGAATATTCGGGTTGAGGAATACCGCCACATTCGCACCGATGCCGCACACTTTCACATGGCAGCAGACAATACCGAGAATGTATTCCTGGTAGCCCTGCGCACCGTACCGGAGGATTCCACCGGCGTTGCCCATATTCTGGAGCACACCGCCCTGTGTGGAAGCAAACACTACCCGGTTCGCGATCCCTTTTTTATGATGCTGAGGCGCTCACTCAATACGTTTATGAATGCATTCACCAGCAGTGACTGGACCGCCTACCCCTTTGCCAGCCAAAACCGGAAGGACTTCAACAACCTGTTACACGTATACCTGGACGCAGTCTTCTTCTCTCGCCTCGACCCCCTGGACTTTGCCCAGGAAGGTCACAGAATGGAGTTTGCCGAAGCTGACAATACCGAGAGTGACCTGGTGTTCAAAGGCGTGGTCTTCAATGAAATGAAAGGCGCCATGAGCTCCGTCACCAGCGCGCTGTGGAGCACGCTGTGCGAGAACATATTTTCAACAAGCACCTACCACTACAACAGTGGTGGCGACCCACAGTGCATTCCCGACCTCAGCTATGAGGATCTTAAAACGTTTTACAAAAGCCACTATCACCCCAGTAATGCCATCTTCATGACATTCGGTGACATCGATGCCAGCGAGCACCAGGCAGTGTTTGAAGACAAGGCCCTGGGGCAATTCGAAAAACTGGACCAGCGCATTGAGGTGCTTCCTGAAAAAAGGCACAGCGCGCCGATAAGGGTCAGCGACTGTTATGCCTTCGATGACAATATGCCCCTGGAAAACAAGACACATATTGTCATCGGCTGGATGTTGGGTGAAAGCAGCAATTTGGAGCAAATGCTGGAGGCGCAATTATTGGCCGGTGTCCTGACCGACAATAGCGCTTCACCACTGCTTCACGCACTGGAGACAAGTACTCTGGGGCAGGCGCCCTCACCACTGTGTGGCCTGGAAGACTCCATGAGAGAGCTGGTTTTCTGCTGTGGGCTGGAGGGCAGCGAAGCGCAGCATGTTGACGCGGTCGAGGAACTGGTTCTCACAGTACTCGCTGATGTCGCCGAGAGTGGCGTTCCTCAGGAGCGTGTGGAGGCGGTATTACATCAGTTGGAGCTGCATCAACGGGAAATCAGCGGCGATGGCTTTCCCTATGGGTTGCAACTGATTTTACAGGCCCTGGGCTCCGCCACCCATTACAGCGACCCCATCCCGGTTCTCGATCTGGAACCGGTTATCGCCAGCATGCGCGAAAAAATTCAGGACCCCGGCTATGTGCGGGGCCTTGCCAGGACACTGCTACTTGACAACCAGCACCGTGTGACACTGGTCATGACTCCCGATCGGGATTTATCCGCGAAAAGAACAGCTGCCGAGATGGCCCGCCTGGCCGCTGCCAAAGCTGCTTTGAGTGACGAGGAGAAAAGCGACATCGTAGACCTGGCCGCCCGACTGGCGCAGCGACAGCAACAAGTCGATGACGAAAGCATTCTCCCCAAAGTAGAATTGTCCGACGTGGGCAGCGATTTTCCCGAGCCCACCTTTGAACAGACCGAAACCGGCGGTGTCAACATCTGTTCTTACGCCAAGGGGACAAACGGCATTGTCTACCAACAGCTGGTGTCCACCCTGCCCTCCCTGGACAAGAATGAGCTTCAGGCCCTGCCCTTCTATACCAGCTTCCTGACCGAACTGGGACAAAACGGGGGCTCTTACCTGGATGCCCAGCACCGGCAAGCCGCCACTGTGGGCTCAATCAATGCCTTCACTTCGATGCGCGGTACACTCGAGAGTGAGCAGGTGGTAACGGCCAATTTCGTACTCTCCTCCAAGGCTCTGCTGCGAAACTCACGCGATCAAAGTCAACTTATGCGCGAGACACTGGAGAATGTGCGCTTTGATGAAACAGCCAGAATACGCGAACTTGTCAACCAGCAGCGTGCGCGACGCGAACAATCGATAACCGGCAACGGCCATGGTCTGGCAATGGCCGCGGCCTGTGCCGGCATGAGCCCCCTGGCAAAGCTAAATCACGATGTCTCCGGGCTGGCTGGCATCAGGTCCCTGCGCGAACTGGATGACAGCCTGCGCGAGGATGCTCAACTGGACGCCTTCGCGGCAAGGCTGGCCGAACTGCACCAACGCATCAGTACAATGCCCCGGCAACATCTGAGCATAGCAGAATCGGAAAAAGTCCCCGCTCTGGTAACGCAGACATCCGAGGTCTGGCACGGCTGCACGACGACAACTGGCACCGGTAAATTCCATCTACCGCCAATTCGGGAGCGCGTTGGTGAACTCTGGCTTACCAATACACAGGTCAATTTTTGCGCGCGAGCCTACCCCACCGTACCCGTTCAGCACGCGGACGCCCCGGCTCTGACTGTCCTGGGCGGCGTACTGCGCAATGGCTTTCTCCACAGGGTGATCAGGGAACAGGGCGGCGCCTACGGCGGCGGCGCATCACAGGATTCCGGAATTGCCGCCTTCAAATTCTACTCCTACCGAGATCCACGACTGGCTGAAACCCTGGCTGACTTCGATGCGGCAATAGACTGGATGCTTACAACAAAACACGAATTTCGCGTATTGGAAGAGGCGATTCTGGGTGTAATCGGCAGCCTGGATAAGCCCGGATCACCCGCAGGTGAGGCCAAACAACATTTTCACAACCGTTTGTTCGGCCGCAGTCACCAGCAGCGCCAGCTGTTTCGCCAGCATATTCTGGACGTTACCCTGGACGATCTACAGCGCGTGACAGAGACTTACCTCAGACCCGAACTGGCGAGTACGGCAGTGATCACCAGCAATAACCAACAGGAGTCGGCAACAGTACTGGCGGCGGACATGTCTCTTTGTGTTCAGGAGCTTTAAAGCGCAAGGTGGCCTTTATCTCAGCAACTGCTAAAGTTAGGTTCTTAAATAGCCATAGGCTTAAGCATGCTTGAAATCAATCCAATGGCGGGGGCATTAGGTGCTGAAATTCACGGTATCGATCTGTCCATCGAATTAAGCGAGGAAAACTCACAGCGAATTCGCAAGCTACTCAACGAGTACGAGGTGATTTTTTTTCGCGACCAGGACATAGAGCCGGCCAGGCAAAAGGCTCTGGCCTTGTCCTTCGGTCCGCTGCAGACACACCCTGGCTATGACACCGTAGAGGGTTTCCCCGAGATTACCATTCTCGAGAGCACGGCGGACAAACTCACAAAAATTGAGGCCTGGCATGCGGATATGACCTTCCGTGAACACCCACCCATGGCGACCATTCTCAAGTCTGTGATCGTTCCGGCGCGTGGTGGCGATACTTTATGGGCCAGCATGACAGCCGCCTACGATGGCTTGTCCTACCACATGCAGAATTTCCTCGACGGCCTGACTGCTGTGCACGATTTTTCTCACGGCTTCCGGGAGAGCCTGGCGGAGGAAGGTGGCAGCGAACGGTTGGCCGATGCGCTAGCAGCCAACCCCCCGGTTAAACACCCGGTGATACGAACCCACCCGGAGACTGGCAAAAAGCTTATCTTTGTCAACTCCCTGTTTACTACCCACATTGAGGGTCTGCGGAAAAAAGAGAGCGAAGCACTGCTCACATTTTTGTTTGACCATATCACCACAGCTGAATACAGCTGCCGTTTTCATTGGCAGCCCCACTGTATTGCCATCTGGGACAATCGCAGCACCCAGCACAAGCCCATCGACGATTACTTCCCGGCACACAGACGCCTGGAGCGCATTACCGTCGATGGGGATAAACCCTACTGAGCCGCCTTCTCTTTGTCGCGCAGCCTGGCGATATAGCCGTTGATTTCCCGCTTCACTTCAGGTGCGTAGAGGTACAGCCCCAGAATATTGGGGATGGCAATTAAAAAGACCATCGCGTCGGAAAATTCGAGAACAGCACTGAGCTGAATCATACAACCCACAACAATAAAGAAGCAGAAGATGGCCTTGAAGATCATCTCGGTAAATTTGGCTTCGCCAAACAGGTAGGTCCAGCCCTTCAGGCCATAGTAAGACCAGGAAATACTGGTAGAAAAAGCAAATAACAAGGCGGCTACCGCCAGCGGGTACGGCGCCCAGCTGATATGGTGCGCAAATGAAGCCGAAGTTAATGCAATACCCGCCAGCCCCTCATCCATCAAACCGTTAGGATAGGCCGTTGTCACGATAACCAGCGAACTCAGCGTGCAAATAACCACGGTGTCAATAAAAGGCTCCAACAGGGACACCAGCCCCTCTGACGCGGGTTCATTGGTTTGCACCGCTGCGTGTGCGATGGAGGCAGAACCAATACCTCCCTCGTTGGAGAACAGGGCCCTCTGGAAGCCCACGATAATTGCGCCGACCATGCCGCCGGTGACACTCTGGGCGCTAAAGGCGCTGCTAAAGATGAGACTGACTGCATCCGGAATCTGCTCCCAGCTCATGCCGATGATAATGACACAGGAGATCACATACAGCACCGCCATAAACGGCACAATGTAGGCGGCAACCCGGGCGATAGACTTGATTCCACCAATGATTACAACACCCACCGTGGCGGCAATACACAGGCCAAACAACCAGCCCTTATCGGCAAAAAAACTGCTCTCGCCGCCAGTAATAATAACAAACTGCACATAGGCCTGGTTGGACTGGAACATATTGCCGATTCCAAAACAGCCAATCACCAGGGATATGGCGTAGAAACCACCCAGTAATTTACCCCAGCCGGGTGCACCTCTACTTGCCAGAAAATGTTCCAGGTAATACATGGGGCCACCGGATACGGAACCGTCCGGATTGTGTTTGCGATACTTCACGCCCAGCGTGCACTCAACCATCTTGGTGGACATGGAGAGGAAACCCGCCACCATCAGCCAGAATGCTGCACCGGGGCCACCAATTACAATGGCCACCGCCACACCGCCAATATTGCCTATGCCTACCGTGCCGGAAATTGCCGTTGCCACCGCCTGGAAATGAGAGATTTCACCCTTGGCTTCAGGGTCGTGAAAATCACCCCGAACATGGCGCACCGCAAGAGAGAAACCACGAATATTCAGAAAGCCCATATAGAGCGTGAAGAAAATAGCCGCTACCGCCAACCACAGAACGATCAGGGGGAAATCCTGGCCAAACAGGTCGATCTTATAAAAGATGATATTTGACAGGGTATTTGCCCAGGGTCGCACCAATGCTTCTACTTTGGCATCAAAGCCCTCCGCCACAGCGAACTGGCTGCCCAGCAGCAGTAAAACTGCCACTGGGATTTTCACCCTTTTCTTCATATCAGGCGGTAACAACGTGGCTGAAGACGGCAGAATATCCTATAAATTCAGGCATATTGGCCAATGCACCCATGCCCCGTAAATGCCGGTGCAATGCTCTCAATCGGTAGCAGGGCACACTCGCCATAAAATGATGCTCCATGTGATAATTCACCATATTGGGTGCAAGTAGCGCCCGCTCCCACCATCGCGGTACAACCGTGCGTGTATTTTTGCGCGGGTCCAGGTCGAACAAATCGGGCACTGCCGCATGTTCCGCTACCTGTCGCAGGCGAATAAACAGCATAAATGCGGTCAGGTAAGCTACTGCCCACAGCAGGTAAAGCCAAGCCACGCCGAACAGCGACAGTATAAATATCATCACCAACTGAACAGCAAGTTGTTGTAACAGCGGCGTTATCCCCTGGCGCTTCTCATTCGACATCGAGGTGGCCGCTCCCTTCACCAGGTAGGACAAAAGTTTCACGCCAGTCTGGCCGCTGAGATCGCGAATGATTTTTCGCCGAAAACTCTCCCTTGGAATTGGGTAGGCCTGGTAGTTGGAGAGGTCGGGGTCTTGCTCTGTCCCGGCCGCCCGGTGGTGCTTCAGGTGTCCCCGGGCGTAGCTGGGCATATCGTTCATAATTGGCAGTGCGCACAACCACTGACCCAGCACATCGTTCAGCTTTGTGCTCTTGAACAAAGAGCGATGACCGCACTCGTGCATCAGGACGGCCAGCCCCAATTGCCGCCCGCCCAGTAGCGGCAAGGCGATTAGAATTGTCAGGGGGTTAGTGTAATTTGCCACAAGGACAAATATCGCCACGATTGCCAGCCAGTTGTTGATCAACAGGCGCCAGCCATGAAAATCACTCTTTGCTGTGAATTGAGCTATTTCGTCTTTTGACAGGTAATTTTTTATTTTCATCGTTTCTCCCGTCCCTCCGCCTGGCTAACGGTATCACACAGGGGCGGACTAAAATGGAAAGATCAGTGGAATAAGGTATATCACCAGCAGTGAATAGGCGATGGACAGCGGCAGCCCCGCTTTAAAATAGTCACCCAGGCTATAGCCCCCAAGGTTTTGCACCATTAGATTAGTGGTATAGCCATAGGGCGTTAGAAAGCTGGCACTGGCACCGTAAGCCACCGCCATCACAAAGGGCATATGGCTCAAACCGTAGCTCTCTGCCAGACCAAATGCGATGGGAAAACTGAGCGCGGCAGCGGCATTGTTTGTCATCGCCTCGGTTAATAGCAAAGTCATCAGGTAGATTCCCACCAGTGCGGCATAGGGGCCATAGTCCGCGAGGTTACTGTGCAGAGTCTCGGCGATGATCACTACAAAGCCTGAATTATTCAGGGCCTGTGCCAGGGTGAGCGCCGAGGCGATAATCAGCCAGATTTCAAAGGGGAAGCGGCGCCTGAGGTCCGAAGTTTTTATCACCCCGAGTACCAGCATGCAGGCAAGCAAAAATGCCAGGCCCTTGACCAGCGTCACAAGCCCCATGCTGGCCAGTGCGATAACACCCACTGCTACTGCGGAAACCAGGTAGTTCTGGATGGGTGAAGTTGCCACCCCGGCTACGGCCTCATTGATAACTACAAAGTTCTTGTCGAGGTTTTTACGGTCGTTGAAATCCGGCCCCACCGCCAAAATCATGCTGTCTCCCGCCTGTATAGTGAGGTTTCCCAGCTTGCCAGACAAACGTTTACCCCCGCGGCGCATACCCACGATGGCGGCATCGAACATGGAGCGAAAGCCGCTTTCCTTAACCGTTCGGCCCTCTATCGCGGCATTGGGCATGACGATAACTTCCATCATATTCTCACGCAGAAGCCCCTCTTCGACGGCAAACAAGTGTAATCCGTGGTAGGACTCCAGGACATTAATTGCCGCGACATCCCCGGAAAATATCAGTTTATCCCCCGCTGCAATGTATTCTCCCGGAGCCACTGGCGATATAAGGTGGGCATCCCGCACGATTTCCACCAGAAACAGATTCTCCATATCGCGCAAACCATTTTCAAATATAGTCTTCCCTATCAGCTCGGAATCGGGACCCACTTCGGCTTCGATCAGGTATTGGTTGACGTCTATGGGCTCAAGCTTGCCAGCTGGAAGCAGGCGAGAACTGAGCATAATCACCAGCAGACCCAAGCCCGTAACACTGGCACCGACGATAAAGAAGTCGAAGAAAGCCAGGCCCTGCCCCGTGGCATCTTCCAAAAAGCTGCTGACAATAAGATTGGTTGAAGTGCCTATCAGGGTCATGGTGCCACCCAGAATGGCGGCATAAGAAAGAGGAATCAGCAGCTTGGATGCAGGGTGATGTCGATTGCTGCGCACCGTGTGTGCGAGGGTGGCCACCACCGCTGTATTATTGACAAAGGCAGAAAAAAACGCAGTGACTAGCCCCATACGCAGCAGGCTGGGGTAATAGCTGGCAGTAATCAGTTTTCCGGAAAGGCTACTTAACCAGCTCAGTTTTTCCAGCCCCACCGACACCAGCAACAGCAGCACAAGAGTAATCAAGCCAGAGTTTGTCGCCTTATCCAGGACTTCCGCAGTACCAACCAGACCGGTAAAATATGCGCCAGCCATAGCGGCAGTGAATACACGCACAGCCGGCCAGTCGGTAAAAACGAGGCCGCCAATCAGCGCAATAAATAAGCCCGATATAAGGAGCTGGTCGATCATGAACGCGCTTGAATCCTTTTTTGTTATTGGGGAAAAGCTGCAAAGGGCTTTGCGTTCAGTCTAACATTGTCCCGTGTTTGTATACACCGGATAAATGTCCTATCGCCACCACTGGTTGTCATCCCGGCTTATACCAGATAGGAGAGGACCAGGCCCTCTCCTGTATTACCGGCCTGTGCTCTTTAGCACAGCAGCCGGCCAGCCCCTCCCCTATGCTGTCGGGATTGCGGCAGTCGACGGCATTGGCGATACATATGCGCTGGCTCCAGCGGCAGCTGGGGTTCTCCACCACGCGGGTATAATAGTAGGCCCGCTCATCGGGGCTGAACTGGTCATCGGTCCACAGCGCACACAAATTGGCAAAGCCAGTCCCTTTGGTCTCACAGCTACTGATATCAACAGTGGCGCCATTCTCCGCATCCCCCGCCACATTCACCACACGCTCCTGCGGCTCTCCATCTTTATCCGTCCAGCCCTTAATTATTTGAATGCGCTGTAGCGCGGTGCCGGGAAATTCTGCGGTGCCGGCATCCTGGCGGGCGAACACAACAAAAGTAGGCGCGCGGTCCACAGCGGCTCCTGCCGAAGCTGGCGCAAGCTCAGACCCCATGGGCACACCACCGGCA
>JADFVW010000158.1 GCA_015222725.1 Pseudomonadota bacterium | reverse complement strand
GCCACAGGTCGCCACAGCTTTCCCGGGCCCAGCTCTGGTCATGACTGCAAAGGTCGGTGACCAGTAGCACGCCCTCCGGGGCGAGGCTTTTGGCCACATCGTCAAATATCTGGGCGGGTGAGGGCGTGTGATGCATCACCATATTGATCACTATGCAGTCTGCCTGTAAATCTTCCAGTTCAGTGGCGGCGGTGTCCCCGTGAATAAACTCCACGTTATCCAGGCTGCCAGATACCGCACGACTCCTGGCCTGTTCGAGCATCTCGGGCGCGTTGTCCAGTGCGATGACCTGTTCGAACTGCGGGCTCAGTTCCGCCAGAAAAGAGCCGTCGCCGGGGCCAACTTCCAGCGCAATACGATGCTGTTTCAGTGGCGCGTCACGCAACAGCTGAGCCACTGTTTCGGCATATTGATCGTAGCTTGCGATCAAATCCTGCTGTTGCTGGAACTTGTGAGCATTCTGGGTAAAGAAGCTCCGGGAATTCTGTTCCCGTTGCAGATACAGTGCGTCGATACGGCTCTGGGTTTGGGGTGCTGGAACAATTTCATCGAGTGTTTTGAAAATCTGGGCTTTGAGTTCGCCCTGGCAGCCATTCTGGCCCATTTCGCTGCGCCGGTAATAAATAGAGTTGCCCTCGCGGCGAGTGGTTACCAGGCCAGCGCTGGCCAACACCTTTAAGTGGTGGCTGAGCGCAGACTGGCGTATATCAAGGACGGTGCACAACTCGGAAACACCGAAGGAATCGTTCATCAGTATGCGCAGTACCTGTAGGCGCAGCGGGTCTGCGCTGGCTTTGCACAGATTGGCGAGCACCGCCAGCTGATCATCTGGTTGTTGCGCGACTTCGGGGCTTTCATTGGCTGCGATGGATAACATGGCGGGGGAGTTTAGCAGGCCCTGGCATCTATATCAAAAATATTTGATATAGGTTGTGCGACTGCACAGATATGATGAGTTTTAGTGCTGTCCCAAGTCTATCTGCCCCTTTACCATTGTCTACGGCCGAATGTCGGTGGACGAATTGCCCGCAGCCACAAGAAGTAATACTATAGAAGTAATACTTTTTACAGGTGTGCCGATTGCAGGAGAAACGACGCATGAAAGTGACGAGCAAGGGTCAGGTAACAATTCCCAGAGATGTGCGGGCAGCCATGGGTATTTTACCCGCTGAGACAGAAGTAGAGTTTGTAAAAGGCGAGAACAATAATTGGTACTTAAAGAAAGTGTCCGGGAAGAGTAGAGAGCTCAGTCGTTTCCGCAAGGCTGCCAAAATAGGCAAGCTTCGTATGAGTACGGATGAGATTATGGCCTTGACCCGGGAGGCGTAGTGGCAGAGATTCTCGTTGATTCCTGTGTTGTCACAGACCTTGCAGACGTTAACAGTCAGTGGCATGAGTGGAGTGCGAGTACGCTTGAGAGCCTGGATTACAAGAATTCTTTCGTGATCAACTCCATCATCTATTCAGAATGCTCGGTAGCCTATGAAACGATAGAGGAGGTGGAAGCCCTGTTCATCTTGTTGCGTTTTGGCCTCAAGGAGATTTCACGAGAAGCGTTGTTTCTGGCGGGGAAAGCGTTCGTCAAATACCGGCGTCGCGGAGGTACGAAGGCAAATATTTTGCCGGATTTCTTTATCGGTGCTCATGCCGCCATTGAAGGCTACAGCTTAGTCACCCGGGATAAAGGGCGTTTTTCCGCCTATTTTCCCTCTGTAGAGCTAATAATCCCAGCCTAGAGGGCATCCATCCCAATAACCGTTTGCTGTACAGCCCCGCTTACGCGAAAATAGCGCCCTTATTTTTGGGCATTGTGTCCCTAGCCAACCTTTTCGGAGAAATTGATGTCATCCCGCACTGATCTTGCCAACGCAATTCGCGCCCTCAGCATGGACGCTGTTCAAGAGGCCAACAGTGGCCACCCAGGTGCCCCTATGGGCATGGCAGATATTGCTGAGGTTTTGTGGAATGACTATATGGTGCACAATCCGGTGAACCCCGATTGGCCGAATCGCGACCGCTTCGTGCTCTCTAATGGCCACGGCTCCATGCTTATCTATTCTCTGCTGCATCTTAGTGGCTACGATCTGCCCATCGAGGAGCTAAAGAATTTCCGCAAACTGCACAGCAAAACCCCCGGCCATCCCGAACATGGCTATGCGCCGGGTGTCGAAACAACAACAGGGCCATTGGGTCAGGGCATCAGTAATGCGGTGGGTATGGCGCTGGCAGAGAAGGTTCTGGCGGCACAGTTTAACAAGCCCAATCATGACGTAATCGACCATTACACCTACACGTTTCTCGGAGATGGCTGCCTGATGGAGGGTATTTCCCACGAAGTCTGCTCGTTGGCGGGCACTCTGGGGCTGGGGAAGCTTATCGCGTTTTACGACGATAACGGTATCTCCATTGATGGTCAGGTAGAGGGTTGGTTTACCGACGACACCCCTGCCCGTTTTGAGGCCTACGGCTGGCAAGTTGTGCCCGATGTTGACGGGCACGACCCTGCGGCGGTAGCAGCGGCCATAGAGGCAGCCCGCAGTGAAACGGGCAAGCCCACACTTATTTGTTGTAAAACCCTCATAGGCAAAGGCTCTCCCGGCAAGGAAGGTACGGCGGCCTGTCACGGCGCGGCATTGGGTGTCGATGAGGTCGCGGCAACCCGCGAGGCCATCGGCTGGAGCTACCCGCCTTTTGTAATCCCGGATGAAATCTATACGGGTTGGAATAAACAGGAGCAGGGCGCAGCTGCAGAGTTATCCTGGAATGAGCTGATGCAGTCTTACGCGGCGGCCCATCCGGATCTGGCCGCTCAGTTACAGCGCCGTCTGGCCGGCGAACTTCCCGCTGACTTTGGTTCTCAGGCTGAGGCATATATAGCGCAATGCCAGGAAGAAGGCCTGAGTATTGCCTCCCGCAAAGCCTCCGAGAACTGCCTGAACGCCTACGGGCCCCTGTTACCTGAATTCCTGGGCGGCTCTGCCGATCTGGCGGGGTCAAACCTGACGGTCTGGAGCGGCTCGAAGACCATCACGGCGGACGATTCCAACGGCAATTACATAAACTATGGTGTGCGTGAGTTTGGTATGTCGGCCATCATGAACGGCATTACCTTGCACGGCGGTTTCATCGCTTACGGTGCCACCTTCCTGATGTTTATGGAATATGCTCGCAACGCAGTACGTATGGCTGCGCTGATGAAACAGCCGGCTATCTTTGTTTATACCCACGACTCTATCGGCCTGGGTGAAGATGGGCCCACTCACCAGCCGGTGGAGCAGTTAACAGCACTGCGCTCTACACCCAATATGCAAACCTGGCGTCCCTGTGACACGGTGGAGTCAGCCGTATGCTGGAAGGCCGCTATCGAGCGCACCGACGGCCCCTCCGCCTTGATTTTCTCTCGCCAGGGCCTGCCCCACCAGGCCCGCAGGGAGGCGCAGGTCGCGGATATTGAAAAAGGCGCCTACATTCTCCGCGACGTCGAGGGAAAGCCAGATGCTATCTTGATTGCCACCGGCTCCGAGGTGCAATTGGCCATGGCAGCGGCAGAACAGCTGGCGGGCAAAGGCGTGCAGGTACGCGTTGTATCCATGCCCTGTGCCGAGGTCTTTGTAGCGCAGGATGCGGGCTACCGCGAGGCAGTTCTGCCCAGCGACGTATTGGCCCGAGTGGCGGTGGAGGCATTACATGCAGACTACTGGTACAAGTTCGTCGGCCTCGATGGTCGGGTCGTCGGTATGACGAGCTTTGGTGAGTCTGCCCCCATCAATGATCTGATGCAGTACTTTGGCTTTACCGTCGACAATGTCGTGGCTACCGTTGAAGATGTGCTGCTCTAAGAGCAGGCTCTGGTGTTAAAGCTGGCGATAAATGGCTATGGGCGCATCGGCCGCAGTGTGTTGCGGGCACTCTATGAAAGTGAATTGTGTTCATCTCTGGAAATTGTCGCGATAAACGAGCTGGCCGATGCCCGCACTGTCGAACACCTGACAAAGTATGACTCCACCCACGGGCGGTTTCCCGGCAGTGTCGGCCTCAAGGGTGAAGTGTTGTGTGTTGATGGCAGCACAATTGCCCTGCTTCATCAGGAGAAAATCGAGGATTTGCCCTGGGCAGATTTCGGGGTGGATATTGTGCTGGAATGCACCGGCGCATTTTCTGACCGGGCCGCAGCGCAAAAACATATAGATAGCGGTGCCCAAAAAGTACTTTTTTCCCAGCCAGCCCAGGGAAATGTTGATGCCACGGTCGTGTACGGGGTTAACCACACGGCACTACAGGCCCGGCATCGCATAGTGTCCAATGCCTCCTGTACCACCAACGGCATTGTGCCAGTGATTGTCGCGCTGGATGATGCCGTGGGGATAGAGAGCGGCACTATTACCACCATCCACTCAACCATGAACGATCAACCCGTGCTGGACGCCTATCACCATACAGACTTACGCAAGACACGGGCTTCATCCCGGTCTATTATCCCGGTGGATACCGAGTTGGCTCTGGGCATCGACAAAATATTGCCGGAACTCGCGGGACGTTTTTCGGCCCAGGCGCTACGCATCCCCACGCTCAATGTGTCGGCCATGGACCTCACCATCGTCGCCTCTGGCGATACCGATGTGGAAACTGTCAACAGTGCTTTGGAAGCGGCTTCGCGGAACAGGTTTTCAGGGGTGTTGGGGTATACCACCGAGCTTCTGGCCTCCTGCGATTTTAACCACGATGCCCGTTCCTGTAT
>JADFVW010000157.1 GCA_015222725.1 Pseudomonadota bacterium | reverse complement strand
GCCGGGGGTACCACACCATTCGTAAATGTCACGACCAAAGGCTGGAAGGTTGCCCCGCCCAACGTATGTGTCAGCGCTGGCGATACACTCGAAATTAGATTTCAGGGCCCCACCCCGGCACCGAACACACTAGGGACGATTCCCATAGGGAGTGCAGCATTCTGGTTGGTGGGGCGTAACTCCCCTGACGATGAAATGATCGTTCTCACCGTACCCGACGGGCCTGGAAGGGGCGACTATTTTGACTATGCCATTTTGAGCGAGAGTAATGGCTGCGTCGACCCACGGGCTACCTATGAATAAACCAGTTGTTGGTAGTCTTTGGATGTCCACAACCCGGGGTCGCTGATGCAGTCTCTCCTAAAACTCCCACACAGCTCTGACAAATACGTTGGTTCCATAGCCGGGTAGTCTGCTTCCCTTCGCTATATCCGGGTTTTCCGCCCGGTTATAGCCACCCAGATGATCTTCATATTCCTTGTCAAATACGTTATCCACACCGGCTGCCAGGTTCAGGCTGCTTGTTGCCTGCCATGTGGTGCTTAGATTAACCAGGCCATAGCCGGCTGTTTCCTTTTCACTATTTGTCTCACTGACATCGTCCTGGCTGGCATACAAAACACTTTCTACCCCGGCGCTCCAGTTGCTTGATAAATAGCTGAGGCGGACAGACGTGTTAGGGGGAGCAATTCGGTAGAGATTATCATCGATATCACGCCGCTCGCCTCGCACATAGTTCACGATGCCCGACAGTGACCAGTGCTCGTTCATGCTCCAGGCCCAGTCCATATCAAAGCCGTAGAGCTCTGCGTCTACATTGTTAAACTGAAGAGGGTCGGGGTTGTTGCTGCCATTGCTGGCATTCATCATCCGAACCAGCATAACAGCGGGGGCAACTTTACTTGGGGTGCCCTGTATGTAGTCGTCTACCCGATGGTAAAAGAAGCGCGGGGAGATGGTGAAAACATCGTTGCTGAAGTCCAGGCCGAATTCCAGTTGTCTGGATACTTCCGGGTCCAGTTCAATATTGCCGGTGTAGGTGTAGCCATCCGCCAGGCCGCCGGTAGCTTGTAGGGGCATCCAGAGATAGCGTTCCTGGTAGCTGGGTGATCGGTATTTCTGTGCGATGCCGGCATACCAACGAGTGCTGTCGCTTGTGCTGTACCAGGCCTTGGCAAGCAGATCGATATTGTTGTCGGTCTGCTTGCGGTCTGCATCATTGAAGTTGTCACGTAGAATCTGGGCCGGGGGCATCATCATGGCGGAGGAGGCGTTTACTTTCCCCGCATCCATGGTGACATAGTTGTAGCGGGCACCAAACTCGCCGCTCCAGGCTGCCCAGTCTTGCTGTCGTTCCAGAAACACGCCCAGGATATCACGCTCGGCCTCGTTGAAATTGACCACGAAGAACATGGGATTGTTGGGGTTGTCGATATCGGAGTTGTGGGCCTCTGAGAAACCATCAACTCCCAGTTCCCAACTGCCGTTGTCATCCTTGAGGGTAGACTGCAGTTTAAAGCCAATATTGTCAGAGTCGGCTATATTCTGGCGCCACCTGTCGGGCGCAGGCGCCTGACGCAGGTGGTAGTTTGTCATGCCGTGGTCCAGTTGGCTGCCATAGATACTGGCTTCCACGCTGAAGTCTGAGTCCAGGGCGAAGCCGTAATCCAGGCTTAATAAATCCCCTTCAAAGTACTCTATGTCCATGGCCAATGCAGGGGTACCTGTCTCCCCGGTGTCGGTGTAGGTGTAATCCAGCGCAATGCTGTGCTGGCCGGTGCGGAAACCGTAGGCAATATCGTAACGCTGGCGCTCGTATTCGCTGGGGGTAATCTCTCCACCGGGAAACTCGGCATCGTCACCGGCTTCTGTCATCGCGGCGATTTTTACCCGGTGATTCTGGTTGGCTCCGTACAGCACTCCGTCCAGATGCGCGCCGCCATTGATGGACTGGGCGCTGCCCATGACCTGTCCACTGAGTTGGAAATCACTACTGTGGGTGTAATCAGCTCGTTTACTGTGTACCTCAATGGCACCCCCTATGGATTCCTGGGCGACACTTACCGGAACAATGCCGCGGTATATTTCCAGTGATTGCAGTTGGCTGGACGCCGCGTAGGACAGGGGAGGGTCCATCCAGTTTGGCCCCGCTGACGCCAGTTGCTTGCCGTCCAGAGCCGTTGCAATGCGCGGGCCGTACATGCCTCGATACTGCGGAATACCCGTCAGCGGGCCGTTGCCGTTGACGTTGGCCCCCGGCGCCTTTTTCAGTAACTGGGCGGTGTCAGGAGAGATGAGCAGGGCTTCGCTGACGTCTATGGTGCGTTTGTCGTGAGTACCGACAACAAGCAATTCTTCAATTTGGTCGGCATAGGCCGGGATGTTTCCCAGGGTGCCAAGAGCGGTGATGGCGCCTATTAGCAGGTGCGGTGAGGGTGTAGGCAAGAGAGTCTCCAGTCAGCATAGAGCTGTGTTTATTCAGTGGGTATAATAGTCTCCAGGGCCCTATGCCGGTATGCGACAAATTGTCGCGCCATCCCCATCGGCAAAATCCATTATCATGTATGCAGATATTTCAGGATTGTTATAAGAACGATGACACCATTTTTTCTGTCCGCACTGAAACAGAACCTGACAAGGCTGTGTTGGATACGCGCCATACTTCTGCTAGTGGAGTGTGCGGCGCTTTCCTATGCCTATGCCATTGATCTGCCTCTGCCTTTCGCACACATAGGGAAGCTTTTGCTTCTGGCCCTGACCATTATTCTATTCAGTTTCTGGCGTGCCAGTTCCGCAAGACCCTGGCCTGTCACCGAAATGGAATTTCTTGTTCATCTGCTGGCTGATGCCGCAGTGCTGTGTTTTTTACTGTACCTGACCGGGGGTGCGAGCAATCCCCTGGTTTCATTGTTGCTGATTCCCCTGACCATTTCAGCTGCTCTACTGCCCGCACGCTATACCCGGGTTATCACGGCATTCTCACTGGCCAGCTATAGTGCTCTTCTGTATTACTTTGTTCCCCTGGATATTATTGCTACCCATCATGCCCCGGCGGGCATCAGTCCGCATATCGCGGGGATGTGGTTTACCTTTCTACTCAGTGCCCTGCTGATTACCTATTTCATAACCCAGATGGCACAGACTCTCAGGCAGCAAGAGAGGCATCTGCAGCGCAACCGGGAGGAAATACTGCGTGATGAGCAGCTTCTGGCGGTGGCCACCCTGGCGGCGGGTGCGGCACACGATCTTGGTACGCCCCTGTCCACCATGCGTGTTCTATTGACGGAGCTGGAAAGTGAGACGGTAGCAGATAAGGCCTTGAACGATGATATCAAGTTGTTGGGCACCCAGGTTGAAAGGTGTAAAGCCAGTCTGCAAAGCCTGGTTCATGCTGCCCAGGATCAGGCGGAGATCGAAGATGTTGCCGTCCCGGCCGAGAAATTCCTGAGCCAATTGCTGGATAGCTGGCGTTCGCTCTGCCCTGAGGTAAGGGTCACGGTACAGGTGGCAGATGATGTGCGTGGAGCGCAGTTGAAGAACACACCCAGCTTGACACAGGCATTGATGAACTTGCTAAACAATGCGGCGGAAGTAAGTGACGCCATTGATATTGAAGTGAGTCGCCAAGGCAGTTCACTGCAAATCTCTCTGCGCGATTATGGTCCCGGTATCCCGGCGGAACTGCTACGGCAAATCGGCCATTCACTTCTGCGCCAGAGCGAGCACGGTATGGGGCTGGGGCTTTTCCTGACTCATGCTACCATCGAACGCATAGGCGGCTCGATACGGTTGGAGAACCATCCGGAGGGCGGCTCAATTACCCAGGTTTGTATTCCCCTGTACAGGTTGGCTGAAAGTGATTGATGAAACCCTGTTGATTGTCGATGATGATGAGGTGTTTGCCGAGGTGCTGGCGCGGGCAATGAACAAGCGTTTCGCCCGGGTCTGCGTTGCAAATACTGTGGAGCAGGCCGTTGGTCTGGCGGGGGTAGAGAAGCCCAACAAAATTGTTCTCGATTTGAAAATACACCAGTCCTCGGGCCTGGATATTATTGAAAAGCTGTGCTCGGTCAGCCCCGGTGTGGCAATCGTGATGCTCACAGGTTATTCAAGTATTGCGACCACGGTTGAGGCGATGAAACTGGGTGCCATCAATTATCTGTGCAAACCCGTGGATGCCGATGAGTTGATAAGGGCTTTTAACGAGGCCTCAGGGGAGCAGTCGTCTGAAATTCCCAGCAGTCCGCCAACGGTTGGTCGCTTGCAATGGGAGCATATCCAAAAGGTGTTGAGCCAGAACGACGGCAATGTTTCGGCAACCGCCAGGGCGCTGGGCATGCACAGGCGTACCTTGCAGCGCCGTTTGCAAAAGCGGCCGGTTAGTCACTAGCGATACGGTTCAATTGGTTTAACCCACTCCCGGTTGTGACGAGATGCGGTCGATTTACGGGGTTATTTTATGTGAAGCTGCTTTGTTATCTATAAAATAGTGCTAACCCGGCTTTGCCGATATCGACAGGCCCATATCCGTATGGAGCCTTCGGTTCCATTCACAGGGAACCGAGTCAGCACTAAGGGTTTAAAGTTAAGCAGAGTGCGGTCACACGACGGTCACATATGGCACGAAATGGCGACAATTTGGTAAATTTACCATTTTTTATCGGTTTTTATTATTCTCGAAAGGCATAACTGGCACTGCGAGTTATTGGCCGTAAAAAGTAATCCAGAGTCAGGTTTGTGGCGCGTAAGGGAGTAAAGCAGGCTTGCTCTAATCAGCTTGGCTAATCAGTCGCTGATACAGATTTGTGGTTTCTTTAGAGGGCCCCCCTCCATACTTTTCCAACATGACTTGCTTGCACTCGCCGTAGATTACGCTTACACCCTCGAGACGGTTCATTTTCGCATAACAACACATCAGGTCGCGATAAATATTCTCTTCAGCCCCCAGTTTGGAAAGAATATTCCTATATATATCAATGGCCTGAGTATAGTCTGGATCCTTCTCAAACGCTCTGGCGAGAGATCGAGCAACCTTTAAATAGCGGTTTGCCAAGGCGCTACGGAGGATCGTTTCCGCCCCATTGCCGGTTTCAGGCACGCAATACTCCCCCTGATAAGCGTGTTCCGCCTGTACAAGCTGGTCAATATCTATGTGGCTGCCTACCTCGGATTCGGCCAAAAACTCCCAACTGTCCACCCAGCAAATATCCCGACTGATAAATACTCTCCCCTCACTGGATATCACCGCATTGGGGTCACCGATAAATGTGCGTAAACGTGCGAGGTTGGTATTGAGGTTTGAGCGCCCTTTTTCTTCACTTTTGTCCGGCCACATTTCATTCATTAATTCTCCCTGTGAGATGCCGCGGGGGCCGGCTGTGATCAATGCGCCGAGAATTTCCAGTAGGCGCTTATGCGCCCGGCCCTGACTCTCCAACATCCGGCCGTCCAGACGTATCTCGAGAGCGCCCAGAGTGCGAATTTTTATGCGCCAGGGCCAGCGAACCCGAGCTGCGAAACCGGAGGGAACTTTTAGTGAATATAAGGATACCCAGCGGGAGAAATATCCACTATCGATATCAGATTCAATGGCAAAGGCAATCAAACCTGGAAGCTGCGCTGGTGCTAGCCAGGGGCAAACAAAGATATTTTGAGTCACCCCTATGTCCCGGGCGCGTTGCAGGAAGGCACGGGCCGCCCAAAGACGATTGCGCTTGAGACACCAACTGGCCTGTAGGAAGCGAGCCATTATCTCCAGGGTGTTACTTCGGGCCGCTTTAGCAAAGCTCCGGACTTCTCTGAGTACTACCCAGGCCTCGTGCCATTCTTCTCGTTGAATCAGTAGCGCTGCTTTGCCACCGAGAAACAGGTTGCGAATCATTGGTATCGGGTTGTGCTCCAGAAAAATAAGCCCTGCATCCACGTGCCGCAAGGCTGATGAATGCCTGCCCTCAAGCATCGCCAACCAACCCGAAAAGAGTTCATCAAATGCCACATGCATGGAATTATTCAGGCCGATAACCTGCTTGAACTGTTTTAGATACTTCTTTGTGCGCCTGATGTCGCCCTGGCCCAGGGCCATATACAAACCGTGGGTCAGGGAGACCGATTGCCAGACCAAAACGCCACTTTCATTGCCGATTGTGAGTGCCTCATCGACATACTCGTAGCATTTTTTTGGTGATCCAACGAAACAATACTGATAAGCCGCCTCGAAGTTACTCAGGAGGATTTGGTCCAATGGGCTGCCGGGCGATTGCTGCACCATGGTGCGCATGACATTGAGGTAAAAATCTGTCTGGCTCTGGTTACCCGTACCATAGGTGAAGTGGTACAGTATTTTTACGAATAACAGCGCACGCTCCTGAGTGGGCATGGGCGTGTGAACATGACTGGCAAGCTGTTGTTCGAGCTGCGGAAGTTCTGGGTGCTCCGGCGACCAGAACGACAAAATGCCGAATCGAGACATCATTAAACTTGTCTGGAATGAATCCGGTAAGCTTGCGTAGTCTGTGTCGGCGTGAAGATCATATTCTTTTATCCAGTCACCCAACTGATCCAGCCCATCCCAGCTTAACCAAATGGCGTCTACCACCGCGCGCCAGGAAATGGCCATGCCCACAGTGTTTCCCTGTTCGCAGTAAAGCCCATAAGCCTTGCTCAGATGTTCACGTGCGCTCGCCAGACCCAGTGACGTTTCGCAGACACCGCACCAGAATAACAGGTCAGGATTGGCGTCAATAAGCTTGTCAGGCAGGCGTGAGAATGCTTCGTCCAATTGAGCTATTTGGCCACTATCTATTAGTTGTAGAGCATTATTTAGTATCAGTGCGGTAATTTCTTCCCATTTTTCATGTTCAACATAGATGGCTGTTGCCGCGGAAAAATCGCCGTGCGCTTCCAGTCTGGCGGCCCCTCGCTGGGCTACAGCCAGACGATCTTCTCGAGTCAGGTATACCTCGGCTTGCTGCCGCAGAAAGTCGTGAAAAAGGTTTTGATGTTGAAAGGCAGGGTAGCTATTTTTTGATTCCGTGCCAGAGTTCGGGCACCGAGTTTGGCGAAATGTAAATGTTCGCTGATTGCACAGTGTGGAAAAAAGTTTTCCGGCACTGGGAATCTGAAGAATATCTTCGGCATCGTCTGCAGGCAAAAATGGTAACACAGAAGACTTAAGCAATAGCGTTTGTACTTCTTCTGGAAAATGCCTGAAGATGGCATTCATAAAATAGTCTGAAGTTGCCTGCGTGCCGGTCTCTGACAAAGACAGCCCTTCATCGAGTTCGAGACGCAAGCGCTCCAACAGCAGGATGACACCCGCTGGCCAACCGTCTGTGTAATCCAGTAAGTCCTGTAACCACTGCGCATCGTGCTCCGCAAAAACCGGATACTCGGCAACAATCTCGCTTAACTCCTCCATGTTAAAATTTAAATCTGAGAAGATTTCCACCCTGTGTTTCAAGACAGCCCCGGACCAGTGAGCGGGGGGAGATGCCCGGCTGGTGACAAGCAATTGTAAACCCAGTTGATCAGCATTCTGGGCCAGGCTCGCCAGGAGCATATTGAGCTCACCATCAGGGGTCAGTTGATGATAGTCCTCCAGGTATAGAATCCATGAGGATTGAAGGTGCTCGCTTATCGCTTCAAAAGGCGAAAGGGAATAGCTTGTTGTGGGATCGAGTGTGGAGCCAAAAGAGGTGCTCAGTCGTGACAGGCCCTGGTTTATCGCGGTAAGAAAGGCGGTAGGATCGTCGTTGTCATTACTACAGTAATACTGGACCGTTGGTAGCTTACTTTCTATCGTGTAGGCTTTGGCCAAAGTAGATTTTCCAGAACCTGGAGGCCCGGTAAGCCATAACACCGGCCGTGCACAAGCCTGCATCTGCTGCAGCAGCCGGGTTCGGCTGATCAGTTCCGTGTCACTTGTGGCTGTTGTTCTATTCTTATTATCGATCTGCGCTCTCCATAGCTTCAGTTTTTGATCGAAACTGGCAATATGAGCAGATAGTAGACAAAGCTTCCCGAATTGTACACTTGCTGAGTAATCGTGGTGATTACCAGGCAGAATTATTGACCCCTCGCGGAAAGATACTTGAAGGTAGGCAAAACATACTGTATGTTCAAATTCGAAATTTTCAGGTGAATGCCATACTTAAACAGACTGGCACGAAAACCAACGATGAGGAATTTTTGTGAGTGATCTGGAGCAGTTCCGTCAGGAAACCCGTGTATGGCTGGAGGAAAATTGTCCAGCGGCGATGCGCACACCCGTAAATAGTTTTGAAGACTTGTATACCGGGGGACGAAACCCCGAAATTGATCATCCCGACCAGAAGGTCTGGTGTGACCGCATGGCCGCACGAGGCTGGACTGTTCCCCATTGGCCGAAAGAGTACGGTGGTGGAGGCTTAAATAAGGAAGAAGTTAAGGTGTTGCGCCAGGAAATGCGGCGCATTAAGGCCCGCAGTCCACTGGACAGCTTTGGAATCTCCATGCTGGGCCCGGCTTTGTTGCAATTTGGCAATGAGGACCAGAAGCAGGAGCACCTGCCCAAAATTGCGCGCGGGGAAATTCGCTGGTGTCAGGGCTATTCCGAGCCCGGCGCGGGCTCGGATTTGGCCAGCCTGCAAACAAAGGCGGAAGATCGCGGCGATCACTACATCGTCAATGGCCAGAAGGTGTGGACGTCCTATGCCGATAAGGCCGACTGGATTTTTTGTCTGGTGCGCACGGACAACAGTGGCACCAAGCATGAGGGTATCAGCTTTGTGCTGTTCGATATGGAAACTCCCGGTGTAAGCACACGGCCTATAAAGCTTATCAGTGGCTCATCTCCTTTCTGCGAGACATTTTTCGATGATGTGAAAGTGTGGAAGAAGAACCTGATGGGTGAGGAAGGAAAGGGTTGGTCTATTGCCAAATACCTGCTTACGCACGAACGGGAGATGATTTCCGGTTTTGGCACCGCATCGGGTAAAACCCTGGGTGAAAAGGCTGTGGAGGCTATGGGTACCGATGCATCTGGCCGCCTGTCCAACTCGGTCTTGCGCCAGAACATCGCTCAATACCAACTCGACACTCGCGTTTTTACTGCCACCATGAGCCGTATTGGTGATGAAGTGAAATCGGGTAAGGGCCTGGGCCCGGCTTCCTCAATTTTTAAATATTACGGCACCGAATTGAACAAACGCCGCAACGAGCTAAATCTTGCCATTGGTGGTGAGGCAGCACTGGGCTGGGCGGGAGAGGCCTACGACGAGGGTATGGTGTCTCGTGCCTGGTTGCGTTCCAAGGGCAATTCGATTGAGGGCGGCACTACCGAAGTGCAGCTGAATATTATTTCCAAACGTGTATTGGGTCTTCCAGACGAGTAAGGGCGAACCCGGGGAGTTTTAAAGATGGCATTGGTATTGAACGAAGAGCAGGTAATGATCAGGGATTCCGCGGCGGGT
>JADFVW010000156.1 GCA_015222725.1 Pseudomonadota bacterium | reverse complement strand
GCGTCAGATGTGTATAAGAGACAGTCTACAATGGATAGGCGGTTTGCTGGGCTGGAATCCACAATGGATAGGCGTTTTGTTGGAGTGGAATCCACAATGGATAAGCGGTTTTCTGGGCTGCAATCCACGGTGGATGTGCGGTTTGCGCAAGTCAGCACCGAGCTGCGATGGCTAAAATGGTTGGTTGTTACCGGCATCGCCGCTACGGTTTGGCCGACCCTGAGTAGACTGGTTCTGTGAGTGGGAGGCTCTCACCCTGGCCAAGCTAAATTATCAGCCATGACTAGCACTCAAAATGAATGTCAGCACGCCTTACCTTCCGTAGAGGTGGTTATAGAAATTCCCCGCGGCAGCTTCCTCAAACGGGGGAGCTCCGGGCACATTGATTTTATATCACCCATTCCCTGTCCCTACAATTACGGCTCAATTCATCAGTATATTGGCGGAGAGGGGGACTATCTGGATGCGGTGGTGCTCGGGCCCCGCCTGGCCGCTGGAACCCGTGTACAGGTCAATGCCTACGGGTCTGTAGGCCTGTCCGAGCGGTATATGTCCGACGACAAGTTGATTTGCTCTGTTATGCCCATTACCGACTCAGACCGCCGAAACATTTTGCTGTTCTTCAACATCTATGCGGCCTGTAAGGGTTTTCTAAATGTGCTACGCGGCCAAAAGGGGCGCTCCAGCTGTGATGGCTGGGACGATGCCGCGGCCGCAATTGCCCGCGCGGTGCCGGTGGGTGATACTGATACATTGCAGCAACCAAAAATAGGCTTTTAAGCGCTTGAGTCAATTTACAGTCGTTAAAATGGCAGGCCTGCTGGCAGAGCCACTCACCCAGGCTCTTCTGCTGCTGTTTGTTGGCTTGTTTCTGATCCTGAGGGGGCGCCGCAGGGCTGCCACTCTGGCGTTTGTGGTTTCCGCTCTCTGGCTGTGGCTGGCCTCCACTTCAATGGTTGCCAATTTCCTAATGTCTCAACTGGAGCACGACTATCCACCCGTGGCCGCACAGAACCTGCCCCATGCAGACGCTATTGTGCTGCTGGGCGGTGCTATTCGGGGCGAGGTGTCAGAGGATACCCTGGCCGATATGAGTGGTGTGGGGGACAGGCTGATATTCGCAGTGGCAGCCTTCAAGGCCGGTAGGGCACCCGCGATCGTGGTAACCGGTGGTGCGAAAGAGGGGTTTGTCCCGGAGGCCAGGCTTATGCGGGACATCCTTGTCACCTTGGGTGTTCCCTCTGGGGCCATTGTGATGGAGGTGCGCAACCGGGTAACCATGGACAATAACCGCTTCACCCGGCACACGCTGGCGGCCATGGAGGCAAAATCTGTCTTGCTGGTGACTTCCGCCTTTCACATGCGCCGTTCTTTGCTGGTATTTGATAGTCTGGATATTGAGGTTGTGCCCGCTCCTACAGATTTTCAGGTGGTAAAAGGGGAGTTTTCTCTCTGGCATTTCCTACCCGATGTGAAGGCTTTACAGCGCACCACCTGGGCCATGCATGAGTTTGCTGGCTATCTGTATTACAGTGCACTAAAATCCGCCTTTTTTGGAGAAATACCATGACAGATAGCCCTTCGCAAGACGACCCTGAACTTCAAGCCGATATCCACTCAAAGTGTGTCAATCGATTTATTGAGTTAGCGAATGTGATGAAGGACGAAGGGCTGGAGCCCGGTGTTGTATCCCACGCGCTCATGTCAGTATCGGGTATCTACGCGACCTATGCTATAGCGGGGAACAGCAACGGATTGAACCAGGCCGGTGTGGACAAGCTCACTGAATTTTACCGCAAGAGCCTGGAAAATATTCAAAGAAGTAAAAAAGAGCAGGCCAGAGAGGCCTGAGTACTCCGCCCCCAGCTCAGGATTGATCGGACTCGCGTGTCTGTGTGTCTGTAATCATCTGTATCTGGTTGAGGAAGTGGTAAGGTGCCAGCAACGGGCGCAACTCATCGGCTGGAATTGGTTTGCTGAACAAATAGCCCTGGATCACATTGGCACCGTTTTGGGTCAGGAAGTGATATTGTTCGTGTGTTTCCACGCCCTCTGCCACAAGGTTGAGGTTCATGCTCTTGGCCATTGAAATGATGGCGATTACCAGGCTGGCATCGTTGTCGCTCTTGTCAAAATCAATAACAAAGCTGCGATCAATTTTCAGTTCATCCAGAGGGAACCGGCTAAGGTAGCTGAGTGACGAATAGCCTGTGCCGAAGTCGTCGATAGAGAGTGAGACGCCCAACACTTTGAGGTCATTGAGCGCCTTTATTGTTTCAGTGGAATTATCCATGACCATGCCCTCGGTCAACTCCAACTCCAGAGACCCCGGGTCCAATCCAGTTTTTCGCAAAACATCCTCAACACGTGTTATGAAGCGAGTGGTAAACTGCATGGCCGAGACGTTTACCGCTACCTTGGGCAATTCTATGCCCTGGTCCCGCAGTTCCACCATCTGGCGACAAGCCTCCTCCAGTACCCAGTCACCCAATTCAATGATCAGGCCCATTTCTTCCGCCAGGGGGATAAACTTGAAGGGCGGTATCAGACCATGCTCCGGGTGCTGCCAGCGCACCAGCGCTTCGGCCCCGATAACGGTGCCTGATTGGGTATCGACCTGTGGCTGGTAGTGCAGTACCAGCTCATTTCTCTCGATAGCCTTGCGCAAGTCGGTCTCCAGCTTTAGCCTGTCGACGCTCGCGGCATCCATATCGCTGTTGTAATACAGAAAGTTATTTTTTCCACTGCCCTTGGCGTGATACATAGCCGTGTCAGCTGCCTTGAGCAAGCCCTCCACATCGCCTGCGTCTCTGGGCGCGAGGGCAATGCCAATACTGGGTGTGACAACCAGTTCATGGCCGTCAATAATCATTGGTGCGCTCAGGGCCTCAAGAATGCGTCTGGCGACGATTGCCGCTGAATCAGCGCTGTCAATCTGGTTGAGGACAACGGTGAATTCGTCTCCACCCAGGCGGGATACATCTATTCTGGATCCGCCTGATTCCACGTAGTGGGCCAGCACATCACTCTCGCGAATGCAGCCCGACAAGCGCGCGCCCACTTCTCGTAACAACAGGTCCCCGGCACTGTGCCCCAGTGAATCGTTAATGCGCTTGAAGTTGTCGAGGTCAAGAAACAGCAATGCCAACATTTGCTTGTTTCGGGTGGCAAGACGCAACAGCAAGCTGAGTTGTTCGGTGAACAGGCGCCGGTTGGGCAGCGCAGTCAGGCTGTCAAAGTAGGCCATTTGGCGCAGCCTGTCTTTGGTCTCCGTGACCTGCTTTACGGCTTTGTTCAGCTCTTTGTTACGTTTCGATAGCTGGGAAGTCCGCTCATCGACCTTCATACTGAGCAGCTGATGATCGACATCCATTTTTGTCTTGTGTGCTTTAAGCTCACTGAAAACGCCATTGAGGATGGTAGCAATTTCCTTAATTTCACCGCTGCCTTCAATTTTCAAGGGCCGGTCTGTCTGGCCCGATACAACTTGATCAGCCATGTGGGCCAGGCGTGACAGGGGAGCAGTAATTCGGCGGGTGACGAGATTACTGATCAGGCCACAGAAAATGACGAATAGCAGGCCCAATATCGAGACGGTCGTGGCAAAGGGTACAATGCCGGCAAACAGTGTGATTCTACTGATACCCAGTTGTACGTAGCCAATGACATGCAGGCTGCCGACGGTTCTGGGGTCTGTCAGTGCGTAACCAAAATCACTGCGAGTCAGCTTTTTTTCCAGTGGATTTACGGCGGAAAATATGGGAATAGTCAGGTCGAAGATCTTCTCTCCCCCTGTTATTGATGCCAATAGCTTATATCCGCCGGAATACTGGGGGGGGGAGCTGGGATGAAAGCCCTCCTCAACGGGGGAGATGCCCTGGCGAAGTGTTTCAAACTCAATGAGCTTATAATTGGTAAAGCTGCCTGTATCATTCCTGGCAAGAATTGCTCCCTGAGCATTTCTTACCAGTGCGTATTGAATGGCGGCATTGGATGAAAACTCGCTTAAAGTTTCCCTGAGCGCGGCAATATCGTTGTAGTAAATGTCCAGTTGCAGGTGGGGTTGGCTGTGAACTTTCGCGGTGGATTGAATCCGTATTTTGTCGCGTTGAACATGGTATTCCCCAATGACCACAAAGGCAGTAAATACACTGCTGGCAAACAGTGATAGAAGTATTACCAGTGCATTGATTTTCCCCGCCACCGTCATGAATTAGCTGTCCACAAATCCCAAGTATATAGAGTGGAAAAAGTAACACGATAGACTTGCTTGTTGCAATTTAACAATGTGGAAAAGCTGCACAAAAAAAGGGCCATAGCACAGGTCGAAATCGTGCTACAGCCTAAATGGGAACAGGGGCAGAAGAATCGATAAAATCCACAGATAGCGTTTTTTATCACGGTATTCGATATAGCCCTTTTCGGGGTGGTCCAGTGCGCACGCATTTGAGTAGCCATTTCGACAGGCAGATATCGGGGGAGGGGGAGCTTCCGGGTTATAAAAAGCCGGCAAATGTTGGTCGCGCATTCCGCCGGTGGTTGGGTATATCTCCCGCTGCCTGGCGCCGGCAGTAGCACTGTAGGGAATCCGGGTAAGGTTAATATCCTGAAGTTTTGTCACGGCGGTGCGGTTGAGATAAGCTATACCGCGCAAAGTTAACGAGTAGAGGAGTTTGGCATGGCAACTATCGTGGTACTGGGTGGCGGCATAGGCGGTCTGGCTGCAGCATTTGAGCTCAAGGACGAGGTGGGTAAAGGCAATGATATTGTGCTGGTATCAGACCAGGATTATTTTGAATTTACGCCATCAAACCCCTGGGTAGCAGTGAAGTGGCGCACGCCCGAGGCAATACAGCTGGACCTCGCAGAACTGCTTCCCAAGCACGGTATCCGCTTTGTCGGCAAAGCAGCTAAAAAAGTCCAGCCCCAGGAGCACAATCTGCTGTTGGCAGACGATGAAGTACTGGCCTATGACTATCTTGTTATCGCCAGTGGTCCAAGGCTGGCCTTTGATGAGATAGAGGGGCTGGGTCCCGACGGCTTTACACATTCGGTTTGTAAGTCTTCCCATGCGGCAGACGTGGCAAAAACGATAGATGATTTTTGCGCCAACCCCGGTCCGGTGATTATCGGGGCGGCTCAGGGGGCATCCTGCTATGGGCCCGCTTACGAATATACTTTTATCCTCGAAACAGAGCTTCGCAGGCGGAAAATCCGGGATCAGGTTCCCATGGTCTATGTCACACCGGAACCCTATATCGGGCACATGGGTCTGGATGGGGTAGGTGATACCAAAGGTCTACTCGAATCTGAACTGCGCAATCGGCATATCAAGTGGCACACCAATACCCGCATCGACAAGGTGGAAGAGGGCTTGATGCATATCACAGAGGTTAATGAGGATGGTTCCGACGGGGCCAGCCACGAGCTGCCCTTTGCCCATTCCATGATCTTGCCGGCATTTACCGGCATCGATGCGGTAAGAGATATTGAAGGCCTGGTGAATCCCCGCGGATTCATCATCGTCGACGAACATCAGCGCAATCCCAAGTACCATAATATCTATGGCGTGGGTGTCTGCGTGGCCATACCTCCCGTGGCCCCAACGCCGCTGCCGGTTGGCGTGCCCAAAACCGGCTATATGATTGAGTCCATGGTGACCGCCACGGTTGGCAATATCAAACTGCAATTAGCCGGCCAGGAACTGGCCGAGAAGGCTACCTGGAACGCGTTCTGCCTGGCGGACTTTGGCGACAGGGGTGTGGCCTTTATGGCGGTGCCGCAAATACCGCCCCGTAATACCAACTGGTCGGGCTCGGGCAAATGGGTGCACTGGGCGAAGATCGGTTTTGAAAAATACTACCTGCGCAAAATGCGCCAGGGAAAAGTCGAGCCCTTCTTTGAGAAGTTTGCCCTGCGCCTGATGGGTGTGCAAAAGCTGAAGAGCTCAAAGTAGGCGCCTAAGTTCGGGCTATGAATTTTGGCTATCGCTGGTAGCGGCCCCATCATCGCCTTCAAAGTGCATCCTCGCCTCCTCCGAAACGATTGAAACGGGGTCGATGTGGATGATGATTTCAGCGCCGGGGTAAATCTCCTGGATGCTGAACTCCACTTTGTCGGATATACAGTGGGCTTCCAGCAGGGTCAGTTCGTCATCCAACTCGAGGTGCAACTGGATAAAGGTGGACGTGCCCGAGCGCCTGGACCTAAGGTCGTGTAGGCCGCGGACTTCTCTGTGTCGATTGGCAATGGCCTTGATGCTGGCGCGATCTTCATCCGGCAGTTCCCTGTCCATCAAGTGATCAAATGCCTGGGCCACAATTTGCCATGCGCTCCACAGAATATAGAGCGCGATTCCGATGGCGAACAGGGCGTCAAACCCGGCCCAGCCCTGCACTGACAGCCACAGCGCAAGAATGACGCTGGCATTGACCATGATATCGGTGCGGTAGTGCAGGGCGTCGGCCTTGATCGCCGTGGAATCGGTTTTGGCGATAACGTGTTTTTGAAAGCTCAGTAGAAAAAGCGTAAGCACGATAGAAAATGCCATCACCCACATGCCGATAGCATAGGACTGCAGCGGTTCCGGGTTGAGCATTCGTCGCCCAGACTCCAGCAATAGAAATCCAGCTGAGCCGGCTATGAAGGCGGCCTGACCCAGGCCCGCCAACGCTTCAGCTTTGCCGTGGCCAAAACGATGCTCTTTGTCAGCCGGTGACAGCGCGTGGCGCACCGCGAGTAAATTGATCAGGGAGGCGAAAGCATCCAGGGTGGAGTCGATGAGAGTGGCCAACAGGCTTACCGAGCCGGACATACCCCAGGCCAGCAGCTTCGCCCCTATAAGCGTTACAGCGACGCTGATGGAGGCGTAGGTCGCCAGTTTCATCAGTCGTGCCGCTTCCTGCGGGGGGGTATGCAGTTTGTCTGTGACCTGCTCGTTCATTTTTGTGCCCGAAAAAACTCTAGTTTATTAAAAAAGGCCCACAAAGCACAGCTTTGTTGGAAAAACTGAATGGAGTAGAATAAGCGCAATGCTACCGACTCACTTAGCCAGCGGATTGGAAAACTCAACGGAGCCCCCCAGGGACGCCGGTATAGATGGCTATGTGCTGGACAATATGGAGGGCGCTGTTGATCAGGCGTCTTTCCTGGCGAAACTGGATATACCTATTGCCATTGTCGGCCCCCACGGAACAGGGAAAATGTATGTCGCCAAAGTCGTCCATCAGGAGTCTGGTCGGGAACCCGGGCAGATTGTTCAGATTGATTGTCGGGCATTCCGCAATCGCAAGGATGCAATTCGTCGAATTCAAAAGGAGCTGAAGCAGTCCGAGGGCAAAACCCTCGTTTTCAAATGTCCACACTTGATGAGTGCCGATGCCCAGAACAAGCTTGCTAAACAGATTGCTACCCGCACCCTGGCGGACGTGACACCGCCCCGGTATCTTCCCGATGTGAAACTGGTGGCCCTGTTTCCGGACACCATTGAAAAATTGATTCTGTTCGGCAGCCTGACAGAAAAACTTGCCAGCGTATTTGCCGGCTTTCCTATCACCGTGCCGCCCATCAAGGATAGAAAACAGGCCGTATTGCGCTGGGCGGATAATATTCTGGGGCAGGAGTGCGCCAAACGCGCTCTGGCAGTCAACGGTTTTACCGCGGAGGCAGAGCAGGCCATGCTGGCCCATGACTGGTTGGGGAATATCAGCGAAATGCGCCAGCGTATCGGGCAGGCTCTTGATGTCGTCGATTCCGAGAGCAGGGAGTGGATTACGCCACTGGACCTGGGAATATACGCCGGCAGAATCGTCGATGAGCAGGCGGCAACGCCGACCCCGGAATCCTTTCTGGAAGCCATGGACATAATGCCAGATACGCAAGAGAGCAGCTATAACCCCTCGGCACTGGAACAGCTGGATCTCGCCCTGGGTGAGGCGGTCAATAATATGCTGGCGGCGAAACTGGTTGAGCCTTTGGGCGCATGGTTATCGGATGATCTGGTGCTGGCTGTCAAAACGCGGTATCGCGGAAGCTTGCGAACCACAGCCGAGGTTTTACACACAAAGCCTCGAAACATCACTCGTTGGATGCCCGGGATAGAGGGCAGGGCCAGCGCCAGAAACAGCAGCTCGATTTGGAATGAGTCACGCCGTTTAGTGGGAGAGTGGGCGCGGGAGTCTTCCCGGTCATCGCAGTCACCACTGGATGTCTCGCGGAATATGCTATTGTCGCACCTGGAAAAACTCAGTGAAACATTGCGAGTAAACACTCGAGCGAAATTTATGGATATGTCTGTGCCAACCTACCAGAAGAGGGTCAAGGAGAGTCATGGCGAAGGGGGATAAGAAACCGGGGCTCCAGAGAGTGGAGGGCAGCGCGCGTAAAGCTCTTCAGGAGTACGCGGTAGAATACGACCGGATAAAGGAGGAGGAATTGCCGGTAAGCTTGGGGTTTTCCGCTCGCCTGAATATGCTGTGGGATCTGGCCGATGTTGTCCCCTCCCAGATAGAGGGCCGAACCCTCAGTATTTTGGGTATTAATAGTAAGTGGCGCGAATCCGATGTCAGGAAGTGGCTGCAGAAAGATGTCTTGCCACCGCGGCTGGAATTTCACAATATCGTCAAGTTCCTGGTAGGGCAACTACAGGACAGTCATAACGTACAGCGCTGGGAGGCATTTCTTCTCTACGGCTCTCCCATCGTATCCTCACCTGTTAAGCATATTATGTATCGTGAGGATCAGTCCCGTCGGGATATCGCCACCATGATTTTTGCGCAGATTACAGACAAATATGAAATCCCACCTTCAGCCTACGAGGCGGACGAAGTGTTTCAACGATGCCTTACCTTTATGCATAAATTCAATATTTACGAGCTGCGCGATTTTCAGTCGGGGCATATGGAGCCCTTTAAGCACTATATGTTTCCCAGTGACTAATTGCCCTGGTCATAAAGACAGCCGCAATGAACCCCTGTAGCGGCATGCCACAGGCCGCACTTAATACTGGCCTCGTTCATAGGACGGGCACTCCAGCTTTTCTGGCAAATGAATTAGTAAAGCTTTATTTGTCCAAATCTTGAAGTTTATTTAAGCCCGTAAAAGCCTGTATATACTCTATATAGGGGCTTTTTTACCACTTACCGGGCCATTAAATCCACTTTCTCTAGAAAACTCCAGTTTTTCCTTGAACGGACATTGCTGCGCGCAAATACTGTGATTGTTACTTTTTTGTGAGCCGTATCACAAATTGATCAATACAGAGGCCGGATTATGACAGACCAAAATGTAGAGCTTGATATCACCGGAGTGAAGATTGCAGTCGTGGACGATGCAAGAACTATCCGCATGATGATGTCACACACTTTAAAGAATATGGGTTGTGAAGTGGAGTGTGCAGAGGATGGCTACAAGGCACTGGGCATGCTGAGGCGCTTTAAGCCGGACCTGATTTTTCTTGATATCACCATGCCCGAGTTGGATGGCTATCAAACCTGCACCCTGATTCGTAATGCCGAGGGCACCCGGGAAACACCGGTAGTCATGCTTTCATCTTCCGATGGTATTTTTGATATTGCCAAGGGCCAGGCGCGCGGAGCCACAGCGCATGTCACCAAAATTCCATCTGAGAGTGTGCTGCGTCAGTTGATTCATGATCACACCTGCCTGACTGCGGTAGCCTGATCAATGAATGCATCAACACTCATGTCTTTCGATCAACTTGAACAGGGCTATGCTTTGCAGGCAATGCCTGCGCCCGTAGATGAGAATCACCAAATGCACTGGGTGGGAACCTCTTTGAGCGTAGCTGCCGTACCCCTGTTGCTTGGTGAAGGCGAACTGGAAGAAATAATTGAGACGCCATCGTGTACGCCAATCCCCGGAACAAAGTCCTGGGTGATGGGTGTCGCGTCGCACAAGGGAGGCCTGATACCCATTATTTGCGGCGACGTATTATTCAGGAAAGTACCCTATTCAGGGAGGCCCAGAGAGTACTCCATGGTGGTACGGCGTCCTGGCTTTCATTTTGCAATCACCCTGAGTGACATAGAGCGGGATATTAAATTCCCCATCGCCCAGCGAGACATGGAGCAGGCCATTGATGCAGATTTCTCTGGCTTTTGTCTGGGTGGATTTCAATACGGTGACAAATTTCTGGCAGTGCTGGATATCGACAAACTAGTAGCAGAGAGTGGCCTGGCAAATGCTTCGGTCACCAATCGCGTTTCAACCGAGGAAAATATCGATGACTAAATTAATAAAAAATGGCACCACTTCGATGTGGGTTGGAATCATGACAATTGCTATCGTGGCCTGTCTGGGTGGAATTGCTTATACATTCTACATGATGCAGCAGGAGGCCGGTGAAGATGGTGAGTCACGGATGGCGGCTGACGAACTGCGGATTTTGTCGCAAACTGTGTCACTGAAGGCCAGGGAAACAGACCTGGGACAACCTTCAACCTTCTCCCAACTGCAATCCAGTTTGTTGGAATTTCGTGACCTGATGGGTGAGTTACAGGCCATTGGTTTGGACCGGGAACTCAGCGATATTCAGGCCCAGTGGCTGCCGGTAGAGCAGGCCGCAGAGACCCTGGTTGATGCCGGGCCCCGTATTGTCTTTATTCACGGTGTTTCACAGGAGTTGGAGAAAAATATCAAGCCGATTCAGAGTGAGTTTGCCGAGGTGGTCGATATTTTGCGCGACGAGACGGTAACAGCCGATACCATTGTCGCGGCACAAACAACACTTTGGCTGACAGAGCGTATAGCGCGAAACATTGAAAAAATTCTTGCAGGCGGGGCCGAGAGCCAATTGGCGGTGGATGAGTTCCGCTCGGATGCTGCAAACTTCAGCCGTATTGTTGACGCTCTAAAAAATGGCAATCGCGTTATGGGTGTGCAGCGTTTGACAGACCCGGACGCCATAGAGTCGATCAACGTGGCCTCTAACTTGTTTTCTGTTGTCTCGACATCCATTGAGCAGATCGAAAGCGCCTCTGCTGAATTACGTAAGGCGGCAGCGGCAAGAACTTCAATCATTGAGTCAAATGCCGCGTTGGTTGGTACAGTTGCTGCCCTGGCTCCGGCCATTGACCGCTTGACCACTACACGAATGGGTGACAGGGGCACGCTCATGGCACTGTTTGCTGCGCCGGGCGTATTGGCTGTTGGTTTGCTGGTGGCAATGTTTCGCGGCCAACGCAAACGCGTGCTATACACCGAAGAAGGTGTGGCGGAAATTAATCGTGTGTTGGTGAAGATTGCCGAGGGCGACCTTACGGTCTCCGTGCCTGAAGACAACACAGTGACTCGGGAAATTGCTAAGGAAATCAATACTTCTACCAAGCGTCAACGGGAATTGATAATGAATATTCGTACACCTTTCAGGGTGTCCGTAGACGAAATCGGCAAGATCGGAAAAACTGCTACCGACCAGGTTGACAAGGGTCGTGAACTCACTCGGTCGGTGGTTGACTCTACGACCGCAGCGACTGAAATGGTGCGCACCAGTGAGGAGATTAAAACATCTACTGCCGAGGCGGCGAGAACTTCCGAGCGCAACAGCGCCCGGGTAGCCAAGGGTTATGAATTAACAAAGGATATGTCCAAGGCCTCGGCGGATGTGCGGGAGTCCGTACAGGAAACATCCAAATCTGCAAAGCGTCAGGGCGAATTGATTCAGTCGGTGACCACCGCTGCAGAATATATCCAGGCCTTGAATACCAAGATATCGGTTGTCGCGATCAATACCCGAATTGAGGCGGAGAAAGCCGGTGAGCATGGGCGTCCCTTCCTGGGAATTGCCGAGGCGATCGGTGACCTGTTGCGTGAAGCAGAGGAAGAGGGTCGTAAAATTATTACCGAAGTACGTATGTTGCAAAATATGTCTGCGGACAACCTGAGTAGCATGGAGAACACGGTAGGAACCGTTGTAACCATCCTGGAATATATCGACAGGCTCGATAGTTCGCTGGAGGACATTAATGAAGGTTCAACGGCGATTACTGCAATTGTAACGTCTGTGGACGATGCGGCGGGCCAGTCAGCCGACAGTGCACGTCACATGAACAGCTCCATGTCGGAGATTCGGGAGCGTAACCTCGAGATCAGTGAGTTCAGCGAAAATACCCAGGGCGGTGTGGGCGCTCTGCAAAAGTCCATGCGTGATGTGGCTGAAAACCTCAGTCAGTTCAAAATTGAAACAGACGATGTTCCTGAAAAGTCTGTACGCAATGCTGTAGCCCACAAGGTGTACGCAGAAGATGAAATGTCTGCACTGGAAACTGCCGATGAGGAAAGGTTGTCAGTATGAACAATACTGCACCAAATATTACGCCACAACGCGGAGTCCCGACCGAGTGGAGGGCGCTGAGCGATTTGCTCACAGTCAAGCAATCGCGCCGAGTGGCGTGCCCAGGCGTATGCGCTTATATAAAAACTGGAGGTAACAGCTAGTGGCTACAAAAACAGATATTGTCTCTCTAAAGTGGGTTATTGGTTTGATGAACAAGCAAACCGAAAATGCAGAGCAGTCCCTGGTTGAGTACAGTAAAGATCCAGGCCAGAAAAAGCCTCTTTTACAGTGCATGTGGGCGATTCACCAGATTACCTCTACGCTGAGGGCACTGGGCATGAAGAAGGGTGAAATGCTCACTATAGAGATGGAGCGAAGCCTGAATTTTCTGTACAAGGACAAGGTAATTGGTGAGCGTAGAAAACTTACCATGGGTGGCCTGATGCAAGCGTTGAAAGTGTTGCCTGCTTATCTGGCGCATACACAGAATGTAAGACGCGATACAGGCCAGGGTCTTGAACAGTATGTTAACGACCTGCGCCGCTGGGTGGGCGAGCGTCCACGGCCCCAGGCTTTCTTTTTTCATATGGATATCGCCGATGGCCTGGGGATTACGGAAGGTGCTTCTCCCGCTTCCGATGAGGAAATAAAAAGTCGAGCCAATGTTATGCTGGCTCTCTATCTGCAAATGGCCAAGTCTGCCCTGCGTAAGCGAAATGTGGGCGAGAGCATGAAAACAGTGGCTCGCATATCGCGTAAAATGCAGACGCTTTTTGTGGGTACTGAACCCGAACGATTCTGGTTCACCCAGGTTGGCTTATGCGAGGGCATTGCCGGTGGTTTGATCATTCCAGATGAGTGTATTGCACAAATCTTTAAAACCGGCGCTTTCCTGATCAAGTATGCCAGGGAAAATGGCTCGCAGATTGATAGCTCCGTGGACTATGACAGTGTGCTGGAACAGATGTTGTATTACATAGCCTCCTGTAAATCCAAGCCAGTTCATATTTCGGGCATCAGGGACGTCTTTGGCATTGATGACAATACACTGGCTTCTGCCAGCAGTGGCCTGATTCATATAGACGCGCTGGTTATAGCGCTCAGCAGCGCACTGGAGCATCTAAACAGCGTAATTAACCTGATTGGATCCAATGATCTGTCTATTACAGTCGATGAAAATGGCGCAGCTTCCGAGGCATTGGAGGGGGTTGAAAATGCCCAGATTCGTTTGAGTGCCGCTGGCCAGGGTGTCCACGCAGACTCTCTGGAAGGCGTTCACAAGAAGTTGGAGAAACTCTACGCCGGAGATTTTGGCGAGGACCAGGCTCTGAAGAAACAGAGCATAAACGAAATCGTACGCGGTATTGTAGACGTCAAACTGGATTTGGAGTACAAGCTTGAATACGGTTTGTGCAGCTCTTTCTCTAGCAAAGAGTTTGAGTTGCGCGAGAGTGTGGTATCGGCAACATTCACGCAGATGTCCCTGGTGGAAAATCATCTACACGGCGTACTGAGGCGCAAGGCGTTGGCTTCCGCATTGATCAAAAAGCCCTTCAGTGAAGAGAGTGTTCTGCATCTCACACTGGCTTTGCATCGCTACCTTAACAAGACCGACCAGGGTCATGAGGAATTACGTAAGGCATTGTGGGAAGCGGACAATGGCGAGGCGGATATTGATTTACTTTTCGATCTGGCCCAGAAATTTTTGGGACAGGTATCCGATGCACCTGAGCGAAACGCCATTGGCCACTCCCTGCAGCTGTTATCTGAAATAAGCGGTGCACTGGGTTTTGCCGGAATGGAGCGCGAAGGAAGGGTTATTGAGCAGTGCGGAGACTGGCTATTAGCAGCAAGCAAGGCGGGCAGTGTGCGAGAAGACGAAGCCTTCCGCTGTTTCGCCGATGCCTTTGCCCAGATCGAGTTGCATTTGCAGCGCTCTATTATCGATCCACTGGATGATACCTCCCATATGATGGCCTTTGCAGAGCAACGTGCCGGAGAGCTGAAGGGTTTCAGTGACAAACTATCAAGTGGGGCAGCTGTAATAACCTCTGCGGAAGTGGAGCCGCGCCAGTATGTGAGCGATGGCGTTATTCCTGCAGAGTTTCGCGAAGTGTTTATCGAAGAATCAGTAGATATTGCCACAGAGCTCACCGAGTTGGTTGACCGCTGGCTTGCGGACCCGGAGGTGAACAGTACGCTCACCGATATACGTCGTCATTTTCATACGTTCAAGGGGAATGGACGCGCGGTAGGTGCCAATACTCTGGGGGAGCTGGGTTGGGCCGCTCAGGACTTGCTCGACCGCGTAATAGATGGTGAATTGGCGTCCGACGACAAGCTTCAGGCCCTGATTGAAGATGTCGTGCGCGCACTGCCCGAGTTAGTCGCATCTTTTGGAAGAATTGAGGGCTTTAATTTGCCCGTGACTCGAGAGCTTACCAACCGATGCTTTCTTTTAGCGAACTCCAGTGGTGACGATATTGCGCAAGAGTTACAGGGCATTGATACGGCGATGACGACAACTGTTACCAGCCCAGGCGAAGCGGCTGTTAGCCAGTCCACTGTCCAATAGCGCCAGTGCGCGCCAACCAAGCCAAGATAAGGGAGAAACATCGTGCAACTAGAAGAAGAGCAAACTGCATTGAATCCTGAATCCAGTCCAGGCCCTGTTGAAGACCAGCAGGATGAGACCACAAAGTGGCTGCTGGACAGAGATCTATCAGAGCCCGTGGAAAATTTATTCACTATGGACGATGCGCCTGTTGATGCCGCGCTCACTGAATTTGAAGTTGAGATCGCCGGCAGGCCTATGTTCAGGGGCCATGGTGATGGCGATGATATTTCTGCGATTCTGGATGAGGAGATAATTGTTACTGAAGTGGGTGGCGAAAGTGATATCTATGCCGCTTCCAAAGCCGATGCGACGGAGGGCGAGATAAAGGAACAAAAAGAAACCCCGCTTGCAGTCGATCACTCCAGCCTACACGGCGCGACTGACACGCCCTCGGAAGTTCTTGTTGCGGATGGTGAAGACATACTCTCTCTCTCCGACGACGACGATATGGGTGACCATTACCTGGTGTTGGTGAAGTCCGGGGGCAAAGCCAAAGCAACAGAAGTCGAAGCAACAGAAGTCGAAGCAACAATGCAGGCAGAGTCTGCAGCGGCCCCCGTCCTGGATCTAGAGCTGGGAGTAGAGGCCGAATTAGAATCGGGTTTTGATATTTCCCTCGATATTGAACTTGACCTGACGGGCATTGCAGAACCGGAAGCTGAGTCAGAGCCTGAACTTGCATCGGTGACAGACTATATCTCCAGCACACCGGCACCGGTTGACGAGGCGGAATTCGATCAGTACCTGTTGGGTGGCCAGCAGTTGGGTGGCCCGGAGGATGATTCCGATGCCCTGACCGTGGAGCGGACAGAGGGAGTTGCCTCGGTAGACCCCGCGGTGCATGAGGGTATTGACTATCATGAAGACTTCCAAATGCTCGATGGTTCTCGCGGAAATACCGTCTGCGCTATCACCGGTGTGATTTCCCAGGTGATGGAGGAGCTTAGTGCTTCGGTTAAGCAGCGTTTGTCAGACCTTGACCTGGACTCCACGTCGGTGCACGTGGACGTTATGTTGGGCAACGACGTTGCATCAATTATAGAGTGTGTCACCGATGGCTATGCACCCATTGTGGACGTTCGCCCCGAGCTGCCTGCGGCACTGCGGCAGTTGGGTCAAACAGAGGTTGATGCTATTTATGTGCGTATCGCTCACGACGAGATTCCGGGAAACTGGAACGCACTGTTTAGTGATGATTTCGTAGTTCCCGGTTCCTGCGAGGATACCGATGAGCCTGTGATTGCCGAAGAATCACAGCCTTTCGGCGAGCTTGATCTCGATGCTTTCGATTTTGATTTGTCCGGGGAGGGAGAAGCCGACGAATTTTCATCGCAAAGTTTTGGTGATGAGCTGACACCTTATTCTGAGTCTGCCGGGGACGATCCTTTGTCCGCCATTGATTTTGCAGCGGTGGTGAATAGCGTCAGCGAACAAACACAGGACATCGAACAGAGCGATATCGAAGCCAGTAGTGGCAGCAATGAGGAGGCCGCGTCGGTGGAGGATGAAGTCTTCTGCTGCATACCCGAGGGTATCAATTTTAGCTCTGCTGGCGATGGCAACGCCGAGCTGTTCGTTGATTTCCTGGATGTATTTATCGAGGAGGGAACGGCGGAGCTGGAGAAACTGGAGGATGCCTTAGGAAAATGGGAGGCCGGGGACGTAGTCAGTACGCCGGCTTCTGTTTCCCATAGCCTGCACACGCTCAAGGGAATTGCCAAGGGTGTAGGCCTACAGAACTACGGCACTTTAATTCACAACTACGAAACTCTGCTGGACGGCCTTGCCATGTACACCGGTGAGGAGGACAAAACCGGCTATTTCCGTATTGTAAATTCCTGGCTGGATGCAGCGGTACGCGGATTTGAAACAATAGAGAAGCAGCGCAAGGATATACAGAGCGTGCTGCCGGCTACCGCGCCGATGGCTGCACAAGAGGAGCGGCCCGAAGAAGCTCCTGTTGACCTGCAAGTTTCGCAGCAGCGGTCCAGTATCGAGGGATCGCAGCCCAAGTCAATGCCGGAAGTACCCGTGCTAAAACTTGCGCCTGTGCCTCAGGGGGTGAAAATTCCTCGTTCGCAAAACGACAAGCAATTGGCCGATGAAGGTGCCAAAACGCTGGCGAACCAGCAAAGTATTCGAATGACTGCAGAGGCTCTGGACAAGCTTCTTAACCTGACCAACCAGGCCCAACAGCTGGGCGTGCGGTCCTCTGAAAGCACGGTCAGAAGCAAATTGGCTGCCGCCGAGTCATTGGCTCGCCTGTCAGCGGTACGTGCACATATCGTAAAAATTTCCGACCGTGCATTGAGTAATGTCAGCGCCAAGGGTAGGCACTCAGCTTCCGAGCTGGATGCTTTGGAAATGGACCAGTATTCCGAGTTGCAGGAAGCCGCAAATATCTTGCGGGAGAGTGTGGAGGACCTGGATGACCTGATTCACCTGTCCAGTCGCCAGATATCCATGGCCGAGGCGCTTATGAAGCAGCAGGCATCGGTTATCTCTTCCCTGGGCTCATCTATTCAGGAGGCCAGGGTTGTTCCGGTCTCCCGCCTGATTCCCGGCCTGCGGCGGATAGTACGTACAGTGGGAGCGGATCTGGGAAAGACGGTTTCGTTCAGAGTACTCAATCTGGTGGGGACACTGGACAGGGATAACCATGCCCGTTGCCAGGTGATACTGGAGCACATGGTTCGCAACGCTATGGATCACGGCATTGAGTCGCCACAACAACGCCAGGGTTGCGGTAAGTCCGCTACCGGCACTATCAGCATAGACGTCAACAAGAAGGGCGCCGATTACATTATCACGCTGTCTGATGATGGCCGTGGTGTGGACCCCGAGTTAATGCGCGAGACGGCCTATAACAAGGGTCTGGATATCGATGTAGACGCCCTGAGCGATGATGAAGCCATTCGCTTGATCTTCCATAAAGGTTTCAGTACAGCAAGCACGGTGAGTGAAATTTCCGGTCGAGGTGTGGGCATGGATATCGTGCTCAGCGAGCTGCGGGAAATCGGTGGCGACATTGAAATCGAATCAACGGTGGGCGAGGGTACACGTTTCCATATCCGGATTCCCCCCAATGTGTCGGTCAATGGCGCACTGCTGGTGTCGGCAGGGGAGAGGTCTTTCGCCATTCCTCTGGATGGCCTGATAGCGGTAGATTATGTTGATGTCGATAAGTTTTACGATGCGGTGGCGCAAAAGAGTACCTTATCCCTGTTTGGGGTAGAGGCACAGCCCGCCTACCTCGGGACCATTTGCCACGGTGAAAGCCTGCCAGAGCGCAATAATGCCTGGGCCAAGAGTGTCCCCGTGTTGATAGCAGGTTCTGAAGAGCGTTACATGGCGATTGCTGTCGACGATGTTAAGCAGGCCCTGGAGTTGGTGATTCGCTCCCTGGGTGTTCAGTTTTCTGCCGTGCCGGGCGTTGCCGGCGCTACCACAACCGCAGATGGGCAGGCCGTTGTGGCGCTGGATTTGAATGCGCTGGTGAAGAGCGTGGGCTCTGATGAACATACACCGGTCTCGCTTGCCCGAGATATTTCCGAGCAGTTACTGGTGTTGGTGGTGGATGATTCGCGTACCCAGCGTATGGTCTCAACAAGCCAGTTTGACACCCTGGGTGTCGAAACAATTACCGCAGAAAATGGCATGGTTGCTATCGACCTGCTCAATACAACCCACCGTTTGCCTGATGTCATATTGCTGGATGTGGAAATGCCTGTTAAAGACGGTATCCAGACATTGCGGGAGATCCGTAAATCGGTACGCTACAGCGACATCCCGGTCATTATGGTTACCTCCAGAACAGGCGCCAAACACCGCGCCCTCGCCGATGAGGCCGGCTGTGACGGCTATATGGGCAAGCCGTTCAATTTCCCCGTATTGGTGGCGCAGATAAGCGAGCTCACCGGCCACAAGCTGGAACTTTCCTAAGGATATTAGCCATGAACGAAGACTCTGTAGATGATAAGCCCTCACGCTGGTGTGTACTGCTGCCCTGTTGCCGCGGTGAAACCTGGGCCGTGCCACAAAACTGCCTCGCAGAGATAGTCACTTTGCCCAGCGATAGCGAAGAGCCACCAGCATATTTAAACTGGCGGGGTCAGGAGGTGCCTGTAGTCGATCTCGATCCGGAGCACGACTCCCCCTGGCGTGATGCGAGAGCGGGAACTGGACTGGTGGCGGTGATGCTGGGACTTAAGGGCGGCGCCTGGGAGTATTGTGGCGTGGCGTTGCGAGGTGAGGGCCTGGGCATGAAAGATCTTGCCAGCGAAGTGATAGAGGATGCACCAGAGCAGGTGTTGGAAAACTGCCTGTCTGCCTTCCGCATGGGTGGTGAAATCTATCAGGTGCCGAAGTTGCAGGAGCTCCACGCGCGCAGCAGCACCAGCTTATAAGTATTTCGCGAAACAAACATTGGCACGAGGATGGGTACAGGTGAAGCAATTGCAGTTAGATGAGGTGGTTCAGCGTATAGAGCACGCCTTTGGAGAGGAGTTGCCGATTACGGATCAACCCTTGAGTGAAGCAGACAGTGAAATACTACAGCGGGTATTGCAAAATTCAGCCTACCACTCGTTTTTGCAAGACCAGATTAATCGCCAGATTATTCGGGATTACCTGGTTAATGCGGTCATGCTGGGCTGCATTAGTGATGAAAGCTTTTCCGCCCTGTCGCGCCAGGCAGTCAGCTGCGAGGGGCGTTCGTCCCTGTCGCTGAATATGTTGATGATGTCCGTTGAAGCGGCCAATGAGATCCCTCCACAGTCGGATCCTGCCGGCCTGAAAGCACTGCGACCAGTCCCTGGTTCGCCTCCTCACATGGTTATTGTTAGTAGTTAATACGCTACTCAAAGATTATTCAATATAAAAAAAGACCCTTATTTTCATAAAAAACGATAAAAATTCGAATTAAAAGCTAATAAATGGCACAAAAAAGCCATATATCGAAAATCTAGTAAAAATATGGCAGTTTCTCCATTGCCTCGCAAGACTGAGCAGAATATAAATAGGGCTCACTCACAAGAGGCGCTAACCATGCTAACAATAACACCTACCGCCGTACTCGATTCCAAGCCCGTTGATGGACTGGAAGTTTTTGCCGTCATCGAAGGCAAGAAAGTTTTCCTTCCCTCTGATGCCAATTATGTCATGCAGGACCGCCGGGGGCTGTGGTTTTACAGCGCCAGGAAGCCACGTCCAAAAGAGGGTGACTGGACGCCGAATAAGACCAGTATTTCCTGTCGCACCGAGCGGGGATATGTTCGCGTTCTGCAGACAGACACAAAGCTCGCCTGGTTGGAGACTTGCCAGCGCACCGTGAGAATCATCAATGAAGCGGGCGGCAAACGCCGCTGTGCTGAGAGCTAGAACAGGCTGGCAGACAAACCCCATTTTTCCAAGGCCGGAAAGATGGGGTTTATGCCGTGGGTTCAGGCACTTTTTACGTAGTATTCAATAGCTTCTTGCGCCGGGTTCCCGGCCAGTGTTATCCAGTTATCAATGTCGTCCAGCCTGGTCATCATAATATCAACCACGTCGTTCTCCAGGCACATATAAGCTTCCTGCCAGGCATCAATGTGAACAACCATGGCACAGCGCTGTCGCAGGGGCATTGAATCCGGCAACTCGCTGGGATTCAGTGTCCGGTTTTTAAAGCCGGCACTCAGCACCGCCGATATAACCTCGTTATCTTTACTGTCCTTCAGTTCGCCTTCAAAGCGACGCAGGGGCATCTCCAGCTTTTTGCGCAGCGGGAAGTCAGGGTCGGAGATAATGTTGTGTATCCACACCGGAAACTGCTGCACCAGTTGCTTGCGCGCTTCCTGGCGGGGGAGCTCATGCAGCGAACTCGCGCCTGTACTGGGCACCACGCGGCACAGCGACAACTCATTGCGTGTGGTAAAACCATATTCCTGAAATGCCGACATACGGGCTCCAACAAGGGCGATATGGCATAAGTAAAATTCGGACATTTTATAATTCCTTGTTATTTATTCAGTCAGAACGAAGCTAATGGGAATGGGAATGATGAGTTGGTTGCCGTCTTCGCTGTACTCTGCAACAGCTACCTGGTCTATATCTTTCAGTGGAGCCTCTTTAAAGGCTTCCCTGGCAGCTTTTAATGCCGATTTATCGAGCATGCTGTGACCCGAGGAGCGAGCGACAGTTATATCCAGCACACCGCCCTCACTGTCCACCATCAGGTCCAGTTCCAGTGTGCCCTGTATGTTTCTGCGAACTGCAGCTCTGGGGTAGCGTATGTGGGAGTAGACCTTTCGCAGCACCAGGGTATTGAATTCGGCGAGACGCTGGGAGTACTCCATAGCGTCGATTGCCTCTTCAGCCGTCTGATCCTCGGCCTCGGGGAGCATCATCTCGCGAGAGGGCGAAAGTGAGGCCAGCAATACAGGTTCCACACCACCAGTCTGTACGCTGGAACCGGCAATGGTGTCTGTATCTGCGGAGTTAAGTTTCGTCTTACTTTCTGCCGGCAGTACCAGGCCCTCGATGGGTGCGGACGCCATGGCAACCGGTGCGCTAACAACGGTTACTGCAACCGGTGCTTCAGCGTCGCCTGGTTCGGACCAGGCGCTAATGGTCGCCAGGCGTTCATCGGAGACCGTGTGGGCACTGTAAATAGACATTAAAGAGCGATCTATTTCAGTAGAGAGAATACTGTTGCGAAAAGCCGTGGAGGGGCCGCCTTCACCAACCCAGCCAATAAGAAAATAGTCAGCGACTTCTCGCGCCTTAGTGCGCGCCAGTTCGAGCCCACCCAGAAGCGCCACAATGCTGGCGTCTTTATTTATTCTAATCTCCAGGGAGTCGCCGGCGTACAGGCTCCCTTTTACATTCGCCATAATGTCACCGGCAAATTCAATGGTACTGGCTCCGGGCGGATGGCCCGTTGCAAGCTCCCCCTGCAGCAGTACGTTGCCCATCAGGCTTCTGATGCTGGTGCGGCGGGCAACAACCCGATATTCCATGGCCATCGGGCCGGTCGCCGCCATCAGGTCGTCGGGTCTGGGTACAAGTTCATCATAGTGCAGCGCGCCGATGTAGATATTGCGCCCGGTTTCATGGTGCATGGCCATGCCGATCAGACGAGCCTCGGATATGGCTGCAGATGCCACATTAGCAACTACGAGGCAGGAGAGCCCGGTACCAATTGCCAGCAAAAAACGTACTATCTGCTTTCTCATAATCCCCATGTTTCCAGTGAATATCAGTGACCTACAGCTTTACAAAAACACCGCTGTCCAGGCAACAAAAAATGGGTGAAAAGTGGAGAAAAGTGATGAAGTACTACAGCGCTGATAATAGCCGTGGAGACTCTGTTTTCAAGGGTGTCCTGCAGGCACTACCTCTAGTATATACCGATGGTCGGCCTATCCATGCCCGGGACACCGAACACATGCCCAAGCTCATGGGCCGCTACCGTATAACATGTTGGCCCGCTGGGTATGTAGATGTTTCCGTTGCTTGCACATCCCACTACTTTGGAATCTACTTTGCTGTTGCACCAGTCATAAATCTGTGCGGGGTCGTCAGTTTTGTGTACACCCACAAGCTTTGTTTCTTCGTTTAAAGTTAGTGTTATTGTTCCTTCGTTGGCAACAGTCTCGCAGACGATTTTTACTTCCTCGCCGTATGGATCAATCATGTTAGTTATACTACAGCCACTGATAAGGAGAGTGATTACTATTTGTGCATATTTCATTTTCCAACTCCTGGGCCTGCGATCTTACTATTCAGGCTCTTTCACATCTAAGATATTCGTTTTCCCGGACTCTTGATCTGACCACTTCAGGTCAAGGCTGTTGTTTAACCAAAGCGCCTCAAGGGCGTGATAAATAGCGTCCAGTTCGGAGGGCGGAGCGAGTTCTCCATCCTCAACCATACCCACGAAGTGAAATGCTGTGTGAGTGTGAGTGTGAGAATTATCCTGGCGAATGGCGACAGCGGGTAGAGCTACCAATTTATCGTCGTAGCTTAAGTTGATAACAACCTGCGATCCGTGTTTGAAAGTAAACTTCTCTGATTCAATATAGATCCCGGTGATACTGAGATCGATTGGCGTGACTACCAGTTTCTTAGATTCTGCTTCCACTACTACGCAAAATCGGTCGGCAATATCATGGCCTAGCTGTCTAAGGTCAATGCGAAAGCCGATCCGGCGGTTTGATTGAGAGGCCAGATAGGAATTAAGAAACTCCAGGAGTACAGGTAGCTCCCTGGAATTTAAGACCGCGCAGGCAGCAGTCTTTCCCACAATATCAAAAGCAATCTTTTCGCCCATCGTTCTTATTGTCAGATTGCCAGAGTGTATTTCAGACATAACTCGCCCTCCGATTGGCTGGCTGTCGCCAGCTAACAAGCCTGAAAGCCTTTAATTAATCATAAACTAAATAGGGCGTGATAAAATCCGTATGATTACGTAGCCAGGCATGCGTATGACTACGTATGAGGGGGCGTCAGCTCTCTACTTTCATGAGCATTGTGGCGAGATCGATCATGGAGTGTGCATGCATCTTATCGACTACTTTACTTCGGTGCACTTCTACGGTCCGGCCACTTATGCCAAGAATACGGGCGATAGATTTGTTGGACTTGCCTTTAACCAGCCAGCCCATAACTTCCTGCTCGCGAGGTGTTAAGAGCATCATCCTCTGTTCGACCTGGGACTTCTGCAAGCGATCATATCGGCTCTGCAGGTCAACCCCCATCGCCTTCTTTACACAATCCAATACCATGGTTGGTTGAACCGGCTTTTCTATGAAGTCTGATGCCCCCGACTTCAGTGCATCGATGACCATACTTACTTCAGCCGCACCTGTGAGGAAGATGATGGGGGTATTATTGCCATACACGGCTAAGACTTTTTGTAACTCAAGGCCACTCATGCCGGGCATTACTATGTCCAGCAGTAGTACTCCGGGATTGTCGGGTGTGTAGACCTCCAGAAATTCCTCCGCAGAGGAAAAGGTTTCTACTGGAATATTTGCACCCTCGAATAGTGCTGCCAGCAAGATACGAACAATGGGATCATCATCAACAGCGTACACTGTTGGCTCAGGTAATACGTGTGCCTTCAACGCATGGGCCATCTAAACAACTTCCTTCACACTTCACAGCATTTACAAATTATTATTATCGCGGATAAATGCTGCACAGCTCTGGTGCTTTTCAATCCGTGGGTGAAAGCAAGAACAGGCCACTGTCAGCTTACTGCTGTGACCCTTATTATTTACAAATTGCCTTCACTCAATGGTCTTCTTTCTTAAAAAAAAGACACTACACATGGGCATACTTTACACCACATATTGTGTTGTAGTCCATAGGACGATCAAGATATTGATGTAAGTCAAGATAAATCTGTATCGGAAAGTGCTGTAGTCGGCAGGGGAATCCCTGAATCAATGGTACCAGTGGGCGGACTCGAACCGCCACTCCCGTGAAGGAACCGGATTTTGAATCCGGCGTGTCTACCAATTTCACCACACTGGCATTACTGAAAAACTGTCTTAATTATACTCCAGAGGGAGTTAATGG
>JADFVW010000155.1 GCA_015222725.1 Pseudomonadota bacterium | reverse complement strand
GCCGAAAGCGGGACTTGAACCCGCACGAGCATAGCTCACCACCCCCTCAAGATGGCGTGTCTACCAATTCCACCACTTCGGCATGTCTTGTTTCTTTTATTTATAGATCGGGAACGTCCTGCTCCGTTGTCGCTGAGCTCGCTTCTGGTACTTCTGTCTCGATCACAGGAAGCTCTGAGCCAATCTCGACCTGCTCAATGGCTGCTCCTTCCAGTACCACGGCGGGAATATCCAGATCCAGGTCATTCACCGCGGCGGACTTGCCGTTAGCGATAATGGCCAGGCCAAAACTGGTGGCAAAAAATAACACAACCAGCCAGGCAGTAGAACGGGTCAGTATATTACCACTGCCATCACTACCCAACAGGGTTTGTGATGCGCCCGCTCCAAAGGAGGCACCCATATCGGCACCTTTACCCTGTTGCAGCATAATAAGCCCGATGATAGATATCGCGACCAGCAGGTGAACTACTAAAACAATTTGTTCCATATTTCTATTGCCCCTCTTGGGACACCTTTAATTCAAATAAACACTAGGCCGCATTGATAATGGCCAAAAATTCTGTCGCATCCAGTGCTGCGCCGCCCACCAGTGCACCGTCTATATCCGGCTGGAAAAACAGTTCCGCCGCGTTCGCACCTTTCACACTGCCGCCATACAGAAGCCGCGTTGCCCCGGCATCCACACCGGGAATCTCTTCCAGGCAGCTGCGGATAAATGCATGCATCTCCTGAGCTTGCTCAGGAGATGCCGTTAAACCCGTGCCAATGGCCCAAACAGGCTCGTAGGCCACAACCAGACCGCTGAGGTTTGCCTGTTCCAGCAACGCACCGCGCAACTGGCTGGCAACTATGGTCTCGGCGTCGCCATTCTCTCGCTGCTCTCGCGTTTCACCCACACAGAGAATAGGCCGCAAACCAGCCTCTACCGCTGCGGCCAGTTTTGCCCCAATCAGCGCACTGAGTTCGCCGTGATACTGGCGACGCTCGGAGTGACCCAATATAACCCATTGGCAACCGAGATCGCACAACATGGCCGCAGCCACTTCTCCGGTATACGCGCCCGATTGCACATGGGAGCAATCCTGCCCCCCCACTACAACCGGCGTACCGGCGCACAGACTGGTGGCCTGGGCAATATGTACATAGCCAGGACAAACCGCTATTTCTGCCTGCTGTTCGGACAATCCGCCAATCAAATCGGCCAACAATTTCTCGACGAAGGCCTCTGAGCCATTCATCTTCCAGTTACCAACTACCAGTGATCGACGCATGAGATCCTCCCAGCGAAAAACGGCCGCAATCTTACCCAAGATAGGTGTGACTTACAAGGCGAATACCACCTGAGTCAGCCCAATATTTTTTTCACCTCGTCGGCCAGTGAACGGCACAGCGACTCAACCTCGGCGGCATCATCGCCCTCAATCATCACGCGCACCAGGGGCTCGGTGCCCGAGGGGCGCAGCAATACCCGACCGCGATCACCTAATTGTTGTTCAACCGCCTGCACTGCCGGCCCCAGATCGGGGTGGTCAGCCAGCACGACCCTGCCGGAAACCCGCACATTAATCATGGTCTGTGGGTATTTCGTCATGCCAGAACGCAGGGTGGCCAAATCCATGCCTGAGCCCCGCAATGCAGCCAATACTTGCAAGGATGCAACAATGCCATCACCGGTAGTGGTCACATAGGAGCAGATAATATGCCCCGAGGATTCTCCGCCCAGGCTCCAGCCGTGTGTTTCCATTAATTCCTTTACGTAGCGGTCACCAACCTGGGCGCGAACAAACTGTAAACCCTCATCTTTTAAAGCCCGCTCAAGGCCAAGATTGGACATCAGGGTTCCCACCACGCCGGCATCGCTTTTGCCCCTGGCGAGCCTGTCCCGCGCAATAATGTAGAGCAGTTCATCACCGTCAATTATCTCGCCATTTTGATCCACAAAAAGAACCCTGTCGCCATCGCCATCATAGGCAATACCCACATCTGCTTTATGCTCAATAACCAATTGCGCCAACCGGGCCATATCGGTAGAGCCGACACCCTCATTAATATTGAAGCCATCGGGCTTTACCCCAATAGGGATCACGTCTGCGCCCAACTCACTCAGGACAGATGGTGCAATATGGTAGGTGGCCCCATGGGCGCAATCCACCGCTATTTTCAATCCGCGCAGGCTGAATTTTCTGGGGACAGTCGATTTGCAGTATTCGATATAGCGACCCGCGGCATCTGTTACCCGCAGTACCTTGCCGATATCGGCCGAGCTTACCGTGGTTAAGGTCTTTTCAAGCTCTTCTTCAATGGCATGCTCCACCTCATCGGCCAGCTTGGTACCGCTCGCCGAAAAGAACTTGATGCCATTATCGTAAAAGGGGTTGTGGGAGGCGCTGATCACAATACCCGCCTCGGCATTGTGGCTGACAGTCATCAGCGCAACAGCGGGAGTGGGCATGGGGCCCAACAATTTCACATCGACCCCCGCTGCCACAAGCCCCGCCTCCAGGGCAGACTCAAACATATAACCTGACACCCGGGTATCTTTGCCAATTATTACCGTGCAGTGGCCGGAAGAGCCCGCATTACGGGCAAATACCCGGCCAGAGGCCCAGCCCAATTTGAGCATAAAATCGGGGGTGATGGGGCTTTCGCCCACCGCCCCCCGGATGCCGTCTGTACCAAAGTATCGCTTCGTCACTGCGTCTCTACTCCTGCCAAAGCTACTGTCATCGCCACTGCATCGGCAGTGGCGGCAACATCGTGTGTTCTTATTATCCCAGCACCTCTCTCCACTGCCAGGACGGCGAGTGCCAGAGAGGCTGGAAGCCGTTGATCGACGGCTCTCCCTATCAATTTTTCTATCATGGACTTGCGCGAGAAGCCCACTAGCATGGGTAGTCCCAGCTCGGCCAGACGGGGCAACCCCCGCAAAAGCTGCAGGTTATGCGCCACCGTCTTACCAAAACCGAACCCCGGATCCAGTATCAGGCGCGACCGCACTATGCCCGCTGCCTCACAGACCTCTACCCTGCCTGCCAGGAAATGAATAACCTCCTGCAGGACGTTATTGTACTGCGGCGCGTTTTGCATGTCCTTCGGACCACCGCGCATATGCATCAGACAAATGGGCAGCCCGGTTTGTGCAGCTGCCAGCAGCGCGCCCTGTGTTCCCAGCGCACGCACATCATTGATTATACCGGCACCCGCAGCGGCTGCTTCTGTCATCAACAGCCCCGTACTGGTATCCACCGAGACAATTACATCCAGTTCAGCACAAATTTTCTCTACCAGCGGCAGTACGCGATCGCATTCTTCCCCCGAGGATACAGCTGCCGCCCCCGGGCGAGTAGACTCACCCCCAATATCGAGAATATGCGCCCCCTCAGCCACCAGTACCCTGGCCCGGGACATGGCGCATTCAATATCCAGCTGCGAACCCTGAAATAAATTACCACCGTCGGAAAAGGAGTCGGGCGTGGTGTTTATCACGCCCATAATAGCAGGACTTGAGAGATTGAGATCGCGTCCGGCGCAGGCTAGCACCGGAGCTTTAGAGTCAGAATTGAACGGCAAGGGCTTGACCCGGGCTGGGCGCTAGTGCTCGCCAGCCGGACCGCCTATGGGATCTGCTGGTTTGACATCATCCACAGCCGGGCTGTCTCCTTTATCACCGCCAGTAGTGCCGGTATCGTTCCAGTCGCGGGGCTCTGTAGGCTTTTTGCCCGCCATGATTTCATCGATTTGACCGGCGTCAATGGTTTCATACAACATCAGGGCATCGGCCATCATGTGCAACTTGTCGATATTGTCTGCCAGAAGCTTCTCGGCCGTTGCGTAACTTGAATCAATAATACCGCGCACTTCCTCGTCGATCAGTCGGGCGGTTTCATCCGACACAGCTTTACTGGCCTGCCCCGCCGAGCGCCCCAGGAACACCTCCTCTTCAGCTTGATCGTACATCAGCGGGCCCAGCTTTTCAGACAGCCCCCACCTGGTCACCATGCTGCGGGCAATATCCGTGGCGCGCTGGATATCGTTGGATGCACCGGTGGTTACACCATCTTTACCCAGGGTCATTTCCTCCGCGATACGGCCGCCGTACAAACTGCAAATCTGGCTGATGATATAGCGGCGGCTGTGACTGTACCTGTCCTCTTCGGGCAGGAACATGGTGACACCCAGGGCGCGGCCCCGGGGAATAATACTGACCTTGTATACCGGGTCGTGCTCGGGCACCAGACGACCGACAATAGCGTGGCCCGCCTCGTGATAAGCCGTGTTCCGTTTCTCGTCTTCGGACATCACCATGGACTTGCGCTCGGCACCCATCATGATTTTATCTTTGGCCTGCTCAAACTGGGCCATGCCCACCGTGCGAATATTTATCCGCGCCGCACACAGCGCCGCCTCGTTGACCAGGTTGGCAAGATCCGCGCCGGAAAAACCCGGTGTACCCCTGGCAATTTTTGACGCTTCCACATCCTCGTCCAATGGTACTTTGCGCATATGCACTTTAAGAATTTGTTCACGGCCACGAATATCAGGCAGACTGACAACCACCTGCCGGTCGAAACGCCCAGGGCGCAGTAGCGCGGGGTCAAGCACATCGGGGCGGTTGGTGGCCGCGATCACAATCACGCCGTCATTGGCTTCAAAGCCATCCATTTCCACCAGTAATTGGTTGAGGGTTTGCTCGCGCTCGTCGTGGCCACCGCCAAGACCCGCGCCGCGATGGCGGCCAACGGCATCAATTTCGTCGATGAAAATAATACAGGGAGACTGCTTCTTGGCCTGCTCAAACATATCGCGAACCCGGGATGCACCTACACCTACGAACATTTCGACAAAATCCGAGCCTGAAATTGAGAAAAAGGGTACCTTGGCTTCACCGGCGATAGCCTTGGCCAGCAGCGTTTTACCGGTACCCGGCTGTCCCACCAGCAATACGCCCCGGGGAATACGCCCACCCAGTTTCTGGAACTTGCCGGGGTCGCGCAGAAACTCAACCAATTCCTGCAAATCCTCTTTCGCCTCATCAATACCCGCCACATCGGCGAATGTCGTTGAAATCTGGTCTTCACCCAGCAGCCTGGCCTTACTCTTGCCAAAGCTCATGGGGCCGCCCTTGCCACCGCCGCCGCCCTGCATCTGGCGCATAAAAAACATGAACACCGCGATAATGATCAGAATGGGGAAACTGGCTACCAACAGCTGCGTCCACACGCTCTGCTGCTCGGGCTTCTTGCCCTCTACGTTGACTTTATGTTCGAGTAAGTCGTCGATGAGTTTGGGGTCTTCGACCATGGGCCGAATCGTCTCAAAACTGGAACCGTCGTAGCGCTCACCGGAAATAGTAAGCCCGTCGATCACGACGCTCTGTACCTGGTCGCGCTGGACCTCCGCAATAAAATCGGAATACCCGACTTCATCGTTGGCCTCCTGCATATTGAAATTGTTAAATACCGACAACAAAACGGCGGCTATCACCAGCCACAATAATAAATTTTTAGCCATATCACTCAACGCTATTACCTCACGGACGGACAGGTGAAGGCCGAAAAACGGCGATCACCCACACACAATTCTCTGGGTCGGATAAATAGAACCGCCCAATGTACTACAATTGGGGCGATTGCTCCATATTTCAAGCCCCCTGACGGCTAGCCTTTGTAGTCTTTTGCGACCAGATAAACTTCCTTGGAGCGAGCACGGGAAGCCTGTGGTTTGCGGGTCAATACACGGGAAAACGAGCTGCGAGCATCTTTTAACAGCGCCTCGAAGCCCTCACCCTGAAAAATTTTGGTCACAAACACCCCTCCAGGGGGCAAAACACGGCGCGACATGTCCAGGGCGAGCTCAACCAGATACATGGACCGGGGCTGGTCTACCTCGCTCATGCCGCTCATATTCGGCGCCATATCCGAGACAACAACATCCACGGGGGTTTCCCCGATTACAGCAACAATCTGGTCAAATATGTCGTCTTCGGTGAAATCACCTTTAATAAACTCCACGCCGGCCAGGCTGTCCATAGGCAGGATATCCGAGGCAATAACTCGGCCATTGTGACCCACCAGCTCCGCAGCAACCTGTGACCACCCCCCCGGGGCGCTGCCCAAATCCACCACAGTCATGCCGGGGCGAATAAGCCTGTCTTTTTCCTGCAGTTCCAGCAGCTTGTAACAGGCACGCGAGCGATAGCCCTCGCGCTGGGCTCGCTGCACATAGAGGTCGTCCCGATGCTCCTTTAGCCAGGCGTGGCTGGAGGATTTTTTCTTGGCCATTATTGGTGAGCCTCTGACTCTGCTTCCCGGTTAGTGTAGAATACGCGCGTCATTCAGCCGCCAATTATAACCCGGAAAAAGCATGAGCAAGAAAGCCAATCAGGACAGCAAACAACTTCGCGCCATAGGTCACAAACTGAAGCCGGTTGTTACCATCGCCGGCAAAGGGCTCAGCGAAAACGTTGTCAGCGAAATAGACCGCGCCCTGAAAGACCACGAATTGATCAAAATCAAGCTGGCTGTCGGTGACAAGGCGGCTCGCATGGCCGTGGCGCAGGAACTGTGTGCCGCCACCCGATCCAAGCTGGTTCACAGTATTGGCAGCGTCATTCTGGTGCTGCGGCGCAGCGCAGAACCCGACCCCAGGTTGTCCAATCTGATTCGCCCGGTTTAGTGGGCAAGGTCCTCGAATTTCCCTCCCGGCAGGTGCAGGGGCTGGCCTATCTGGACGGCCAGTTGCGGAAGCTGCTGGCCAGCAAAGGCGCCGACCAGACACTGATCGATTTTGCCGCAGAACAACTCACCCGTACCTATGCGCAGCTCAGCGAGTCCGAGCAGTACAGCTTCAGCATTCAACTGCCGCCAGGTATCGACGATGCGGATAGCGAGGACTTGAATCAGCAAATAAATACCGGGCTGGAAGGCATTCGGGTGGAAAACCACGCCCTGATGGTGAAGCTTGTGGCGCAGCTGGTGCTGACTAAAGTGCAGCTATTTCAGCATGAGAGAGAATAAGCTCACAGCTGGCGGCGCAGACCATTCCTAGATATGGTGAACTTGGCCTATCTCGTACTCTATGTCGCCAGCGGGCGCACGCACAACAACGATATCGCCCTCTTCTTTGCCAATGAGCGCCCGGGCCACCGGTGAGCCCACAGAAATCAGGTTCTGCTTGATATCGGCCTCGTCTTCGCCAACGATGCGGTAGGTCACTTCCGCGTCGGTCTCGATATTAATCAGGTCGACGGTAGTGCCGAAGAACACCTTGCCGGTTTTGGCTATAGAGGTCACGTCGATAACCTGGGCCCCGGCCAGTTTGGATTCAATTTCAATAATGCGGCCCTCGGCGAAGCTCTGTTGCTCCCGGGCGGCGTGATACTCGGCATTCTCTTTCAGGTCACCGTGCTCCCGCGCGATACCAATTGCCTTACTGATTCTTGGGCGATCAACTGTTTTAAGCCTGGTTAGCTCTTCCCGCAGGGCCGCTTCACCGGCCACCGTCATAGGTACTTTGTTCATTGCACTATACTCTTGTGTAGGTCCTGTAGGCGCCGCACTGTAGTTTCATCTTTCAACTTCATGGCCATGCAAATAGCCTCGGCACCCGTTAAGGTTGTTGTATAAAACACCCGGTGCGCCTCGGCGCTGGCGCGGATAGAGGCAGAATCTTCAATGGCCCGGCGCCCCTCGGTGGTGTTGATAATCATATCTGCCTCATCGTTTTTAATCATATCCACGATATGCGGACGCCCTTCCAGCACCTTGTTAACCCGGCGAACTTCCACGCCGGCCGCCTCTATGGCATCTGCTGTGCCACCGGTTGCGGCAATCTTGAAACCCATTCCCGCCAGGTTTTTTGCCACTTCTACAACACCGGGCTTATCGACGTCGCGAACGCTTATCAACACGGTGCCGCTTTTAGGTGCACAGGCACCGCCACCCAGCTGCGCCTTGGCGAAGGCCTCGGCGAAGGTATTGCCCGTGCCCATAACCTCACCCGTAGATTTCATCTCTGGCCCCAGTATGGGATCCACACCGGGGAACTTGTTAAAAGGCATTATCGCCTCTTTCACGCTGAAATAGGGCGGAATGATCTCTTTGGTAAAGCCCTGACTGTCCAGGCTCTGCCCCACCATGCAACGGGCGGCAATTTTGGCCAGCGATGTACCAATACATTTGGACACAAAGGGTACCGTGCGCGAGGCACGCGGATTCACTTCGATGATATATATCTCTTCATCCTGCCAGGCCAACTGCACGTTCATCAGCCCCTTCACACCCAGTTCCAGTGCCATCTGCTTGATCTGCTCACGCATGGCATCCTGCACGTCGGGTGCCAGGTTGTAGGGAGGCAGGGAGCAGGCGGAATCACCCGAGTGTATGCCAGCCTGTTCGATATGCTGCATGATGGCACCGATCACAACTTCCTCGCCATCACACACCGCATCGACGTCGACTTCAATAGCTGCGCTGAGGAAGCTGTCCAACAATACCGGCGCATCGTCGGAGGCCTGCACCGCATCGCGCATATAGCGCAACAGGTCTTCCTCGCGGTAGACAATTTCCATGGCCCGGCCACCCAGTACATAGGAGGGACGTACAACCAGGGGGTAACCAATATCCGATGCCGCGGCGACGGCTTCGTCAGTACTGCGAACCGTGGTATTCACCGGCTGTTTCAGGCCCAGCTTCTGGATCATCTGCTGGAAACGCTCGCGGTCTTCGGCCCGGTCTATGGCGTCCGGTGTGGTACCGATAATCGGTACGCCCTGTGCTTCCAGGGCCCTTGCCAGCTTCAACGGGGTCTGCCCGCCAAACTGTACGATTACGCCCCTGGGTTTTTCAAGGTCAATAATCTCCAGTACATCTTCCAGAGTCACCGGCTCGAAATACAGGCGGTCTGAAGTGTCGTAATCCGTCGAGACAGTCTCGGGGTTACAGTTGACCATGATGGTTTCATAGCCGTCCTCATGCAGGGCCAGAGAAGCGTGCACGCAGCAGTAATCGAACTCAATGCCCTGGCCAATGCGGTTGGGGCCGCCACCCAGAACCAGGATCTTGTCGCGATCACTGGGGGCTGCCTCGCACTCCTCCTCGTAGGTGGAGTACATATAGGCGGTTGCCGAGGCGAATTCTGCTGCGCAGGTATCAACCCGCTTGTACACCGGGCGGATCCCCAGGCCGTGGCGATGCTCACGCACCGAGTGTTCCGGACGATTGAGCAATACACCCAGGCGTATGTCGGAAAAGCCCTGGCGCTTGAGACGGAACATCTGGTCGTACTCAATCGCCTCCAGGTTCACCGCCTTGAGCTTGTCTTCGGTATTGATGAGGTCTTGAATCTGCACCAGGAACCAGGGGTCTACGCCGGAGAATTTATACACTTCATCTACGGTCATGCCAGCGCGAAAGGCATCGCCTATGTACCAGATTCTGTCGGGGCCGGGGTTGGTCAACTCGGCGATTAAATCAGTCCGTCGTTCCGGGTCGTCCACATCCAACATGTGCTCAAAACCGGAGGAACCCACCTCCAGTCCGCGCAGTGCTTTTTGCAGTGACTCCTGAAACGTGCGCCCAATGGCCATCACCTCGCCCACCGACTTCATCTGGGTAGTGAGGCGGGAGTCGGCTGCGGGAAATTTCTCGAAGGCAAAACGGGGAATCTTGGTGACAACATAATCGATGGAGGGCTCAAACGATGCCGGTGTCGCACCCCCTGTGATGTCATTGCGCAACTCGTCAAGGGTATAGCCTATGGCTAACTTGGCCGCAATTTTGGCAATGGGGAAACCGGTCGCCTTGGAAGCCAGTGCCGAGGAGCGCGACACCCGCGGGTTCATTTCAATAATAACCATGCGCCCGGTTTTCGGGTCAATGCCAAATTGCACATTGGAGCCGCCCGTCTCAACGCCGATTTCCCGCAGCACCGCCAGCGAGGCGTTGCGCATGATCTGGTATTCCTTGTCGGTCAGGGTCTGGGCCGGCGCAACGGTAATAGAGTCACCGGTGTGTACACCCATGGCATCGAAGTTTTCTATGGCGCAAACGATGATGCAGTTGTCGTTTTTGTCGCGAACAACCTCCATCTCGAATTCTTTCCAGCCAATCAGGGACTCATCGATCAACAGTTCGGTAGTGGGTGACAACTCCAAGCCGCGCACACAAATTTCTTCGAATTCTTCACGGTTGTAGGCGATGCCACCACCAGACCCACCCATGGTGAACGAGGGGCGGATAATACAGGGAAACCCCAGGCGATCAATCGCCTGATTTGCCTCTTCCAGGCTGTGGGCAATTGCAGAGCGCGGTGTGTCCAGGCCAATTTTCTTCATCGCCACATCGAATAACTGGCGATCCTCGGCCTTGTCGATGGCCTCTTTGCTGGCGCCTATCATCTCTACATTGTGAGCATCCAGTACACCTTCCCGAGCAAGGTCCAGGGCGCAATTCAAGGCGGTCTGGCCACCCATGGTCGGCAGCAGGACATCGGGCTTCTCGATTTCAATGATTTTGGCGACTGTCTGCCAATCGATGGGTTCGATGTAAGTCGCGTCGGCCATGGCCGGGTCTGTCATGATAGTAGCGGGGTTGGAGTTCACCAGAATAACCCGGTAGCCCTCCTCGCGCAGCGCTTTACAGGCCTGGGCCCCTGAGTAATCAAATTCACAGGCCTGGCCGATAATAATCGGGCCCGCGCCGAGAATCAGGATGCTTTCAATGTCGGTTCTTTTTGGCATACTAAATCAGCTTTTCCCTGCGCGTTGCTCAATCAATTCAATAAAATGGTCAAACAGTGTCGATGCTTCATGCGGCCCGGGGCTGGCCTCGGGGTGCCCCTGAAAACTGAAGGCCGCCTTGTCGGTTCGATGGATACCCTGAAGTGAGCCGTCGAACAGCGATTTGTGGGTGACCCGCAAGGTGTCGGGCAAGCTGGACTCATCGACTGCAAAACCGTGATTCTGGCTGGTAATCATCACTGTGCCATCTTCTAGGTTCTGCACCGGGTGGTTGGCACCGTGATGGCCAAACTTCATTTTTACCGTGGCGGCGCCGCTGGCCAGACCCAGCAATTGATGCCCAAGACAGATACCGAACACGGGGATATCAGTCTCAAGAATAGTCTTGATGGCCTCGATAGCATAGGTACAGGGCTCGGGATCGCCCGGCCCGTTGGAGAGGAACACACCATCCGGGTTCAGTGCCAGCACCTCGGAGGCGGGCGTTTGCGCCGGGACAACGGTCAAGCGGCAACCCCGGTCGACCAACATTCTCAATATATTGCGCTTCACTCCATAGTCATAGGCAACCACATGCCAGGGCAACTGTTCTGCCGGGCGCTCACTGGTGCCCTCCCCGAGCACCCAACTGCCCTCGCTCCAGCTATAACTCTTATCTACCGTTACCTCTTTCGCCAAATCCAGACCCTTCAGACCGGAAAATGACTGCGCCTGGGCCAGGGCATCGGCTTCATCAATATCTGCGCCGGCCATGAGACAGCCATGCTGCGCACCCTTCTCCCGCAGAATACGGGTCAATTTGCGGGTATCGATATCGGCAATGGCAACAATATTGCGGCTGCACAGGTAATCCTGCAGGCTTTGCTCATTGCGATAATTGCTCGCCAGCAGCGGAAGATCGCGGATAATTAAACCCGCACCCCAATTTTTTACAGACTCCTCATCCTCACAATTGGTACCCGTATTGCCGATGTGAGGGTAGGTCAGGGTAACGATTTGCCTGGCGTAGGAGGGGTCGGTGAGAATTTCCTGATAACCAGTCATGGCGGTATTAAACACCACCTCTCCGGCAGAGCTGCCTTCAGCGCCTATTGCCAACCCTCTGAAAATAGTGCCATCTTCAAGGACTAATATGGCTGGATTGGACAATTGAACCTCCATTATTCAGGGATATAACCGCTGCCGCGCGCGCTCAAAAAAAGCGAGATGGGAAACCCTCATCTCGCTTTTTTCATAAATTCAGCTCTGGTTATTCACAAGGCAAATAGTACAGTCGCACAATACTCGGCGCGCCCACCAAGCCTGCGATTTCTGGCCGCTGATTTTAGGGGATCAGCCGCTATCTGTCTAGGGCATAAGCGGGGATATTGCTTTAAGGGAGGACTCCCCTATTATGTAGCATCTCTTTTCAAGCGAATTCAAATGTATGGCATACAGCGAGTCAAAGTTAGCGGTCATTACCGGAGCGGGTTCAGGTATCGGCAGGGCACTGGCCCAGCAGCTCAACCGGGAGGGCTGTCGATTGCTGTTGTGCGATATCAGTGAGGAGGGAATGGCGGCCACCGTGCAATCCCTGGAAAGACCTGATATCGCAGTGAGCTGTCGCGCTGTGGATGTCTCCGACAAGCGTGCCATGCAGGACTGGGCGAAGGAAATCGCCAGAGATTACCCACATGTCGATATTATGGTCAATAATGCGGGCGTGGGCACCGGGGCACCAGTAGAAGAGACCCGGTACGAAGACATCGAGTGGCTGATGGGTATTAATT
>JADFVW010000154.1 GCA_015222725.1 Pseudomonadota bacterium | reverse complement strand
CGTCAGGTCGGTCTCGTCCGCGATGACCTCCGCCCCTTCCTCACGAAAGAGTTCGATCGTGTCCGGGCCCATGTAATCCTTCGCCTGCGTGACGAGAACACGTTTGCCAGCCAGTCGCTTACTCATTATGCACCTCCTTCTTCACATATAGTGCGTACAATTCGACGTACCTGCATTTGCTTTCTTTAGTATGGCTCGACTTTCGCAATGCAATATTGACGCAGGTCAAATAACCATAAATATAATATGGTTTACGGCAGACCGCTTATAGGACAATCCGGACATAGCGATTACCCAAATCAGCTACCTGCACATGTCTGCTTTCGGGCGCAAAGCGATCACCCAGGGTAATCCCCAGTAAACTTCCTCTCTGCTTGCCAGTGCCTGCTGGTGAGCATATTGGCCAATCCATGGGCAAGGTAATACCCCTGGGCAAAGTCCTCCACAGATTGCCACTCTGGTGCCAGTAGCTGATAGCTGGTAGCTGATGGGGTTTGTCCTGATCTGGCGCTATAAGAAACCCCCTCGGAATTCGCGGGCAGATATGTTGCAGGAGGTGGAAAAAGTATGGGAGTAGGGGGGCGGTAGAAAGAAACTCCAATTACACCCGACGAACCTGGCGTACTCGACGAGGGTGATGGGGTGGAAGGTATTGGGGTTGGTAATCTGGCGACGTGTTCGTCGAGTGCGTCGGGTTGAGTTAACGCTTTGATTCTCTGAGTAAATTGCGAATTCGCCATGCACAGGGGGTATTTTTCTTCGGTCAGCTTTGGTTGCTGCGATGGTGTGCAAAGGGGGTACTATGCCATCATTCGCACTGGCATGGGTCTGGAGCAGGTGGGGCTAACGGCTGGTGTTCACTGCTTACCGGTCTTTGGGAGCCTGGATAGATGGTCAGCTATTCGGGCAGAGCCAGCACATTATAGTCATACAGCGAAGTTTTCGCCCGGCATTGCCCGAGGCAAGATCGCTAAGCTATTCCGTCAGGATGACGCCAACTTCATCTGCATATTCCTGCCAGGCTTGCTGTAAGCGTTTCAGAATATCCGGATGCAATTCGGACAGGTCATTGGTTTCCCCTGGGTCTTTGGCAAGGTTGTACAGGTGCCATGTGCCTTTTCCATAGGGCGGTGCAACCGATACGGCTTTGTAGTCTCCCTGGCGCATCCATTTGCCGTTCTGCATTTCGCCTCCAACGAAGTCTTCATCGCCGTAAGCCTGCAGAACTGATCCGTCGAGTACACCCAACAGTGACCTGCCACGCATAGTTTCAATCTTCTTATTACCGGTTTCCCGCGGGTGTTGAATGCCAGTCATATCCAGAATGGTGGGCATGATGTCCCACACATAACCAAAGGCATCGGTCTGAAGGCCGCTTTTGACGCCGGGGCCCGCTACTAACAGGGGAGAACGGATACCCCCTTCACCAACGGTCATCTTGAACAGGTCCAGCGGGCCGGCACTGGCGGATCCCCAGCCCATGCCGTAGGCGTAGTGCGACATCGGGTGGCCGATATTGTCGACGCTATTATCGAACTGGGCAAACCACTCGCTGCCGGCGTTGCCGGGATAGTCTTCACTGGACCACGGGTTGGGGCCGTTATCAGAGAGAAACAGAACGATGGTATTGCTGTCTTGACCAATGTCCCTGAGGAAGCTCATCATCCGACCAACGTGGTAATCCATATTGGTCACAAGCCCGGCATAGACCTCCATGCCGCGTGCCTGCAGGGCCTTTTCATTCCCTCTGAGCGTATCCCAGGCCGGTAGCATCGGGTGGCGCGGGGGCATGGGGGCGTCGGCCGGAACAATGCCAATCTTGCGAGCTTGCTCAGCCCGCTCAGCCTTGAGCACTTCGTAGCCTGAATCGTAGTCGCCACGATATTGACTGAGCCAGGGCTCGGGGACCTGAACAGGGTCATGCGGGGCCGTAAAGGCCAGATAGGCGAAAAACGGCTTGCCATCGCCACGGTTTGCCCGGATGGAGTCCATCAGAAAATCGGTGTAGTTGCGGGTGGCGTAAAAATCTCTGGGCAACTTCTTGAGTAACTGGTCGTTGTGAACGTACTCCGCTACTTCCTCGTGCACTGCAAGTAGGCCAAACATGTCGCTCCAGTAGCTGGCGCCCCCAAATAACATGCTCAGAGACTCGTCAAATCCCCGGGCATGGGGATAGCTCTCGGGATCATGGCCCAGATGCCACTTGCCTGCCATATAGGTGTGGTAGCCGCTTGTCTTTAAGACTTCAGCCAGGGATACGACCCGATCATTCAGGTGCCCCTCGTAACCGGGTTTGCCGACCTGGTTCGGCTGTAGCATCTCACCCATATTTCCCAGGCCCGCGAGATGGTTGTCGGTCCCGGAAAACAACATGGAACGTGTCGGCGAACAACTGACCGACGTATGAAAGTTGGTGAACTTGACGCCGCGCTGTGCCAGGGCATCAAGATGCGGTGTTCCAATTTCGCTGCCAAAACTGCCCAAGTCCGACCAGCCCATATCATCCGCCATAATCAGCAAGATATTGGGCTTTTTCATGTCAGCCAGTGCAATGCCGGGTAGCAACAGGCAGAGTATCGCGAAAGCGACGCCAGGTAACTTGGTGGTTTTATGGATCATTGCGCGCTTCCTCATTGGTTGGTTCAAAAGGCGAAACGGGTTCGAATACCCCAGATGGTGAGATTGTCTTCGTCGGTGTTGCGCACCGGGTCAAACACGATTTGTATCGTGGGTGTGATCGCGATTCGCGGGCTCAATTGTACCCGGTAATACAGATCAATGGCTTCCTGATCATCCAGTGCATCATCGATAGGCCGGGACCAGGTGAACCCGATGCCCAGGCGGTCATCCTGCTGCCCGAAAAGAGCGTCTATGGCTACACCGGCATTGACCATATGCTCGATGGGAGTTGCATCCTTCAGGCCGATTTCCGAATCACTGTCGGCATAACCATAACGTACGAAGGGTAAGAATCGGCCCATTTTTTGATAAGCCGACACCACAAACCCCCAGGCTTCCGCCACCCTGTCGTGGTCCCGTTCATCCTGGTGCCAGAGGCTGATATGTACATCACCCATGGGTGGCCTCCCGGGTATTGCGGGCGTCAAGCCGGGGTCCCAGCCCAGTTCGAAGATACTGAACAGTTCACCATCGTCAAATACGTCGAAATCGAAATCCTCGTTATCGGCATTGGCGTCGTGTACGCCGACACGTAAATAATGCTGAGAGGTTGGGCGGTACATCACATAGCTGCCAAGGCCCCGGTCCGGCAGAGGAATCACAAAGTTCGCGGCGTGAATGGCATCCATAAAATCAGTGCGAAAGTTTTTCAGCGGGAAGTAGTCGTAGTATGCCAGCGGGAACAGCTTACCTGCCTGAAAGCCAAAGCGGTTGTTGAACTTCTTCTGGACCCAGAGCTGCCCGATAGTAGGGTCCACCTCACTGAATGCCACTGTGCTGGGGTATAGAGTTCCCGCCTGGGTGAAGAGAGCGACGGGTGGGATGTCTGATGTAAAGTCGCGATACAGAAATTCGAAGCCTGCGGTGGTTGGCGATGTTGTGTTTCGGCCGGTAAAAGTCCAGGTGCCATCAACGACCAACTCATAACCAGCAGCGCTGTCCTCCGGGCCCACGCTATCGGTGGTTTTCTGGTAGACGTGAGTCGCTGATATATTTGGTCGAAAGCCGTGTTTTTCCGCGAGTTCCGATCGCAATTCGCCCCAGGAGCTGAATAAGGTGTCTATCACCGGGATCTTTAGCTTGTAATCCTTGGTGCTACTGTCCACTTCAAACTGGTTGCGAATGGATGCGGCAGTGCCCATGGTCAGTTCGGATTCCGCCCCGGCAGGATTCGAAGTCTCTGTATTCGGCTCACTCTCGGCGCCCAGTGCCCCCGGGCTCAGTGCCACGTGTACTGAAATGCATAGAGCGAGGATATTTTGCCGGTTATTCATGGCTTTTCCCCAGATCATGACAACTGCCATATTCTAATACTAGCTACGCCTATTTTTTATAGACATGTGTCAATAGAAAGCTGCTTCCCTGCAGTGCCATTTGCTTATCATTCGGCTTATACGCCCACTGTTGAATAATAGTAGCAGCCAGTTGCCTTTATCCAGGGGGAGGAAATTCTTCGGCCAGACCTGGTACCGACTGTCGAGTCGAAAGGGGTGCTATGCCATCAATCTGGGCGGTGCTGACTTTTCTTTATCGCCCATCTCCACATGCCGCCTTTATATACACAACAACCCACCAGCCCCCGCCAATACCATGCACTACGAGGGGTCAGGGAAAATAATTGCCTGCTAGTCACCCTTTGATATTGCTGACTTTCGATGAAATAGCCGGGGTATTTTTACTAATATCTCGATGATAACTATGATTTTTTAACTATTGAAGCAAGTCCCCAGAGCAGTAGGTGGATGTTGGGCAGGAGTTGCCGAGGCGGGGGATTGGAGTTTGGGCTGTTG
>JADFVW010000153.1 GCA_015222725.1 Pseudomonadota bacterium | reverse complement strand
GCCAGCCAGATATTCTTGGCGATTTCACTCGCCTTATCGCTCACATTGCTTTTTTTACTACTCATGCTGCCTGTCCTCTATCTGTGAAACACCGATCGGGACCCCTATGGGGAGCCGACTATTAAACCAGATTGGCAGACAAAAAAAAGGGGCCACAGTGTGGCCCCCAAAAACACCTCGCAAGACGAGGATAAGTGATCCTGGATGGGATCCCGCTTAAGCAGCGGTTTTAAAGCTAAGAGTATCTTTCAGATCAGTGAAACGAGCCTTGGCTTTGTCCAGCTGAGCTTCCAGCTTTTTGCGATCGGTCAGGCTTTCAAGCTTGAATTCAGGCATTTCGATATCGTCGATACGGCTCTTGGTCGCTTTCTCAACTTTCTCGCCGCGCTTCACAAGGTCAGCATAGGTCTTGTTTGCTTTCTTGCGACGGGCTTCCAGTTGGTCCTGCAGATCGCTGAATTGATCCTGAACCTGGTCGAATGCCTTGCCGTAAAAGCCCAGGCTGGCCAGGAATGCCTTGCGGCCAGTTTCCTGTGCGCGTGCAGTAAAGTCGTTAGTAGACTTCTTGGCAGCCTTCTTCTTGGGAGCAGCTTTGCGAGCAGCAGGCTTCTTGGCTGCTACTTTCTTGGCAGCGGTCTTGCCTTTTACAGCAGTCTTTTTGGCTGCAACTTTAACTTTCTTTACAACTTTCTTAACGTCTTTGTTTGCTTCAGTAGCCATGTTTAACTCCATTTGTTTCACGTTGTGTGAGTCTCCTCACTTGATTTGCGAGCAGATTACAAAGAAAAACTAGAATAAACATACTAAAGGGAGGGGAAATTGAGATATTTTTATGAAGTGTTCGCTAAGTTGCTGAAAAATAATGATAATTAGTTTTTAAAAGAATTTATGTATTTCCACCATAGTTATTCACTGACCGTCTCCGCGCTTATTTCCCAAAGCCGCTGGCCGCCTTCGTGTTCGTAAAGGAGTCAAAAAAAAGGCCCACTAAGCAGTGAGCCTTTGCTATTTCCGTAACTGAAGGTGTCTATCCCGCCTTGGGCCCCGCCGCAACAATGGCGTAGGAGACGTCAAAGCTGGTGATGTTTTCGGTGAACAGAGCGGCTAACTTGCCGGCCTGCTCGTCATAGGCATCGGTGTCGCCCCAGCCTTCACGCGGGTTGATGTACTTATTGTCCACGCCGGGAATAGACGTGGGGATGTCCAGGTTCAGGATGTCCAGGTGTTCTGTTTCAACATTGAGCAGGGCGCCGCTCTGGGCCGCAGAAACCACCGCCCGGGTAACCGGGATGGGGAAGCGGGAGCCACTGCCACCGGGTGAGCCGGAGCCACCGGTCCAGCCGGTATTCACCAGATAGACCTGGCTGTCAAATTCTTCGATGCGCTTCATCAGTAGTTCAGCGTAATCACTGGCGGGCCTGGGCATAAACGGCGCGCCAAAACAGGCAGAGAAGGTGGGGTTAATGCCCGCTTCTGAGCCCAGCTCGGTAGAGCCCACTTTGGCGGTGTAACCGCTGAGGAAGTGATAGGCAGCCGCTTCCTTGGACAAAATAGACACCGGTGGCAGCACACCCGAGACATCGCAGGTCAGGAAGATGACACACTTGGGCTCGCCGCCGGCATTGGTTTCGGTGCGTTTTTCCACGTGCTCCAGAGGGTAGCAGCAGCGTCCATTCTCAGTCAGGCTGGTATCGTAGTAATCCGCGTGGCGGTTTTCATCGACGACCACGTTTTCGATAATTGAACCGAAGCGAATGGCATCCCAGATAACCGGTTCATTCTTCTGGCTGAGATCGATAGTTTTGGCGTAGCAGCCACCCTCAATATTAAAGACCGAGCCTTTGGCCCAGCCGTGCTCGTCATCGCCGATCAAATAGCGGTCTGGATCGGCCGACAGGGTGGTTTTACCGGTGCCCGAGAGACCGAAGAATAAAGTGGTATCGCCTGCCTCGCCCACGTTTGCCGAACAGTGCATGGACATAACGTCTTTTTCGGGTAACAGGAAGTTCTGCACGGAAAACATGGCTTTCTTCATTTCACCGGCATAACCCATACCTGCCAGCAGCACTTTGCGCTGGGCGAAGTTGATCAGTACCACACCGTCGGAGTTGGTGCCGTCGCGCTCTGGCTCGCAGACAAAGCCCACGGCATTAATTATTTTCCATTCCGGCTTGCGCCCGGCATTGTATTGATCGGGGCGGATAAACATATTGTGTCCAAACAGGCCCTGCCACGCAGTTTGTGTGGTGACCTTCAGGGGCAGATAGTGGTCACAGTGCTCACCGACATGCAGGTGGGCGACAAAGCGGTCGTGCTCCGTAAGATAAGCCTCAACTCTATCCCATAGCGCATCGAATTTATCGCTGTCGAAGGGACGGTTGACGCCGCCCCAGTCTATGGCGTCTTCGGTGCTCGCTTCCCTGACAATAAAGCGGTCAGCGGGAGAGCGGCCGGTGCGTCGCCCGGTGGTGACTAACAGGGCGCCGGTGTCCGCCAGCATGCTCTCGCCACGTTTTAGGGATTCTTCTACCAGCTGGGAGGTGCCGAGATCGATGTATGCCTGAGGAGCTATGGTGTCAGCGCTCATTATTTGTCCTGTGAGTGTCAGCGTTTTGGTGTATTCAAGGGGGCGTTATTATGTCAGATGAGGGGAAGTTTGCGAACCTAATCGGTAAAATAGTCCCTATCAGGGAGATCAATGTAAAGTTCTGGGCGAAGCACTCGCATGTTCCAGGGCGAATAGCGCTGCGAGGTCTTCCTTTTCGTATCGATACTGCTGACTGCAGAACTCGCAATCCATCATGATATGGCCGTGTTCACGCAGGATGTCTTCCAGTTCGTCGCGGTCAATGGTTGCCAGGGCGTTGAGAGTTCTCTCGCGGGAGCAACTGCACTGGAATTTTACCGTGGCTGGCTCGAATATACGCACTGGGTTTTCGTGGTACAGCCGGTGCAACAGGGCAGCTGCGGGCAAGCTGCGAAGTTCATCTTCCTTGACTGTGGCAGCCAGCGCACATGCGTGTTGCCACTGCTGTGCGCGCAGGACCTCGTCGGGGTTGGTCTGGGCTGGCAATTGCTGCAATAGCATGCCCGCCGCGCGACCGGACTCAGCGGTCAGCCAGAACCGCGTGGCCAGTTGTTCCGATTGCTCAAAATAGGCGTCCAGGGAGTGGGCGAGAGAATCTTCGACCAGGGGAACAATACTCTGGTAACGGTTGCCTTTTTTTGGATCTACGGTGATAGCCAGTTGTCCATTGCTTAATAATTTTGCAAAACTGCTACTGGTGGCCTGCTCTGCCCCCCGGACAATGGCGCGAATTTGCAGATCATTGCTGCACTCAACCATAATCAGGGGAATTTGACCCTCGCTGCGGGCTTGCAGAATAAGTTTGCCCTCATACTTCAAAGTGGTGCTGAGCAGTACCGCCGCCGCCAGAAATTCGCCAATTAGCTGACTGACCCCCGGGGCGTACGGGTGTATAGCGAGAATGTCTTGCAGCGCAGCGTCGAGATGAACCGTTTCGCCCCTGATATCGGCATCGTCAAAGATAAAGCGCTGGGAGACGTCGCAGGGGAGTTCTGGTGCCTGATTTGCTGAAGATTCCATGGTTTCCATTGTAACGTACTCAGAGTCGGATAATGTGGGTTTAGTATTTAAGGCCAGCGGGCAAAATTTCAAGGTATCTATGGCCATTAGCTAAATAAGCGATACAGTTACGCTCCGAAACCAGTATTAATTGTTAGAGGAGAGCACGCGTGAGATTCAGTTATCAAATTGGTATGTGCGATGCGGATCACTACCTGCCGCTTGCGAGAGCCACGGAGGAGGCCGGCTTTCACGGTATTACTATCCCGGACAGTATTTGCTATCCACAGGAGGCCAGCTCCAAATACCCTTATAACAAAGATGGCAGCCGGGAGTTCCTCGAGAGTGTCCCCTTTCTGGAAAGCCTGATTGCGATCGCAGCGATGGCAGCGGTGACTGAGAAGATACGTTTCGCTACCTTTGTCTACAAGCTGGCGGTGCGCCAGGCGGCAGTTGTCGCCAAGCAGGTCCAGAGCATTCAGTCCCTGTCGGGCAACAGATTCGACTTTGGTGTCGGTATCAGTCCCTGGGAGGAAGATTTTGCTGTCTGTCAGGTGCCCTGGGCCAAGCGCGGTAAGCGCCTGGACGAACAAATTGATATTTTGCGTGGACTGGAAACCGGTGAATTCTTTGGCTATGGGGGCGAGATACACCAGATGCCTGCGAATAAGATGTGCCCGGCCCCTACCGAGGCAACACCAATTCTCATCGGGGGCCATACCGATATTGCCCTCAAGCGAGCGGCCAGGGCCGAAGGCTGGATGTGTGCCGGTCTGGATATGGAGCAACTGGCCGGCCATATTACCCGCATTGAGGAACTCAGGGAGGAATACGGCAGGGCCGATCGCCCGTTCAGGATATTCACCACCGGTGCCAATGCTTTCAGCCGCGAGGGTATAGAACAGCTGACGGAAATCGGCGTCACTGATGTGGTTATTGGCTTTCGCAACGTCTATGAATTCGAGGCCGACAAGCCCCTGGATGAAAAAATAGCCATGCTGAACTGGTATGCCTCAGAATTTATCAATGTCTGACCTCCTGCGCGATATAGATCCCAACACGCCGGTGTTGGTGGGAGTAGCCGCCGTTCAGCAAAAGTTTGAAAACCACACCGAGGGGGTGGAGGCTATCGCCCTGATGGAACGCGCTCTGCGCGATGCGGCCCGGGACGCCGGTGCTCCGGAGCTGCTGGCCGCGGCTGATGAAATACTTGTGCCCAAGGGTATCTGGAAATACAGCGACCCCGGACGTCTGCTGGCCAATGCCCTGGATTCGCGCTCATCGGATGGGTCTCCCACAACCACCTTGCTGGCTGAAATCGGCATTTTGCAACAATCCCTGATAAGCCGGGCCTGCGGGCAAATAAGTGCAGGGGCGGTGAGTGTGGTACTGGTGACCGGGGCGGAGAGCAAATATCGATTCCTGCGTGCGAAAATAGCCGGCGCCACGGCCTTCGAGACAGTGCAGGAAAACATTGAACCGGATATTAAGCTGCAGCCCTCTGCGGATTTGTGGTCTGAGGTGGAGTCGGCCGCAGGCCTGGGCATGCCTGTGGGCTACTACGCTATCATCGACAGCGCCCTGCGCTATAAGCAGGGACAGAGTGTCGATCAGCACCGGGATGAGATGGCGGCAATGTACGCGCGTTTCAGTGAGACTGCCGCGGACAACCCCGATGCCTGGTCGGATGAAAAAGTCGATGCCAAATTCATCCGCGAGCACTCCAGAGCAAACCGCATGCTGGCCTTCCCCTATACCAAACTCCACAATAGCCAGTGGAATGTAGATCAGGCCGCCGGGCTTATTTTTTGCTCGGCGAAAGTGGCCACTGAGCTCGGCATCGACAGGCGGCAGTGGATATTTCCAAGGGCCTCTACGGAGGCAAATTTTATGAGCGTGGTGGCCGCCAGGAAAGACCTGGGTTCCAGCCCGGGGTTTCGCATTGCGGGGGAAGTGGCAGCACAGATGGCCGGTGTCAATTTTCGTGATTTGCAGTTGAAGGAGATCTATTCTTGCTTCCCTGCAGCGGTGCGGGTGCAACTGGAAGAGTTTGCAATGGGAGACGAAGGAAAGCTCTCGGTCACGGGAGCGATGACCTTCGGCGGTGGGCCCCTGAATAACTTTGTGTTGCAGGCGACGGTAAAAATGGCACAACTGCTGCGCGAGCAACCCGGGGAAGTGGGGCTGGTGACCAGCGTCAGCGGCATGCTGACCAAACAGGCCTGCGCCCTGTGGTCTGCCTCACCGGGCGCGGAGGCCTGGGCATTTGCCGATGTTAGCGAGCAGGTCGAGCGAGAGAGTGAACAGTGTGATCTGGTGGCACAGTACACTGGGCGGGGCACGATTGCAGGGTATACCGTCCTGTTTCAGGGCGACCTGGCCTGGCGGGGTGTTGCCGTATTCGACTTACCCTCCGGGGAGCGGACGGTAGCCTATACTGAAGATGCCGTATTGATCGAGCAGTTGCAGGGCGAGGAGCAATGCGGAAATTCCTTCGCGCTGGAAGCGGGTCAGTTCTCAGTCTGAGGTACTGGCTCGTCATGCCCCGCCCAACAGCGTAGACTACGCGGACAATAATTGGGAGAGAACCCATGGCTGGATTCAGGCTGACAAAACCCTATACCATGTCAAAAGAAGATATTCGCGAAGCAGCCGAGGGCTTGGCCAAGAGCCTCGAGCGCGAACATGGTGTGCGCTCCCGTTGGGAGGGCGATATGGTCAAAATCAAGGGGGCCGGCGTCGATGGCAAGCTGTCATTTCACGATGGGCTAATCGATGTGTCGGTGCGCCTGGGCATGTTAGCGTCCATGTTCCAGCCGGTGCTCAAGGCCGAAATCCAGCGCTATCTGGATGAGCACATCAGCTGAGCTAAAAGACGGTCACACCTGCCAGTGGGTTGTCCTGCTGTATCAAATCAGAGAAATCTTCAGCGAGCGCCTTGTTCTGCTCTATGCAGTCCTGCCAGTAGCGGGCTCGCTGCTCAAAGTTGAACCGGGTAAAATCGTTGCGATCGGGGATTTTTCCGTGGGGAAGCCCGGCGATAAACTCGTCGCTGGGACACAGCAACACTAATTTATCCATACCCTGCAGGGCGGTTCTGCGCCAGGCCAGGTGTTTGTCAAACCACCCCGGAGTGATACTGGCGCTAAAATGCGGATACAGTACCAGCCCTTCTCCGCAAAACTGCGCCAGGTCAAAATGGTAGTCGATGATACCGCCATCCCAATACTGCCCCGGGGGTGCGCGCGGGATATCCCGCTCACCGGTGAGTACGAAGGGAATGGAGCCGCTGGCGTGCAGTGCCGGTGCCAGATTATTTTCATCCAGGGTGACGAAGCAGCTGTCAAAATCGTGCAGGGACAGCTGGGGTTTTGCCATTGGTCCACTGTGGAAAACCACGCGCTGAAAAGCCAATTTCAGTAATTGTCTGCTGACGGCATTGCCCAGCGCAGCAGCACCCATACCTGTTGCCATTATCCCGGTAGAGGTGGATGCTGTCGGGCCTCGTCCCCGGGCAGTGACAATATGCGTGCTTACGCGGGGGTGGCCGACAATCTGTGCAGCACCGCTTTCACCCAACACCCGCTTGAGAATATCCAGGCTGGCCGCACTCACTTGCTCGGCGGAGGGCCTGGTCTCGTAGTCCTGGAGAATATAGTTTTCCTCAAACCGGTCCAGTGCCGCCACCGGGTCTGCCATGGCCAGGCAGGCATGACGCCAGGAGCCGATGGAGGATCCCATCACCGAGAAGCGGTGGTCGCTGCGCTGCAGGAAATCGCCAAACAGGATGCGGTCCAGATGGCTGAGAATTAACCATTTTGGCCCACCGGAGGCACCTAGCAGCAGGCTGAAGAGCTCCGGATTCCAGCCATTTTTTTCGATCTGGGCTGCCGCCTCTCGCCCCGCGTAAACCGCCAGTGCTTTAGTTCCCACTGCGCACATCTCTGGGTGTGTTGCCGGTCCAGCGAGTGTAGGCGCGGCGAAAATTGGAGGCGTCGTTAAAGCCGACGATATAGGCAATGGTGGACAGCGGTAGCTGCGTATTTTGCAGATAGCGGGTGGCGTGTTCTGCCCTAACCTGGTCCAGAAGTCCCTGATAGGACTGCTGTTCTTCTTCCAGCCGTCGCCGATAGGTTCTGGCACTGAAATTCAGCATCCTGGCCAGCTGGGGCATTTGTGGGTACTGACCCTCCAGTTTGCGCAACAGCTGCAAACTTTGCTCCACCACAGAATTTTTCTCCAGATCGGCCAACAGCCGCGCGCATTCCTGCTCGTAGAGTGTGCGCAGGGCCGGGTTGGAGGATGGCAGGGGGGTTGCCAGCAGGAATTCATCATAGGATATGCGCTGGTGCAGGCAATTGAAGTGAACATCCTCACCAAAGACTTCATAGTACAAGTGCGAATGACCAGGTTTCGGGTAGGGCAGCTCTACCCGCAGCCTGAGGTCGGTATTGTTTAGCAAGCCCTGCAGGGTGTTGAGAATTCCGCTGTACATCAGTTCGCAGCCAAATTCGACCGGTGTATCTTCCGGCGTGCTGAGTGTGGTCAAAAAACAGCGTTTGCCCCGGGTTTCGAATTCAATCTGCAGGGCGGGGGAGAGCAAGTGATAATACTGCTGGAATAAGTCCATGACTTCCGCCAGATTTTGGCAGGTCATAAAAGCCTGTCCCAGAACCGCGTGTGCCCCAAGATTGAGGCGCAATCCTAGCTTCAGGCCCAGTGCAGGGTCCCTGGTCAGGGCAAAGGCATTTTTGACCAGGCGGGTGAAATCCCGGTCATTCACTCTGGCGCCAATGCCGGCTATGCCCGTCTCGGCCAGGCTGGTACCGGCCAAAACCTGGCTCCGATCGTGTCCCTGGCTTTCCACCAGGTCAACCAGGATCAGGATGTATTGAGCCGGTGTGCTTGAATTTTGTGGCATGGCGCTATTTGGCCACAAATGACCCTATTTTGACAAGACATTACCTTGCTGGCTGCCAACTAATCACACATAGTGAGCACTCTGGATTAATAACATGGAGCTTTTCTAGATGAAAATAAAGTGGACTGATAATACACCCCGCAAGATTCAGCTATTTTCCGGCGCCGATTACCCCAGGGAGAATCCTGACTTGGAGGATGTTCTCACCAGCGAACAAGTTGATCATGTCGCGGAAATATTTCAGACACCGCTTACCGGCTCCTATAACTGGAACTACACCATCCAGGATGACCGGATCAAAAAACTCTACGATCTGGGTAAGCAGCTGAACTGGGATCCTGAAATGGATATCGACTGGGATAGACCCTGGCCTGAGGAAGAGCGTCAGCCCGAGATGATGAACCTGCACGAGTACCCCCCCTATCTGGCGATGGATGAGGAGACACGTACCGAATTTTGGCTGCACATGAATGCCTGGAGTCTGTCGCAGTTTTTGCACGGCGAGCAGGGCGCTTTACTGGTTGCATCGCAACTGGTGTCCTGTGCACCCACCTATAATGCCAAGTTATATGCCGCCTCCCAGACCTTTGATGAGGCGCGCCATGTGGAGGTATTCAACAAATACCTGCAGCAGCGCATCGGCATGATGTACCCCATTAACACCAACCTGAAGAGCCTGCTCGACAAGATTCTTACCGACGAGCGCTGGGATATGAAGTTTATCGGCATGCAGATCGTGATTGAGGGTTTGGCACTGTCAGCGTTCAACACGACCCGTGAGACCACACCCGATCCTGTACTTAAGGATATCGTCTACCTGGTAATTCGCGATGAAGCACGCCATGTCACCTTCGGCGTGAACTATCTGGAAGAATTCGTCAAAAGCCTGACCGAAGAGGAGCGCGATGAGCGTGCCCTGTTTGCCTACGAGGCCTGTGTGGTGGCACGCGAGCGGCTGGTGGCCACCGATGTGTTCCGCCACTTTGGCTGGGATGTTGAGGAAGCGCGCAAGCAGGTGTTGGATGGTTTTGTAATGACCCACTTCCGCAACCTGTTATTCCAGCGTGTTATCCCCAACCTGGCGCGTATCGGTCTGTTGACCGATAATATTCGCCCCAAGTTTGAGGAGCTGGGCATTCTGGAATACGAGAATCTGGCTACCGATGGCGATATCAACTGGTCCGCCATGGAGCGCCCTCTGGATACCACAGAAGCGCAGGCTTACGAGCAGAACCTGATGGGCGAATTTGTGAAGAAAATTGAAGAGGAAGCCGAAGAGCAACAGCGCCTGGTTAGCTAAGCCACCGCCCCAGGGGCGTTTTGATCCAGAGGAAGTCCATTAACTTCCTCATTCCCTGGGCACTTTTAGCACTGTAGGGGTATGCGTTCTGCATTTTTCCCCCGAAGCGGTCGATGACAATGGGCATTTCGTGGCAGTAGCCGCGCATGCCCTTTTTACCGTTTACCTGGCCCACGCCGGAATTCTTTTTGCCGCCAAAAGGCGCGGCGGGAATACCGTAGCTCAGGGCCATGTCGTTGACACTGCAGGATCCTGTGTCTATGGCAGCGGCCAGCTCAACGCCCCTGCTCTTGTCCTTTGTCCAGACGTTACCGTTCAGGCCAAACTCTGAGTCGTTGGCCAGCCTGACGGCTTCATCTTCGCTGGCAACTTTTTGAATGCACAAAATGGGGCCGAAGGTTTCCAGTACCATGATATCCATGTCATTACTGACATCGGTTATGACCGTGGGCTCGTAGTAAAGGCCTGGCAGATCGGGGTTGCGTCGCCCGCCCATCAGGATGTTCGCGCCCTTGCCCCGGGCGTCCTCCACGTGGGCTTCAATGATAGCCATTTGCCGATCCCAGAATACGGCGCCCACATCTTCATTCCAGCCGTGCTCGCTGCCCTGGCGCAGCCCTTTTCCCTTTTCCAGCACCAGGCGCAGGAATTCATCGTAAACCTCGGACACTACATAAATGCGCTCTGTGCCGCAGCAGTAATGGCCGGTGTTCATGCAGGAGCCCAGCCAGGCTCCGTCGGCCGCTCTATCCAGACCGGCATCGCCGCACACAATCATGGCGTCGTTACCGCCCAGTTCCATGGTGCAGGGAATTAACTGGCGGGCGCAGGCCTGGGCCACCTTGCGCCCGGTGGCGACACTGCCGGTGAAGGATATTTTATCCACGCCACCGTCGACAATGGCGGCACCGGTTTCACCGTCGCCCAGCAGAACCTGGAATACGCCCTCCGGTAGCCCCGCTTCAGTAAACAGGGTTTCTGCCAGTTTGGAGGAAAAGGGTGTGACCTCGGAGCCCTTGGCGACCACCGTGTTACCGGCCAGTATTGCCTGGGTGGCCTGATTCATCACCAGAACGAAAGGAGCGTTCCAAGGGGTGATCAGGCCCACCACGCCCAGGGGCTTGTAGACAATACGCAGTTGCTTCATCAGTCCCAGGATCCCGTGGACCCGGCGTTTGCGCGGCCCAAGAAACTTCTCGGCGTTTTTTGCGTAGTAGCAAAGGGAGTCGGCGACAGCAAATACTTCCATGCTCATGGCATCGGTCCTGGCCTTGCCGGTTTCGGCGACGACCGAGTCGATAATCTCATCCTGTTTTTCCAGTACTAACTTGAGAACCTTTTGCACAATCGCAGACCGGGCTTTCATAGGGGTGGCTGCCCACGCGGGCTGGGCGGTCCTGGCCAGGGCGATGGCCAGCGCCACATCCTCTTTGCTGGCACAGACCAGTTCCCCGGTAATTTCCAGGGTGACCGGACTGCGCAATTGCAGGTGGCGACGGGATTCGCTGGTTGGGATGGTTTCATAGATGGACATTGTGTTCGGCCTGTAGAGTATTATCTTGAGTGTCAAACTAATGGTCATTAGTTTTTCTGTCAATGTCCTCAACGGCCGCCGGAAGTGACCCCCGTGTTCATTTCGGGAAGGGTGAAGGGAGAAAGGCTTTGGCGGGAAACCATTACATCGCCGCCGGTCTGTGAAATAATTGCGCCTTTGCGACAACAACCAAGACAGGTTCTATGACGGCTACACCCACTACATTGCTCATCTCCTATTGTGCGGCAATCGCTTTCTTCTCATTAATGGGTGGATTGCTGCCCAGCTGGATACGGATGACGCACACCCGTACTCAGCTTGTGATGAGTTTCGTCTCCGGCTTGATGTTAGGTGTAGCGTTCTATCACCTGTTGCCCCACAGCATAGCCTGGGTGGGCGGCCCGACGGCGGCAGATGTGTCTGCCTGGTGGTTGATGATTGGCCTGATTGTGATGTTGCTACTGCTACGAATGTTCCATTTTCACCAGCATGACTTTAGCGAAGATGAACATGACCTGGAGTGTGACAACCATCATCATGGTGACAAGCCCTCTTCACATCACTTGAGTTGGGTGGGCATTGCACTGGGCCTGGGCCTGCACACCATTATCGACGGTGTGGCCCTGGGAGCGGTGATTCAGGGGGAGTCTGCCGGTGGCGGGGTGAGCGGCCTGTTGGGCATGGGGGTGTTTCTGGCGATCTTGTTACACAAACCGCTAGATGCCATGTCGATTACCGCGGTGATGAGCGCCGGTGGCTGGAGTTCATCTTCACGTACTCTGGCCAATGTTTTTTTTGCCCTGATGTGTCCCCTGGGGGCGCTTTTATTTTACTTTGGCGTCGATTATCTCAGCACAGGCCGTGAATATGTTGTCGGTGCTGCATTGGCCTTTTCTGCGGGAGCCTTTATCTGTATAGCGCTCAGCGATTTACTGCCGGAAGTGCAGTTTCACTCTCACGACAGGATGAAGCTGACTGCGGCATTTTTGCTGGGTATTGTTCTGGCCTATGCTATCGGAGGAATTGAGCCGGATGATGCGCACCTGTCATCCTCCCACCTATCATCTGCTCAAGTACAGGAGCTCACACTATGGTCAAACGTATAATTTATCCGCCTATCTGGCTGGTGTTCGGCCTGGTCGCTATATTTGCACTGAACGAGCTAATGCCGGGTTTCCGGTTTACCAGTAGCGCGTTCCAGATGCTGGGTAGCGTTATTATATTTTTGGGCCTGCTGTTGCTGTTGCTCGCCGGAGGCCTGTTCAAGCGTGCCGGCACCGATCTTATTCCTTTCAAAAATGTCAGTGCCCTGGTTACTACCGGTATCTATCGACTGACTCGCAACCCCATGTATCTGGGGATGGCCGCTATTTTACTGGGCTGCACAATTACCGTCGGTGCGGTCACGGCACTCGCCGTGACCCCTGTTTTTATGGTGATTATTCAGTTGCGCTTTATTCGCCCTGAGGAGGAAATGCTGCGCGGGATATTTCCCGAGGATTTTCCCGCCTACTGCACCCGGGTACGGCGCTGGTTATAAGCTACTTGGCCAGGCCTGCCAGTGAGCGGGCGTCTTCCAGGCCGCCGACATTAACTACATGGGTGTAGTGTTGTGCCTCCAGTGCCATCTTCGCCTTTCCCGCGCGGTTACCCGAGCGACAGTACAGGTAAATGGGTGCGTCTTTTGCAAGGTGCAGGTCGGTGACGCCTTTCTCAATGACATCGTAGGGAATCAGCGCCGCCTGCGCCAGATGGCCCTCGGCGTATTCCTCGGCAGTTCGCACGTCTATCCATACAGCATCGCCGGGTGGGGCCTCTATCTCGGCAGTGCAGCCGAAGCTGAAAACCAGGCCCAGGGTTGCCAGTAATACGCCAATTCGTTTAAAGCAGGACATGACTATTCTCCTCAAGGTGTTCTATTTGGTGTTACCCAGCCCGATATCTGTTCAGAAATAACGGTGGCAAGGGCTTCTATGTGTTGCTCATCGCTATTCAGGCAGGAGATATACTCATAGCGCTCTCCTCCGGCCTGCAGGAAATATTCACGGCTCTCCATGGCGATTTCATCCAGCGTCTCCAGGCAGTCTACTGCAAATCCAGGGCAAATTATCTGTACGGATTTTACGCCCTTACCGGGAAAGGACTGCAGTGTTTCGTCGAGGTAGGGGCGCAGCCACTCCTCCCGTCCGAAGCGTGATTGGTAGGCCGTCATGTACTGTGATTCATCCAGCGCCAATGCCTGGGCGACAAGCCTTGTGGTTTCCTCGCACTGCTGCCGGTAGGGGTCGCCGGCGTCCACATAGCGTTTGGGCTCTCCGTGGTATGAGAATATCAATGTGTCGGCCGCTTGGTGTTGTTGCCAGTGCGCGCGGATCTTATTAGCAATGGCTAGAACGAATGCGGGATGACTGTAATAGTTGTTGAGGAACCTGAGTTCGGGCAGTGTTCGCCGCCGACTGAAGTCGGCGGCGATGGCGTCAAAGGTCGAGCCGGTGGTGGTGCAGCTGTACTGGGGATAGAGGGGCAGTACCAGAAGCTTGTCAACGCCACTACTCAACTGACTTTGCAGGACATCTTCAATGGCGGGTGAGCCATAACGCATGGCGAAGTCCACAATAAGGTCTTTACCAAAACGCCCCGCCAGCTCCGTTGCCAGGCCGTTGGCTAGATCCCTGGTGTGAACCAGCAACGGTGAGCCCTGGGCGGTCCAGATCTTTTTGTAGTTGGCGGCGGAACGCTTGGGGCGAATGACCAGAATGACGCAGTGCAGAATAATCCACCAGAGCAGGCGTGGAAGTTCTACGATGCGGGGGTCCGACAGAAATTGCTTCAGGTAGCGGCGCAGTGAGCCCGCCTCGGGTGCGTCCGGCGTACCCAGATTAGTGACTATTATGCCAATGCGCGATGCGGGAGGCTGACTAGCGTTGCCGATGTATTTCATAGTGGCGCCAATATACGGAGGTAGCGCTCAAATTCCAAGTAGGGAGCTGGTGCTGGTTAATTAATTACGATATCGATCAATATGCCCGTCAAAAACAGGGCTGTAAAAATGCGGGTGTGGCTGAAGGCAAAGGCCGAAAACCACAGGGGCCATATTGTCGAGGGGTAAGAAGAGGGTTTCTCTGCGGGTTTGGGCTTGTTGAACACCTTGAGGGCCTGCTTCAGCTTTGGCAGGCCGAGGAAAACCAACAATAGAGGCCAGCTAAAACTGCCGCTGGCTACCAGAGCTGCACTGAGAAAATATTGGGCGAGCAGCAACCCGACGACAACTTTTCGGGCTATGGTATCACCCATAATGACGGGCATACTGCGTACACCTTTGTCCTGGTCCTCGATCAGTTTGTCGATATGCTTTCCAAAGATCACTGTGGTTGGCCCCAGTGCAAAAACCAGACTGAGCCAGCAGACCTCCCAGCTCCAGTGTCCCGCTACCACGTAGAACGTACCGCCAACCATCAAGGGCCCCCACACCAGTAAAACTGCAGGCTCTCCCATGCCGTAGTATTTTAGTGGCCAGGTGTAGAACAACACAAAAAATGCGCCGGCGAGAAATAGGTTCAGGGTCAGGCCGCTGCGCTCTGCCACCAGCCAGGCACCCAGCGCCAGGGCCAGGCCGCCGGTGATGCCCAGGTAGGTCCAGAACTGGCGGGTGCTCATCAGGCCGTCTTCCAGAACATGAACACCGTACTGATTACGGTAGTAGTTATTCTTGTCTATGCCGCGCCTGGAGTCAGTCCAATCGTTGAGCAGGTTGTTGGTTGCGTGGGCAAGCAATAAGCCCAGGGTTGTTGCCAGCCAGGGTTGCCAGGAAAAAAGGTCGGCGCGCCATGCCAGCAAGCCGCCAAGAGCGGCGGCAGTGAAGGTCATAAAAAGTACGGATGCGCGAGTGGCAATCAGCCATTTTGCCATCGGGTCCAGGGCCTGCCACTGCCTGGCATCGAGTCGGGGTATCTTGTACAGGGCCTGCCCCCACATTCGTATATCAATCATAGGCTGTTACGTGCTCCCCGCGCTGTTAGCTTGCTAGCTCGCAGCATAGCAGGCTTTATCCTGACCGAGGTGGTAAGGTGCTCTTTTTGCGTGAGAATGAGAGAAATATCCATGGGGAAAAACTTGCTTGGCGCAGCCGCTTTATTGACTTGCTTGTCCGCCAATGCGGGTAGTGGTGATACGGTTACGGAGTATCTCGATGCCAATAGTGCCCGGTATAGCGATTTGGCCATGTCTATCTGGGACAAGGCGGAGTTGGGCTATCTGGAAACCGAGAGCTCGGCTTTATTGCAATCAACGCTGGTAGAAGAGGGTTTCACCGTGAAGACGGGTGTGGCAGAGATTCCCACAGCATTTGTGGCCAGCTACGGCAGCGGAGAACCGGTCATTGCCGTGCTAGCCGAGTTTGATGCGCTGCCTGGCATTTCCCAATCTCGAGAACCCCACCGCGATATTGTAGCGGGTAAAAATTCGGGTCACGCCTGTGGCCACCACCTGTTTGGGGCTGGATCGGTTGCGGCGGCGATTGCGGTTAAGCAGTGGATGCAGGACAAAAAGATTCCGGGCACCTTGCGCTTGTATGGCACACCTGCAGAAGAGGGTGGCTCGGGTAAAGTCTATCTGGTGCGAGCGGGCCTGTTTGATGATGTGGATGTGGTGCTGCACTGGCACCCGGGCGCCAAAAATACGGCCAATCCTTCAAGCAGTCTGGCCAACAAGTCTGCCAAGTTTAAATTCAGGGGCATATCGGCTCACGCCGCTGCCGCGCCGGAGCGCGGACGCTCCGCCCTGGATGGTGTTGAGGCGATGAACTATATGGTAAACCTGATGCGTGAGCATGTACCCCAGGAGACACGCATCCATTACGTGATTACCAACGGTGGCGCAGCGCCGAATGTGGTGCCGGACTATGCAGAAGTGTATTACTACGTCAGGCACCCCAAGGCTGAAACCTTGCTAGACATCTGGGATAGGGTGCTGGCCGTGGCCGACGGGGCCGCTCTGGGAACGGGCACCAAGTTGGAAACAGAGGTGATGCATGGCAACCACAGCTTGCTGCCCAATGAGACCCTGGCGGCGGCTATGCATGCCAACCTGACCCGGGTGGGAGGCGTGCAATATGATAAGGTCGAGCGAGTTTACGCCAAAAAAATTACTTTGACCCTGGGTCTTGATGAGGACCAGACGGGCACTGAGCAAGTAATTCAGCCGCTGAAAATGAGCAGCGGCATGGGCTCTACCGATGTGGGGGATGTCAGTTGGCTGGTTCCCACCACCGGGCTGCGCACCGCAACCTGGGTGCCCGGCACCGCGGCACACAGTTGGCAGGCCATCGCCTCCGGGGGTACATCCATCGGTAGCAAGGGCATGATGGTGGCCGCAAAAACGCTGGCACTCACTACGATAGAGTTGTTCCAGAATCCGGAGCTGGTGATGGCGGCACGGGAGGAAATGTTACAGCGAAGAGGGTCGGGCTTTGTTTACAAGGCTCTGCTCGGTGATCGTCAACCACCATTGGACTACCGTATCAATTAGCAAAACACCCACTGGAGAGTACGATGTCAGTTCTCGATAAGTTTGGCCTGAGTGGAAAAGTAGCGATAATAACCGGTGCCGGAAAAGGTATCGGTGCAGAGATAGCGCGGGTGTTTGCCGAGGCGGGAGCCGATGTGGTATTGGCTGCCAGAACCGAGGAAGATTTACATAAGGTGGCGCAGGACCTTACTGCGATGGGGCGGCGCGCTCTGGTGGTTCCCACAGATGTGCTGGAATTTGAACAACTGCAGGGCCTGGCCGACAAGGCGATGGCTGAGTTTGGCCGCCTGGATATACTGGTGAACAACGCCGGGGGTTTCCCCCCAAAGCCTGTTTCCCACACTTCGGCCAAGCAGTTCGAGCAGGCGTTTCGATTTAATGTCAGTACCGCCTTCGAGATGTCACGAATCTGTGCGCCCCTGATGGTGGACTCCACCGGAGCGGGTGTGATCCTGAATATTTCCTCCGTTGCCGGGCAACACCCGGCGCCCTGCTTTGCGGCTTATGGTACGGCCAAAGGTGCCCTGTCATTCCTGACCCGGGAACTGGCTCAGGAGTACGCGCCCAAAGTGCGGGTGAATGCCATTGCTGTGGGTTCCACCAAAACTGATGCGCTCAATACTGTGCTCACCCCGGAAATTGAACAGACCATGGTAGACCTGACACCCATGGCGCGACTGGGTGAGGTGGAAGATGTTGCTATGGGTGCCTTGTATTTGTGTTCACCGGCGGCCAGTTACGTGACAGGGGATATTCTCGGCGTCAACGGTGGCCTGCAGCGCCTGAATATGCAGATGCCCCGGGCCTGGGGCGGGATGGGTTGAGTGTATTCGACATATTCTCGCTCTCTAGCCGGGCTTGCCATCTACTCTGGGCTTGGTAAGCACCGGGTAATAACGAAATACGAAAACTGCAAACGCGACAATCCATAAAGCCGCCGATATGCGCCAGGACCAGTGTGTTAGCACGGGGTCAATAATAGGCAAAATCGCCCGGACAATGGCGGCGATAAAGATCAGGGCAAAAGCTGTCGCTACACCACCGGACAATTCCATAGCGCGCCCCGTGTGCCCCAGGGAAACCCGCGACATCATCGCCAGTATCATGCCTCCTATGGTACCTATGGCCAATAGATGCATGATGTTTTTCACAGCGACGGGGTTGTCACCCACTATCGCGATGCCTAGTAAGGCCAGGGGGATACACAAATAACTCAGGTGCATGGACCACAGCAGTGGCACAGAACCTGTCTTCCATCCCTGCCAGTGCGCCAGTCGATACAGATGGATGCAGAAGGCAAGCAGGCACAGAACCTGTAATTGATCTGTGATGAGTGGCATGGGCCAAATTGCCAATAGTCCAGCCACCAGTGCGACAGAGCCTATTGCGCTGTATTCGAGCCAGTCGGGCAGGGGGCGTTTTTTTAATCCCAGGCGGTTGGCAGTAAACAGGGGGGTGACCCTTCCCCCGACAATGGTTATTATGATGGTAATCAGCCACACCGCACTATAGTGCAGGCGCGTGCTGAGAATGAAATCATCCGCTGTGGCGTAACTTGTCGTGTTCAGGACTGCCAGCCCCAGCAGTACCGGTAAAAACAACATATTACGCCACTGCCGGCGGGCCCACACTCTCGAGCCGAGTTCGTATATAAGCAGGGCGATAAAAAGCATCTCCGCGGCCCAGGCCAGTAATACGGCGGAGGGCGCCAACCACAAGATGATGCGCGCCAGCAGCCAGGCCCCGAATAAAACCTGCAGGCGCAGGCCTTTGGTGCCTGCTATGCCGGTCCAGACGGCAACGGCACTTAGCAGGAATCCTGCCACTACCGGCAATGCAAAGCCAAAAATCATCTCGTGGGCGTGCCACCACTGGGGGCTGATTTCGGCTGTCCACCCGGCGGGCGCTTCAACCCACAACAGCCAGCGAATCATGGCCGCCACGGCAAAAAGCCCGGCGCCCAAAAATCCCGCGCGAAAAGCCAGCCGCCACAGGGGCGCTATGTCTTGCTGTACATGGGGTTCTTCAATGTTCACGTGTATCTACTTTTTCAGGAGGAGGGGCAGTCAGCTTGCTGGTCCGGGTGGGCCCGTTGAAAGGCCTCAAGTGTGTTGCAGTGATTGTAGACAGATAAAATAGCGGCGTATTGATCTATGTCGACATTGAAACGTATCGCGTTGTAGACCTGCGGAATCAGGTAGCAGTCGGCCATGCCCGGCGCATCGTCAAAGCAGAAACTCCCGTTTCCCTGGCCCAGTTCTTTTTCGATAGAACCGAAGCCGGTGTGAATCCACCGTGCGTACCATTGGTCCACCTGTGACTTGTCGGCGCCCAATTCATCGCGAAGATAATGCTGGATGCGCAAGTTGTTCAGTGGGTGGATGTCGCAGGCGATGGTGTTAGCCAGGCTGCGTACCTGGGCTCTGTGCGCTGGGTCTGCAGGAAGCAGCGGGGTATTGCAGTGGGTCTCTTCCAGATACTCGAGGATCGCGGTGGACTGGCCTACGACGCTACCGTCGTCCAACTCCAGTGCGGGCACCAGTCCCTGGGGATTTGCCTGAAGATAGGGCGCACTTTTATGGACTTTGTCCAGCAGGCTTACGGCCTGGCTGTCGTATTCAATACCCTTGAGGTTCATCGCTATGCGTACTCTATAGGCCGCAGAGGAACGGTAGTAGGTGTAGAGTTTCATTGGGTGTCTCGGTGCATGTGGGCTGGCGTCAGGGACGGCTAGTGTACTCCGATTACCCGGGAAAGCATGCCTGGGTGGCGGTGACCGGGTTGCGCGGTATACTTCCCCTCTGCCCGGAGAGCCCTAATGACGATTGATAGAATTGACAAGCAGATTCTCGCCTTGCTCCAAAGCGACTGCCGCCTTAGTCACCAGGAGATTGCGGAGCGCATCGGCAGTTCAAGTTCCTCTGTGTGGCGCCGCGTCCAGGCGCTGGAGGCATCGGGCGTCATAGCCGCGCGGGTGGCCCTGGTGAATCCGGCGGCAGTGGGTCTCAATGTCTGCGTCATCTGCAATGTGAAACTGACCCACCACAGTGACGGCACCCGGGTTGAGTTTGAAGAGATGATCGCGGACATTCCAGAAGTTACTTCCTGTTATGCCGTGTCGGGCAATCACGACTACAGCATGACAGTGGTTGTGAAGGACGTGCAGGCCTACGAGAAATTTCTCACCCAGCGCATTTTAAATAGCCACCTGGTTGACGCGGCCGCATCCAGTTTTACCCTGCGTACAGTGAAAAGTACGACGGCCCTGAATCTATAAGTATTAGAATATGGATAAATAGCCCGTAAATATATAAAAAATGAAATTTCATCCCAATTATCGCCTATATCAGGCTGTAAATGGCATAACAATCCGCCTGTTTTGGGCTACCATACCGCTTTTTCTCAATAAAAAGTAACTGAATACAAAAGGTGAATTACGATGGCAGATCTCTATGAAAACCCAATGGGCACAGATGGTTTCGAGTTTGTAGAATATGCAGCTCCGGACCCGAAATTACTGCGCGAGTTGTTCACCCGCATGGGTTTTCCGGCCACCGCACACCACCGCACCAAGGACGTTACCCTGCACAGCCAGGGCGATATTAACTTCATCATTAACGCAGAAGCCGACAGCTTTGCCCAGAAATTTGCCCGGGACCATGGCCCCTGTGCCTGTGCCATGGCGTTTCGCGTTAAGGATGCCGGTGTCGCTTTGGCCAGGGCCAAAGAATTGGGCGCCACTATCATCGAGTCTGAAGTCGGCCCGATGGAATTGAATATTCCCGCCATCGAGGGTATTGGTGGCAGCCGTCTGTATCTGGTTGATCGCTACGGCGAGCAGAGTATTTACGATGTCGATTTTGTACCCCTGGTACCGCAACAGCCAGCGGTTGACGTCGGCACAGGTCTCACCTATATCGATCACCTCACCCACAATGTGCAGCGCGGTAATATGGACAAGTGGGCGAACTTCTACGAGGAACTGTTCAACTTTCGCGAGATCCGCTTTTTTGATATTGAAGGAAAGAAAACCGGCTTGAAGAGCCGTGCGCTGACCAGTCCCTGTGGAAAAATCAAGATTCCAATTAACGAGTCCAGCGATGACAAGTCACAGATAGCCGAGTATCTATCCGAGTACAACGGCGAGGGTATTCAACATATTGCCCTGGGCACCGACGACATTTTTTCCTCGGTTGATCAGCTGAAAGCGAACGGCCTTGAGTTGCAGGATACTATCGAAAGCTATTTTGACCTGATAGACGAGCGTCTACCCGGCCACGGAGAAGACGTAGAGGCACTGCGAGCCCGTCGTATACTGATCGACGGTAACCCTCAGGGTGGCGAAGGTTTACTGCTGCAAATCTTCTCGATTAATGTCATTGGCCCGATCTTCTTTGAATTTATCCAGCGCAAGGGCAACGAGGGCTTTGGCGAGGGCAACTTCCAGGCCCTGTTCGAGTCCATTGAACTGGATCAAATACGCAGGGGTGTGATCTAGACACTTGGGGCGTTCGATGACCCAGCAGGAGATCATCGCCAGTCTGCCCACACACCTGAAGCCCTTTGTTGGGGTTCAGGATTACGGGCAATACACACCGCGTGATCATGCGGTGTGGCGCTTTTTGTTGAAGCACCTGAGCGATCATTTGCAGGCCACCGCCCATCCGGTTTATCTGGAGGGGCTGGCGCGAACCGGTATTTCGCTGGATCACATTCCCTCCATCGATGAAATGAACAGCTGCCTGGCCCAATTGGGGTGGCGGGCTGTTGTTGTTGATGGATTTGTTCCACCGGCCATCTTCATGGAATTCCAGGCGCTGAAAATTCTGGTTATTGCCCTGGATATGCGCAGCGTCGATCATATCGAATACACGCCAGCACCGGATATCGTGCACGAGTCGGCGGGCCATGCGCCTTTTATCGTCGATGTCGACTACGCTGAGTTTCTACAGCGCTTCGGCGAGGTTGGCATGAAGGCGGTATCCAACGAACAGGACCAGGCGGTCTATGAAGCCATCCGGCAGCTTTCCATCGTTAAGGAATGTCCCGACAGTACATCGAAGGACATAGCGGTTGCCGAGGGGGAATTGCGCCGGGCAAATGAGGCGAATGTTGACCTCTCCGAGGCGAGCTTGTTGTCCAGACTCCACTGGTGGACCGTGGAATACGGTCTGGTGGGGGAGGTAGATGACTACAAAATCTTCGGTGCCGGGCTGTTGTCTTCCCTGGGTGAGAGCAAACACTGTCTGGACGATGATCAGGTGCAGAAAGTACCGCTTACCGTGGATGCCGTGACCTGCCCCTACGACATCACCAGTGTGCAACCGCGCTTGTTTGTCACCAAAAGTTGCCGCCACTTGAGCCAGGTACTGGAAGAATTTGCCGCCACCATGTGTTTTAAACGAGGCGGCGCGGAGTCGCTCAACAAGGCGGTGCAAGCGGCAACCATTTGTACCGCGCAGTACGACTCGGGCATGCAGGTAAGTGGTGTATTTGACGAAATACTGTGCGATGCGGTGGGCAACCCGATTTACCTGCGCACCCGGGGGCCCAGTCAGCTGGCGTGGCGCGGCAGTGAAATCTACGGCCACGGAACCGCAACGCACCCCCAGGGGTTCGGCTCGCCCATAGGTCTGCTGAAAGACTTCAGTCGCTGCCTGTCGCAATACACCATCGATGAGTTAAGGGCTCACGATATCGCTATCGGCCAGCACTGCCGACTTGAGTTCCTCTCGGGCATTACCGTGGTCGGCGAATTGCGCCGGATTCATCGCCAGGAACACCGCAGTCTTATTCTGGGCTTTGAAGATTGCACCGTTACCGACATGGCGGGCCGGGTGTTGTTCGACCCCGCCTGGGGCTGTTATGACATGGCCGTGGGGGCCAGCATCGACTCGGTATTTGGCGGCGCGGCAGATCGGGAGCAGCTGCAGTTATACCCCGTCAGCCCCGCTGCCAGTAACTTGTCGGCGACTGATAAGGCAGAATCACAGCTTATGGCACTGTATTCACAGGTAAGCGAGATGCGCAACAATATGGATGAGCAGGACATTCCGAAACTTATGGTTGAACTGGGTAACTATCCAGATGAGTGGTTGCTGCGGGTTGAGTTCCTTAATGCATTACTAGATTCGCAGGTAGAAACCCGCTCGACACTAGAGCGCGAACTAAGGGAAATCCAGTCCCGAGAACCCGCTGTGGCGAAACTAATCGACATGGCCATTCACTAGCAATCTGCCCTCGGTAAACCTGCTCAAGGGCGTGGGGTTCCAACCGAGAGCAGGTTTACCGAGGGCAGATTACGGGACATACATCTCCACGACCTGTTTACCAAGCCATATTCAAGGCAGCTGTCACCTTTCCCCAAGTATTTGGCACCGCATCCCATGCGGACCTCGCAATACTCTACTAATATTGGTCATCATCACTGCATGAGGCTAATTCCATGTCGCTGGATTTTGATAGCGCTCGCTTGAGCAACCCCAATATGGGCCCCGAACACCATGAGTGGCGTACCCAGCTGCGCAAATTCTTTGATGTCGAAGTAATGCCCTATGCGGCGGACTGGGACGAAGCGGGGCGGGTTCCCACCGAATTGTGGCCCAAGGCCGCCGCTGTCGGTTTGCTGGGTCTGGGCTATCCGGAGCAGTACGGCGGCATTTCTGAGGGCATTGATTGTTGGTATAACTGGATTGCCAGCGAGGAATTGTCCCGTGTGGGTGTGGGCGGTTTAACTGCCAGCTTGATGATCCATGGCATAGGCCTGCCTCCAGTAATTAACTTTGCCAGCGAGGAGGTGAAGGAAATGGTCGCGCCGCCGGTACTGCGGGGGGAAAAGTGGATTTCCCTGGGCATCACCGAGCCGGGCGGCGGTTCCGATGTGGCACATTTGTCCACCACCGCGGTGAGAGATGGCGATCACTATATTGTGAACGGCTCCAAGACATTTATTTCCGGGGGCATGCGGGCCAACTGGGTGTCAACCGCTGTGCGCACAGGGGGGGAGGGTGCTGGCGGTGTTTCCATGCTGCTTATCCCAACCGATGCCCCGGGCTTTTCCCGTACAGAGCTGGACAAAAAACAGGGCTGGTGGGTATCAGATACCGCAACACTTTATTTTGATAAGGTGCGCGTTCCCGTGGCAAACCTTATTGGTGTGGAGAACCAGGGCTTTCGCGTCATCATGAATAATTTCAACGGCGAGCGCATGGGTATGGCGGCCAGCATGGAAGCATTTTCACGGGTTTGCCTGGAGGAGGCCGTTGCGTGGGCCACACAGCGAAAAACCTTCGGCAAACGTTTGGCAGACCATCAGGTTATCCGCCACAAAATTGCCCAGATGAAACAAAAAATTAATGCCACCCAGGCCTATATTCGTGTCTGCTACGAAGCGATAGAGGCGGGTAACGCCAATCCCGGTGACATAGCCCTGCTCAAGGTACAGGCCAGTGAGACCATGGAGTTTTGCGCCAGGGAGGCCATGCAGATATTGGGCGGCATTGGTTATATGCGCGGTGGCAGGGTCGAGAGAATCTATCGCGAGGTTCGAGTAAACGCCATTGGCGGCGGTTCTGAAGAAATTATGCGCGACCTGGCAGCGCGCCAATACGGTTTGTAAAAGGGAGAGTCTCAATGAAGTTATGGCACTGTAATGGCGCGCGCTCACTGCGTCCGCTATGGGCACTGGAAGAGATGGGTCTGGACTATGAACTTGAGGTGCTACCCTTCCCCCCGCGAATTTTTGACCGGGAGTATCTGTCGGTAAACAGTCTGGGAACCGTACCTTTTTTTCTCGATGGCGAAACCCAAATGACCGAGTCAGCCGGCATTTGCCAGTATCTGGTCGACCGCTATCAACAATATGATTTTGGTCTGAAGCCGGATCATCCCGAGTACGGCGCCTACCTCAACTGGCTGCATCACAGCGACGCCACCCTGACGTTCCCCCAGACCATTGCCATGCGCTACTACTATCTGGACCCCACGCCGGAGAAGCAGGCCGTGGCTGATGATTACAGCAAGTGGTATATCGCGCGCCTCAGGCGTCTGGATACACACCTGGAGAACAATGAATTCCTCTGTAACAATCGATTTACCGTTGCCGATATCGCCGTGGCTTATGCCCTGTTTTTAGGCAAGGCGTTGAAGTTTGACCAGCGCTACCAGCCGCAAACCAAAGATTACCTGGACCGCATGATGGCCAGGCCGGCCTTCCAGAAAGCCAATAGCTTTGGTGAACCTCTCCAGCTTGGCTAGCTTCAAGCGACTTTTTCAAGGTAAATATTATGGCAGTTCTTTCATCAGATCTTGATACGCAATCGCAGTCTTACCAGCGCAATGTGGAAGTAATGCAGGCAGCGGTCGATGAATTTCGTTCGATAGAGAAGAAGGTGGTCGACACGGCCCAGGGCAAAGCAGCACGCTACCAGGCCAAGGGCTATATGCCGCCGCGGGAGCGGCTGGGGCAGCTGCTGGATCCCGGCATGCCATTTCTCGAGCTGTCCACCTTGTGCGGCTACCTGCAGGACGGCGATACCGATGGTTCCTCCGCCGGCGGCTCGGTCATTTCCGGCATTGGCTATGTCTCCGGTGTGCGCTGCCTGATTATGGTTGATGACTACCTCACCAAGGGAGGCAGTATATCGACTACCGGTGGCGGTAAGCGCGTGCGTATGCAGGATATCTGTCTACGGGAAAAATTGCCCATGGTAACGCTGGCGCAAAGTGGCGGCGGGAATTTGCTCACTGTGGGTGATGTGTTTGGCCCGTCCGGCAGGGGGTTTGCCAACCAGGCCATTCTATCCGCCGCAGGCATTGTGCAGATCACCGTAGTGCACGGCAGTGCGACGGCGGGCGGTGCTTACCAACCGGGCTTGTCAGACTATGTGGTGGTGGTACGCAATCAATCCACGATGTATCTGGCCGGGCCGCCCCTGTTGAAAGCGGCAACCGGGGAGATCGCCACCGATGAGGAAATTGGCGGCGCAGAAATGCATAGCGAAATCTCCGGCGTGGCAGACTACCTGGCAGAGAACGACAGTGATGGAATTCGTATCGCCCGGGAAATTACCCGCAAGTTGGGCTGGAACGAGAAACAGGCCGAGAGCGCCAGACCAGAATATGAAGAGCCAGCTTTTAGCTCGGAGGAGCTTTTGGGCATCGTGCCGGAAGACCCCAAAACGCCCTATGATGTGCGAGAAATTCTGGCGCGCATTGCCGATAGCTCGGACTTTTTGGAATTCAAGCCTGGCTATGACAGTGGCACGGTGTGTGGTCATATCGAAATCCATGGCTACTCGCTGGGCGTCATCGGCAACAATGCACCTATTACCGCTAACGGTGCTTCCAAAGCGGGACAGTTTATTCAACTGTGCGAGCAGTCAAATACACCCATTCTCTTTTTGCACAACACCACCGGATTTATCGTGGGCACCGCCGCAGAGCGTGCCGGCATTATCAAGCACGGGGCCAAGTTAATTCAGGCGGTGACCAATTCCCGCATTCCCAAGATCAGTATTGTGGTCGGTGGTTCCTACGGCGCGGGAAACTACGCGATGTGCGGTCGCGGCATGGGGCCGCGGTTTATGTTTGCCTGGCCACGCAGCGTGGTGTCGGTGATGGGTCCCGCCCAGGCGGGGTCGGTGATGCGAACGGTGATTGAAGCGAAAATGGCCCGGGGCGGTGAAGTAGACACCGATGCCCTGGATGCCATGGAGAAAGGCGTAGTCGACACCATGGAAGCCAAATCCCGCGCACTGGTCAATACAGCCCGTGTGTGGGATGACGGCATTATCGACCCGCGCGATACGCGGGAGGTACTGGCCTATATTCTGGATGTGTGCCGGGACAGCGATCGCCGCGAAGTGCAAGCCAATAGCTGGGGTGTTGCACGCTTCTAGACCGAAAGCTTCACCTCTTAAACCGACGGGAAAATAGATATGCAATTGCCAGACTGTGAAGAAATACTGCTGAACATAGAGGACGGTGTGCTCTACCTGACCTTGAATCGACCGCAAAAGCGCAATGCGATGAATGACAAGCTGGTCAGCGAAGTTATGCAGACCTTCGATGCGATAGAACAGTCACGGGATATCCGCGCGGTAGTGCTGCGCGGCGCCGGGGGTCACTTTTGTGCCGGGGGTGATATATCCGGCATGAACAAAATTACCCAAACACCGGAGCAAGCTAAAAAAGCGGCCTGGGAATTTAACCGGGCTTTTGGCCGCATGATCACCCGGGTAAATCGGGCCCCCCAACTAGTCATTACTTTATTGGAAGGCGCGGTACTGGGCGGTGGTTTTGGTCTGGCTTGCATTTCGGATATCGCCATTGCCGATAGCGGGGCAAAGCTGGCCATGCCCGAAACCGGTCTGGGTATTCCCCCGGCACAAATTGCGCCCTTTGTAGTAATGCGCATCGGTTTAACCCAAACCCGGCGCCTGGCTTTGTTGGGCGAGCGTATTGGTGGTGCGGAGGCTGTGCGGCTTGGTCTGGTGCACTACGTGACGGAGGGAGAAGAGGCCATGCAGAGCAAACTGGATGAAGTTCTGACTAAACTTCGCCGCTGCGCTCCCAATGCCACTGCAATAACCAAGCGCTTGCTACTGGACGTGGCAAGTACCGAGCTGGAAGCCCTGTTAGATCGCGCGTCGGATGACTTTTCTGCTGCGATTAATAGCGATGAGGGCCGGGATGGCACTTTGGCCTTTATAGAGAAACGCAAGCCCTTCTGGGCGTAACAGCCCCCGTAAAAAATTGAGAGGAACTGCCAGGTGAGTGTAACTGAACAGGAAAAAGAAGACTTTCGGGCGCAAGTGTCGGCGTGGATGAAAGACAATAAGCCGGCCTCCCCGGGTTTTTTGTTGCCCCAGTCTTTTATGGAAGTCGGGTCTGAGCAACAGCTGGATTTCCTGCGGGAGTGGCAATATAAAATGTGGTCCGCCGGCTACCTCGGGCTGGCATGGCCGAAAGAGTATGGTGGTGGTGGAGTGGAGCCCGTTTTCCAGACAATTGCCGACTCGGAAATGCGTCGGCATCTGGTGCCCATCGCTTTCAATATTATAGGTCTGGGCTGGGCGGGCCCGCTGATTAATGATATCGGCACAGAGCAGGAGAAGGCCAAGTATCTTAAGGGCATTCTCAGCGGTGAAGACATCTGGTGCCAGGGGTTTTCCGAACCGGATAATGGCTCCGATCTGGGCAATGCACAAATACGCGCTGTGCGTGATGGCGATGACTACGTCGTAAACGGCACTAAAATTTGGACAACCATGGGCAATTATGCCAAGTATATGATCTTGCTGGCCCGCACCAATCCCGAGGCCGAGCGCAAGTATGATGGCCTGTCATATTTTCTGTCCCCCATGAAGATTCATGGCATAGACCCCCGGCCCATTCAAAAACTCACCGGTGAATACGGCTTTACTGAAACATTTTTTACCGACGCGAGAATTCCAGCCGACTGCCTGATGGGTGAGGAGGGCCAGGGCTGGAAAATCGCCATGAAAACCCTGCAATACGAGCGCGGGGCCGAGGCCGGCGCAGCGGGTGGACTGGCTTTCGTGCGTGTTGTGATAGACGACATGATTGATGAGTTGGGCGATGTGACTCGCGATGGCGAGCCGATACTGCAAGACGCTGCTATTCGCGATCAACTGGTAAGGTTGATCATGGAAGAAAAGGCCATCTCCCTGGGCGATCGGAGGTCGGCTATCACAGCGCTGACCACGGACTACCCCTTCTCGCTGCCGCTATCTAACAAACTGCGGTGGACAGAATATTCTCGCCGCATGCGCCAGTTTGCCATCAATGCCCAGGGTGCCGCCGGCAGTCTTTATGTGGGCGACGATGAGGCGCGCCAGGGCGGCTTCTGGCAACGGGCCTATTTTAATAGCTTTTCCGCTACGATCGGGGGCGGCACCAGCCAGGTGCAGGCCAATATTGTTGCGGAACACATTCTCGGCTTGCCGAAGTAAGGAGCTTATCAACATGTCAGTTATTGGAAATACAGAACTTCAGTTCAGCGAAGAGCAGGGCATGATTCTCGATACCGCCAGGGAGTTCTGCCGGGACAAATCCCCTATCGCCGCCGTGCGCGCGCAACTGGGTTCCGTCCTGGCTTACGACGCAAAGACCTGGGACGAAATGGTGTCCCTGGGTTGGCTGGGTATTGCCCTGCCCGAAACCTGTGGTGGCTCACAATTGGGCGTATCTGCGGTTGTTCCGGTGGTGGAGTGCATGGGTCGCGCCCTGTTGGGCACACCGTTTATCAGCACAACCCTGGCGGCACAGTTGATAGCGCGCGCCGGAAATACTGAGCAGATTGAGCGCCTGCTGCCCGGCATCATCGAGGGGATGCCAGCCACAGCTGCACTCCTTGAAAACGGTGATTGGGGCGATCTGCAGGTGAGCTGCTCTGTGAGCGATGACCTTGTCTTACACGGGATAAAAAAGTATGTGGCAGATGCCGGTGCTGCTCGCCTGTTCATTGTGTCGGTTGAATACCGGGGTGCGGCTGCCCTGGCGATTGTTAGCCGGGATCAGTT
>JADFVW010000152.1 GCA_015222725.1 Pseudomonadota bacterium | reverse complement strand
GAACGGGCAAGTATATCGAAATACACAGCTATAGCCTATGGCTGCCCGCCACATAATATGACCAACTCCCCACCCCCAAAGCTACAGCTGAGCTGAGGGCGCACGCAATTGGTGCAGGCGTGTACCACCCAACACATGGATAAATAGATAGAACAGGACCCCGCTACCACACACCATGCTCATCTTAAGCGCCCGGGTGTCCCAGGACCAATCCAGCCAGGTCGCACTGTCTGGGGAACTATACAAGACAACCCCGGCCATTATTGCTGTCGCAGCGAGCAGGCGCACAATATAAGGCAGCCAACCCTTCTGGAAGTGGTATACACCCTCTTTCAGCAATCCACGCAGGAGCAGACCGGCATTGAGCCAGGCCGCCACGCTAGTGGCCAGGGCCAGGCCAACATGGCCCATATTCCAGTAGTGCATCAACGGCAATACAAACAGGAAGTTCAAAATCATATTTGCCACCATCGCCTTGATCCCAATTGACACGGGCGTAGCAATATCCTGTCTGGCGTAATACCCCGGCGCCAGCACCTTAATCAGCATGAATGCGATCAATCCCAGACTGTAAGCCCGCAGGCTCCACGCCGCCATACCCACGTCCCTGACGGTAAAGGCGTCATACTGAAACAGGGTAATTAGAATAGGTTCCGCCAGCAGCATCAATGCCACCGCCGAGGGAATGGCAATTAACAGAACGCAGCGAACCGCCCAGTCCAGGGTTTGCGTGAATTGCTGGTCCCGTGAGGCAGACTTGTGTGCCGACAGATTGGGCAGGATAACGGTGGCTATGGCTATGCCAAACACTCCCAGGGGCAATTCCGCCAGCCTGTCGGAGTAGTAGAGCCAGGACACACTGCCGGTGGGCAAAAATGAAGCCAGCACGGTATCGAGTAGCAAATTTATCTGACTCACCGACACACCGAACAATGCCGGCACCATCAACTTCATGATGCGCCGTACGCCCTCATCCCGGGTATCCCAAATCGGCTTTGGAACCAGATCCAGCTTGTATAAAAAAGGCAGCTGGAACAGCAGTTGGATTACGCCGGCCAGAAATACACCCCAGGCCAGGGCAAACACCGGCTCTTCAAACCAGGGAGCTGCCAACGTCGCCGCTGCTATAAGGGATAAATTGAGGAATACCGGCGTGAACGCGGGCACACTGAAACGGCCATAGCTATTGAGAATAGCGCCACAAAATCCCGTCATCGATATAAGAAACAGATAGGGGAAGGTCACCCGAATCATCTGGGTGGTGAGCTGGAACTTGTAGGGGTCACCGATAAACCCCGGCGCGAAAATAGAGGCCACTATCGGTGCTGCCAGAACAGTCACGCCAGAAATAAGAAGCAAAACCCCGCCCAACACACCGGCAATTCGATTAATCAGGGCGCGAACGGCCTCGATACTGCCCTGCGCCTTGTAATCTGCCAGCACCGGCACAAAGGCCTGCGAAAAGGCGCCTTCCGCAAACAGCCTGCGCAAAAAGTTGGGTATCTTGAAAGCCACGAAAAAGGCATCAGCATTGGCGCTGGCCCCGACAAAGCCAGCTATAACAATGTCCCTCACCAGACCCAATACCCGCGACAGCATCGTCATAAAGCCCACTGTGGCACTGGAGCGCAGCAGCCCGGGCGTCTTCTGGGTTGTACTCCCGGAGCGAGAGTCTTGCGGTTTATTTGGGCTGGTCATAACAGAACGGGGCGCTAAAAACGCCGCTGTGTGTACCAGTTAACGTCCCTGGCATGCTGATCAACCTGGTCAGCTACGTCGAGAATCAGGACAAATAGCGCCATACGCACCAGCACCCCATTGTCTGTCTGCCTGAAAATAGCCAGGTTGGGGTTGTCGTTCAAGTCATCGTCCAGTTCCCGGGCATTATCGCGGGAATCCCTGGGAAGGGGATGCATAATAACGGTATTGGGCTCGCAGTGACTGGTATAGACGCTTTGATTAAGCCGGAATCGGCCACGGTAAAGATCGGCCTCCTCCTGGGAGGCAAAGCGCTCTTCCTGAATACGCGTGGAATAGACGATATCCACATGCGCAATACTCTCCTCCAGAACGTCGCTCTCCAGCACCGCGTGGCCCTGGGTGCGTAATTCCTCCACTATCTCTGCCGGCATGCTGAGCTCTTCAGGCGACACCAACACCACCTGTAAGTCATTGAACAAGCAGAGCAGTTTGCACAGAGAGTGGACGGTGCGGCCGTGGCGCAGGTCGCCCACCATGGCGATGCGCAACTGGTCTATGCCACGACCCCGCGCCGCCAGTTCACTTTTGATGGTATACAAATCCAGCAGCGCCTGGCTGGGGTGCTCATTACTGCCGTCGCCGCCATTAATAACGGGCACGCGGCTGGCTGCGGCAAATTCAGACACAGAGCCGGGGGTGGGGTGACGCATGACAATCACATCGGAGTAACCACTGAGCACTCTGGCGGTGTCATACAATGACTCGCCCTTGGCGATTGCAGAGTTTTCAAAACCTGTAGTTTCGCGTACTTCGCCGCCCAGCATATTGAAGGCACTGCCGAAGCTTACCCGGGTGCGGGTGCTGGGCTCGAAGAACATGGAGCCCAGAATTGCGCCGTCCAGTACCTTGGTCACCCTGCTGCGCTGGGCGTAGGGCAGCATGTCATCGGCAACGGAGAATATCCGCTCTACATCGGCTCGTTCGAACTGGTGTACTGACAAGATGTGACTACCGGCGAATTGCACGTTTATTAACCTTGTGTAATTTTGATTTTGGCCTGGTCCGCTGCGGCCTGGGTGGTATAGCCCCTTTTCAGGACACGCAAAATACGCATCCATGCGAGCTCGGCCTCGGCCATCCATGGCCTCAGACGGTCCTGAAAAGGGGCTATACCACCCAGACCTTCAATCGAACCAACTCTAGAATTAAATTATTTACTATTATAATGAGCGTGTGGTTGAGAGACAGCTACATAATACCAATTGAATCAATGGTAAGTTCCGTGTTTACGGAGCTAGTTTCATTGGCGCAGTTTTTCGAGGGTAGCAGCAGGGAGGGCTTGACAGATGAAGCAATAATGGCTACATTCGAAGCTAATTTGGCTACATTGCATTTTTTGATAAACTCGCCGAGCCCGCCATGTCATCACTATTAGCTGAAATAATGTTTAAGGAATACCGCCGTCGAGTATTGAGCTTACTGTTATTGCGCCCTGAACAGGCCTACCATGTAAGAGAAATTGCGCGCCTCACTGGAACTGTTCCAGGCACCTTGCATAAAGAACTGAGGAAGTTGGCCAAAGCTGGGATCCTGAAAAAATCCAGCAGAGGAAACCAGGTGAGCTATCAAGCAAACAGCGATTGTTTAATTATTGAAGAACTATCCAGTATTTTACGCAAAACGTCCGGGGTAGCAGATGTTGTAAGGGAAGCATTAACCCCACTAAATGAGGACATTGACGTGGCTTTGATTTTCGGTTCTATTGCCAGCGGCAAATCCACAAGTATAAGCGATATAGATTTACTAATAGTGGGAAAAGCAGGCTTCTCCGACGTGGTAAAAGCACTCTATTCCACACAAGAACTTCTTGGCAGAGAAATAAACCCAAAAGTGTATAGCGCCAGGGAATGGTTAACAGCAAGAGAGAAAAGCTCGGCATTTATTCGCGAAATTCTGGACAAACCAAGCATCAAAATAATAGGAGACATTGATGAGCTTGGATAACCTGGTTGGATTAAGCCTGGAGCGCATTGAATCCGACCCATTTACCATTCAGAGGCTTATGGAGGCCGCAAAACGTAATTTCAAGGATTCTCAAATTACGGCAGTTAGTAACGAAAACCGCTTTGATGCCGCCTACAAAGCCATAATGCAAATATCCAACGCTGCTCTACAGGCAAATGGTTATAGAACTCTCACCAGCAAACCCGGCCATCATCAAACCATGATCCAGACCCTGCCGCGCACTATAGGGCTGGATAGAGAAACCATGATTGTACTTGATGCATTGCGTAAACAGCGCAATGTCGCAGATTATTCGGGTGATCTGGTGGCAGATAGTGCAGTAAGCGAATGCATAGAACATGCAGAGCAACTCTGGATGCTGCTTAATGAATGGTTGAAGCGGGAGCACCCTGAATTTATTGGAGAATAAGAGATACTATCCAAGCAGCGAATCACCGTATTCCAGCAACTGCTCCAGTAACACCCGCTTAGCATCGCTAAGATCATCACCACCAAGGAGTGACTCAATTTCCTCCTGGTACTGCTCCATACAGATGCTCGCGCCCATTTCAGGGTCGGTGAGGTAGGCGAAACGGTACTCTTCCCACTGGGCGCTCTCCTCCGGGGACAGACTCTCTGGAAAATTTCTGGCCCGATACCGGAATAGCATTTCGGGCAGACGGACATCTTCAAAGGGGAAGGTGGTGGAGGCCAGGTCATCGGCGCTGCTATTTAACAGTCTATCCATCGTCCGACGATCACTATTGGAGAAAAAACCGCCGGAGTACAGCATTCGGTCGGGGTCGGTCTGAGTTGGAAACTTGCGGCCGGTGTACACAGCCTGGATTTTCTCATTGAAGGCCGCTTTATCCACCTCCTTATATTCACGCAGGGCGGCCAAATGAGCGCGACAGGCTTGCCCGTTAATATCAAGGCGCTGGGCTATCTCGGGTGTCGCCATTTTAGCGGGCACGATAACCGGGCACTTATTGATGTGGATTGATTTTAGTCCGGGGCGCTGTACGCCTTCAGGAAAATCTTCTGTTTTGGTATACAGCAGGTCCTGTATTTGCGCTGCGGATAAATCAAGCAGGCTCTGTGGGTCGACGCTCAGGTCGTAGCAGATGACTTCATTTTTATTATCAGGATGCATCGCCAGGGGCACTACCAGGGCAATGCTGTGACGCGCGGCCCCGAACATGCCAGATACATGCAAAATGGGCTTCATTGCGCGAATATCGAGTTGTGCCAACACCGAGCGTTTATCTTTGCTATTGACCACGTAGTCATACAGCTTGGGCTGTTTCTCTTTCACCAGCCTGGCCATGGCTATGGTGGCATGCACATCGGACAGGGCATCGTGCGCAGACTCGTGCCCAATGCCGTTGGCAGCGGTTAACTCCTCCAGGCGAAAACTGGGCAGGCCATCTTCGCGCTTCGGCCAGTTGATGCCTTCGGGGCGCAGGGCGTAGGCGGTACGCAGCAGGTCAATGATGTCCCAGCGGGAATTGCCGTTCTGCCACTCCCGCCCGTAGGGGTCGTAAAAATTTCGGTACAGGGTATAGCGCGTGACTTCATCATCGAAGCGCAGGGAGTTATAACCGACGCCGCAGGTACCGGGCACGGTGAATTGCTCGTGTATCAGCCGAATGAACTCATTTTCGGGGAGCCCTGCTTCCAGTGCTTTTTGGGGACTTATACCGGTTATCAGGCAGGCCATGGGCTGTGGCAATACATCCCTGGCGGGCTTACTGTAGATTACAAGTGGCTCGCCGATAACATTCAGGTCTTTGTCGGTGCGCAGCCCGGCAAATTGCACGGCCCTGTCCCGGGAGGGATCTGTACCGAAGGTTTCATAATCGTGCCAGTAAAAGGTCTCAGACAAGCTTTATGACCTGCTCTTCGATCTTCTTCTTCCAGATTTTCGGACCAATTTCATGTACCGAGTTGCCGCGCGCATCAACCGCTACACTCACCGGCATATCTTTCACCTCAAACTCGTAGATGGCTTCCATGCCCATCTCGGGGAAGGCAATAACTTTGGCAGAGATGATAGCTTTGGAGACCAGATAAGCTGCCCCGCCTACCGCCATCAGATAAACCGCGCGGTGTTTCTTGATGGCTGCGATACCTGTGGGGCCGCGCTCTGCCTTGCCGATCATGCCCAGCAGACCTGTCTCTTCCAGAATGAAGTCGGTGAACTTGTCCATTCGGGTAGCAGTAGTGGGACCCGCCGGGCCCATGACTTCATCCCGGACCGGGTTAACAGGGCCCACGTAATAGATAAACTTGCCTTTCAGGTCCACCTCTGCGGGCAGCCCCTCACCACTTTCGATCAGTTCTTTCATTTTTTTGTGAGCAGCATCGCGGCCGGTGTACATGGTGCCGGATAATAAAATTGTGTCGCCCGGCTGCCATTCGGCGGCCTCCTCCCGGGTCACCGTATCGAGGTTAACCCGCCTTACATTGTCTCCCACGTCCCAGGTAATATCGGGCCAATCGTCAATATTGGGTGGAGTTTGCAGGGATGGCCCAGACCCGTCCAATACGAAATGCGCGTGCCGGGTGGCGGCACAATTGGGAATCATGGCAACGGGTAGAGAGGCCGCATGGGTCGGAAAATCCTTGATTTTGACATCCATCACCGTGGTCAAGCCACCGAGGCCCTGGGCGCCTATACCCAATTTATTGACCGCATCCATAATTTCAAGGCGCAACTCTTCGACCCTGTTTTCGGGGCCCTTCTTGCGCAAATCGTGGATATCAATGGGGTCCATCAAGGCTTCCTTGGCCATTACCGCAGCTTTTTCTGCGGTGCCACCAATGCCAATACCCAGCATACCCGGCGGACACCAGCCGGCCCCCATGGTTGGCACCGTCTTTACTACCCAGTCGACAATACTGTCGGAGGGGTTGAGCATAACCAGCTTGGATTTGTTCTCGGAGCCACCGCCCTTGGCCGCCACCTGCACATCCACTGTATCGCCTGCAATAACTTCCATATGGATCACCGCCGGCGTGTTGTCTCCGGTATTCTTGCGGGCACCGGCCGGGTCGTCGAGAATAGACGCCCGCAATACGTTATCCGGATGGGTATAAGCACGACGCACGCCCTCATTCACCATCTCAGACACAGACAGCGTCGAATCCCACTGCACATCCATACCAATTTTCAGGAAGACCGTGACGATACCGGTGTCCTGGCAAATAGGCCTGTGACCCATAGCGCACATCCGCGAATTGATCAATATTTGCGCCATAGCATCTTTCGCAGCGGGGTTCTGCTCCCGCTCATAGGCTTCAAACACGGCCTTCACAAAATCTACCGGGTGGTAGTAGGAAATAAACTGCAGCGCATCGGCCACGCTGTCAATGAAATCGTCCTGACGGATCACGGTCATGGCTTTCGTCCTGTGTGAGGATGGACAGTAAAATCGGAGAGGTATTATACACCGAGTATCAATCAACTTCAGGTGTGGTGGATAATATCCCGCTGACTGCCTCGGTGAGACATACTCTTGGTTGGAACCCCACGCCCGTGAGCATGTCTCACCGAAGCATTCAGCTACCTATGCGCTATCATCAAGGTATGTTGATATTTACCCGGAAGTAGTTTTCCACGGTCTCTTTATACCTCTCACGGGCGTGGGATTCCAACCAAGAGAGGTATAAAGAGACCGTGGAAAACGGGACGCGACCGCCTACCGGTGGGGTCAGGCCGCCCATTACCCATATACCAGTGGGGTAATGGGCGACCTGACCCCGTCTGTTAGTTTAGGGGGCGGCTTGCAATGCCCTGATATCCGCCTGCATCCGGGTCAAAGCAGAGTTGGTCTGACTGCGGAAGGCGTTAATAGAATCCAGCCACTCTTTGTTATCCCTGACCTGCTTGCCAATCTTGGCAAACTCCAGGTTGATACGATTCAGGTCATCTGCCACACGTTCAACCTCAGACTGATTGGCCTTGGCACTGGTCATCAAGCGGCCGAGGTCACCGGCTACACTTTTCAACTTGGCGAGATCAGCGGAGGCGACCTTGAGCTGTGATTGTGCTGTGGCCAGGGATTTTTCTGTACTGGTTAGCTTCTTGGTATTTGTTCTGCTGCTTTTTTCCAGAGCCTCGATTTTGGCTTTGTTCTTGCGCCAGGCCGATGCCCAGAGTTTATCAACCTCGGAATATAGCTCTTTGATCTTCACCGCCATGGCGGCGGTATTCTGGCTGAGGCCCTCATCCGTATCCGAGAGCCGGTCTTCCAGGTCGGCAATGCGCACTTCATACCTGGCCATGAGATGGCCCGACTGCTCCAACTGCTCTTGTAGCTGCCACGCCCAGGCACAGGCAACAGCGGCAACGACCAGAGAGACCGTCACAAATAACCTGCCCCATATTCCCGACCCACCGGAGCTTCCGGCGGAAGAACCGCCGCCGCCCTTACTTTTGCCCCGCGCTGTTCGCGCAGCACGCGCCTGGCCTGGGGCAAAGTGGGTTTCCGTGTCCCGCGAGGGCACTATGGAGGGAATGTGGTCCAGGTCATCATGAGGCATCAATGTTACTACCTAGAGCATTAACATCAGGGCACCCAGCACGACGGTCAGGCCAATGCTGGAGTGGATTACACCCTTAACCGAAGCCATGGGGCCCATCTTGCCAACTACCGCGTTCACTTCAAGCGCGACAATAATGGCACACGCGGCATAAAAGCCCATGTCGGAACCTGTGACAACCAGGTGCTTGGAAGCCAGCATACCCATCAACATCGGGCCAGAGAACAAAGTATTGGTGCGTGATGCCAGACCGGCTTTAGCCGCAGCAGCAGGGCCATCACCCTCTACCAGACCCAGAACAATTTTCTGGTTAGGCCAGATAATCAGCCAGACGTTGAGGAACATGAAAATACCCGCCAGTGCCCCCATCCAAATCATCGGCATGCCCAGAATATTGGTACTGGCACCTACCATGTGCAACAGGCTGAGGCCCGTCAGGAAGGTAAACATCGCACCCCAGCGAAACCACCACAGCGCGCGCGGAGCCAACTTCTTAACCGCGTCAGCTTTGGCATCGGCCTCGGCTTCCTTGAAATATTCACCCTGAATAAAGTTAAAGTAGTACAGCAAACCTATCCAGGTAATGCCGAACATCACGTGTGCCCACCTGAAAATAAATTCGAGAATCATAAAATCACCTTTTTTTGTTATGGATTTAACCGCCGTTATTGTACACCCTCTAGCGACCGGAGACATAAAAAAACCCCGCACCAGGCGGGGTTTCTTCAGGAAGCAGAAGGAGGGACTTACATCATTCCACCCATGCCTCCCATACCGCCCATGTCAGGCATAGCTGGAGCACCAGCGCCGCCTTCTTCAACGGCATCGGCAATCATCACTTCAGTGGTAATCATCAAGCCAGCAACAGAACCCGCTGCCTGCAATGCAGCGCGAGTTACTTTTGCGGGGTCGAGAATACCCATGTCGATCATGTCGCCATATTCGCCGGTGGCCGCATTGTAGCCGAAGTTACCTTCGCCCTGGCGTACTTTGTCCAGTACGACAGAAGCTTCATCACCAGCGTTGGCAACGATCTGGCGCAGTGGCGCTTCCATCGCGCGCAGCGCACAATTAATACCGTGATTCTGGTCTTCGTTATCGCCGGTCAGGTCACCCAGCTCGATGAGGGCACGAACCAGGGCAACACCGCCACCGGCAACCACGCCCTCTTCAACTGCGGCACGGGTTGCGTGCAGCGCGTCTTCAACACGGGCCTTCTTCTCTTTCATTTCGATCTCGGTGGCTGCACCAACCTTGATCACCGCAACACCGCCGGCCAGCTTGGCCACACGCTCTTGCAACTTTTCGCGATCGTAATCGGAGGAAGTATTCTCAATTTGCACGCGGACCTCAGAAACACGGGCGTGAATAGTGTCCGCATCGCCAGCACCATCGATAACGGTGCTGTTGTCCTTGTCCATGGTGACGCGCTTGGCGCTGCCCAGGTGTTCCAGAGTCGCAGACTCCAGGTCCAGGCCCACTTCTTCAGAAATCACAGTACCGCCGGTTAATACAGCGATGTCCTGCAGCATGGCCTTACGACGATCACCAAAGCCAGGTGCCTTACAGGCAGTTACCTTGACGATGCCACGCATGTTGTTAACAACCAGGGTTGCCAGCGCTTCGCCTTCCACATCTTCAGCAATAATAACCAGAGGCCTGGAAGCCTTGGCTACCTGCTCCAGCAGGGGCAACAATTCGCGGATGTTGGAGATTTTCTTGTCCACCAGCAGGATGTAGGGTGCTTCAACGTCAGCGCTCATGTTTTCCTGGTTGTTGATGAAGTAGGGAGACAGGTAACCACGATCAAACTGCATACCTTCAACCACGTCCAGCTCATTTTCCAGACCCGTGCCCTCTTCAACGGTGATAACGCCTTCCTTGCCTACTTTATCCATCGCTTCGGCAATAATATCGCCAATATGAATGTCACTGTTGGCAGAAATGCTGCCAACCTGGGCAATGGCCTTGGCATCTTCACAGGGCGCAGCTGCAGCGGAGATAACCTCAACTGCAGCGGCGACCGCTTTGTCTATGCCGCGTTTAAGGTCCATAGGATTCATGCCAGCAGCCACAGACTTGAGGCCCTCATTAACAATGGACTGAGCCAGAACAGTAGCCGTTGTGGTACCGTCGCCGGCAGCGTCAGATGCCTGGGAAGCAACTTCCTTGATCATCTGTGCGCCCATGTTCTCGATATTGTCTTTCAATTCAATTTCTTTCGCTACCGACACGCCGTCTTTAGTCACGGTGGGAGCACCGAAAGATTTGTCGATAATTGCGTTACGCCCCTTGGGGCCCAGAGTTGCCTTAACGGCATCTGCCAAAATATTTACGCCGTTCAGCATGCGCTGCCTGGCGCTATCACCGAAAATTACGTCTTTAGCCATGATTGTGTTCCTTACAAATTAATCTATATGTTTACGAGCAAAAGTCTTACAAGCGATTTGACCAGATAGCTGGCAGCCGATGCTTACTCAACGACGCCGAAAATCTCGCTTTCGCCCATGATGATCAGCTCTTCGCCATCGATTTCGATGGTATTGCTACCGGCATACTGACCGAATACAACCTTATCGCCGACGTTGACAGCCAATGGACGAACATCACCGCTATCGAGCAGCTTGCCTTCACCAACGGCAACCACTTCACCCTGATTGGGCTTTTCCTTCGCGGAACCAGCCAAAATAATGCCACCAGAGGTGGTCTCTTCTTCTTCGTTGCGACGAACGACCACGCGGTCGTACAGCGGACGGATTTTCAT
>JADFVW010000151.1 GCA_015222725.1 Pseudomonadota bacterium | reverse complement strand
GGTTGTCGATGTGGAGACACCGTCCAATTCTAAAGTGGCAATGGTATACGGGCAGATGAATGAGCCCCCTGGAAACCGTTTGCGCGTGGCCCTGACCGGCCTGACCATGGCAGAAAAATTCCGCGACGATGGCAAAGATGTACTGCTGTTTATCGACAACATTTACCGTTACACACTGGCGGGCACCGAGGTGTCTGCACTGTTGGGCCGTATGCCTTCTGCGGTGGGTTACCAGCCCACACTGGCAGAAGAAATGGGTGTTCTGCAGGAGCGTATTACCTCCACTAAAGCGGGCTCCATTACTTCAATTCAGGCGGTATACGTACCGGCGGATGATTTGACTGACCCGTCTCCGGCAACCACCTTTGCCCACCTGGACTCTACCGTTGTATTGAGCCGTGATATTGCTTCAAAGGGTATTTACCCAGCGATCGATCCACTGGATTCCACATCGCGTCAGCTGGATCCATTGATTATCGGTACCGAGCACTATGACGTGGCCCGTGGTGTACAGTCAGTTCTGCAGCGTTACAAAGAACTGAAGGACATCATTGCCATTCTGGGAATGGACGAGCTGTCTGAAGAAGACAAGCTGAGCGTGGATCGCGCCCGTAAAATTGAACGTTTCCTGTCACAGCCTTTCCATGTGGCGGAAATCTTTACCGGCTCCCCCGGTAAGTATGTATCGCTGAAAGACACCATTGCCGGCTTTACCGGCATCCTGGCGGGTGAGTACGATCACCTGCCTGAGCAGGCATTTTATATGGTTGGCGGTATTGAAGAAGCCGTTGAGAAAGCGAAAACCCTGTAAGGGCTTGAGGCGATAGCGAGGTCTTTTTATGGCTATGACAATTCACTGCGATATCGTAAGCGCAGAGGAAGAAATTTTCTCCGGACTGATCGAAATGTTGGTCGCCAGTGGAGAAATAGGTGAGCTGGGCGTTGGTTATGGCCATGCTCCGCTTCTGACATCCCTGGTTCCCGGCCCTGTTCGGATAGTAACCCAGAACGGAGACGAGGAAATTTTTTACGTTTCCGGTGGCTTCCTGGAAGTACAGCCCGGCATCGTTTCTATCTTGGCGGATACCGCACTGCGGGCGCACGACATGGACGAAGCCGCTGTAGAAGAGGCGCGCAGGGAAGCAGAGCACGCTCTGGAGAATCAATCCGGCGAGTTTGACTATGGTCGCGCTTCTGCCCGCCTGGCCGAGACCGCCGCGCAACTGGCAACATTGCGCAAGCTGAAGAATCGCGCGGGTCGCGGTTAGAAAGCCTTCCGCTTTGTGAAAAATAGATTAAGCCCCGGCAATAGTCGGGGCTTTTTTTTAAATAGCGAAAAGTCGTTAACCCAATAGTACGGCTGTTGATTACAACAGTTTCCACAGGGTATCGAATAAAATCTGCTGAGTAGATGCAATGGCGGTGGAGTCGATGATAACTACCACTGGATATTTATTACTCGCTAAAGTAATCATGGCAACTTTTGGCGGATAAATTGCAATATAAGAAGCGTCGGTAGCATCTCCGGCGGGCAGCCATTTTCGCTCGGCAAACTCCGCTTCATCGCCCCCCTCTCCCACCGCCAGCACTCGCACTTTAATCCCCCGGCTAACCCGCTGTTTGGTGAAGTTGGGGAAGGGCCGGTACAGGTGTTCACGCAGGGTTTTCGTCGAAATAACCGCATAGCCCTTCTCGGGATTTTTTCCGCAGCTGTCCAGAATGTCTCTCAGTACCAGCTCGACACCATCGTCTCCCTCATAGAACCGTACATTACCCAGGCTGAATTCAGACTGAGTCTGCTTCAGGGCGGGGATAACTTCTTTGCGCAGCTGATCCATGGCGACAGTCAGTGCTTGCTGCTTGCTTTCTCCCAGGCTTAAAAGTCGCTCCGGATCTTCTGCCTGGAAAACACGCCGCCGACCCTTGGGAAAATAACTGACGATGCCCTTGGTGGCCAATTGTTTAAGCGTTTCATAGGTACTGCCCCGGTTAATACCGGATTCAGCTGCCACATCCCGTATAGATGCTGGCCCCAGACGCAGCAGTGTCCGGTAGATGCTAATCTGGCGGTCATCAAGGCCAAGTTGGTGTAGGCTTTCGAGCTTAATTGTTGTCATTTTATTTGTGACATGTGTTCTTGTATTCGAATAGTTACTGTTTAATATGCCTCTTTCGTGCTAAAAATGTCAAAGATATTTTGACATATAACAATACAAGCAGAGCTCTAGCTATGAATTTAGAAGTTATTATCCTGGCAGCCGGCCAGGGTACCCGAATGAAGTCCAGCCTGCCCAAGGTGTTACACAAAGTGGCCGGGCGACCCTTGCTGGAGCATGTTGTGCGCGCGGCGCAGGAGCTGGAGCCCCTGGCAATTCACGTGGTTGTTGGTCACGGGGCGGCGCAGGTTGAAGCGGCTCTGGCTGCGTATCCATTACGCTGGGTGCTACAGGCAGAACAGCTGGGGACGGGTCATGCCGTATTGCAGGCCATGCCAGCCATTGCACAGGACAGTACGGTGTTGGTTTTATACGGTGATGTACCCCTGCTTGGTTCGGCAACCTTAAAAAGGCTTGTAGAAAAAGCGCAGCGCGCCCCCGCCCTGCTAACGGCAGTGGTGGAAAACCCCTATGGGCTTGGTAGAATAATTCGCGGCGAACGCGGTGTGTTACTGGAAGTTGTCGAGGAAAAAGACGCGACGGACAAACAGCGTTTGATAGAGGAAGTAAACACCGGCGTGTTAGCAGCACCGGCAGCGGACTTATGCGAGTATTTGCCGCAGGTGGGCAGTGACAACAAGCAGGGTGAATACTACTTGCCGGATATACTGAGCCTGGCTGTCGAGGCAGGAAAAACAATTGGCTCCTGCGAGGCCAGTTCTGAATTGGAAGTGCAGGGCGTTAACGACAGGGCTCAGTTAAACCAGGTAGAGCGGGAATACCAGCGCTTGCAAGCCAACGAACTGATGCGTGAAGGTGTCTCCATCGCAGATTCAAACCGTCTGGATATTCGCGGCTCTCTGTGTTGTGGTGACGATGTCAGCATCGATGTAAATGTTGTTATTGAAGGTAGGGTAGAATTGGGCAGTGGAGTTACTATTGGCCCGAATTGTGTATTGATCGACGTCGCTGTGGCAGATGGTGCCTCTATTCATGCATTCAGTCACTTGCAGGACTGTGTGGTTGGCAAAGATTGTTCGGTGGGGCCCTATGCCAGGCTGCGCCCCGGTACGACGCTGGGAGAAGCCGCCCGGGTCGGCAACTTCGTCGAGATGAAAAAATCTACTATCGGTGCAGGCAGCAAGGTAAACCATTTAAGTTATGTGGGCGATTGCGAAATGGGCGATGGCGTCAATATTGGTGCCGGTACCATTACCTGTAACTATGACGGTGTCAATAAATCGAAAACCGAGATTGGCAACGGCGTATTTGTCGGCTCTAACAGTACGCTTGTGGCGCCGGTGACAATAGCGGAAGGTGGCTTTGTCGGGGCCGGTTCCACGGTTACCAGAGCGGTGGGAAAAAATGAGCTGGCGGTCAGTCGAGCGCGGCAGAAAAATATTCACGGCTGGCAGCGGCCCACTAAGAAGGCAGGTGATTAACGATGTGTGGCATTGTAGCGGCGACGGCGCAACGAGAAGTATCTGAAATACTATTAGAAGGCCTGAGGCGACTGGAATACCGTGGCTACGACTCTGCCGGTATGGCGGTTCTGGACGACGCGGGCAAGCTGCAGTTGCACAAGCGCGAGGGAAAAGTGGCAGAGATGGAAAAGGCCCAGCAACAAGCTCCTATTCTTGGTCACAGTGGCATCGCACACACTCGCTGGGCAACCCATGGTAAACCCACAGCGCTTAATGCCCATCCCCATTCTTCCGGGGATAGAGCTGTCATTGTGCACAATGGCATTATTGAAAACCATGAGGCCCTGCGCGAAGAGTTGGCTGCTGTCGGCTATGTGTTTCAATCGGAAACAGATAGCGAAGTGGTCGCCCATTTGTTGCACCGCAATCTGGTCGATGGTGAGAGCCTGCTGGGGGCAATGCAAGAAACCGTGGCACGCCTGGAGGGCGCCTACTCACTGGCTGCAATGGATACTGAACACCCCGGTGAAATTGTTGCGACCCGGGAGGGCAGCCCGCTGGTTGTGGGCGTGGGTATAGGCGAAAATTTTCTGGCTTCGGATTCACTGGCCCTGCGCCAGGTGACCGACCGTTTTATTTTTCTGGAAGAGGGTGACCTGGTTCGTATTACAGCCACCAGCCTCGAAATTTTCGATAGAGACAAACAACAGGTAGAACGAAAAAGTACTCGCATAGCCAGTGCGGTAGAGGTCGCCGACCGCGGCGACTACGACCACTTTATGATGAAGGAAATATTCGAGCAGCCCAGAGCGCTGGCCGATACCTTTAATACTGCGCCGGGCATAGAGATTAAAGACGAACGTTTTGGTCAAGGTGCAGCCGCAATTTTTGATCGGGTGACGGCGGTGCAAATTGTAGCCTGCGGTACCAGCTATCATTCTGGCATGGTGGCACGCTATTGGCTGGAGGAGTTGGCGGGTATTCCCTGTCAGGTTGAAGTCGCCTCTGAGTTTCGTTATCGCCGCCGGGTGCAGCACCCCGGGACATTGCTGGTGATGGTCTCCCAGTCGGGAGAAACGGCCGATACCCTGGCCGCTTTGAGAAATGTGGGCAAGGATGAGTTTGTCGGCAGCCTGGTAATTGCCAATGTTGATAACAGTACGCTGGTGCGAGAGAGTGACCTGGTGTTTCTAACCCGGGCAGGTATAGAAATTGGCGTAGCTTCCACCAAGGCGTTTACTACACAGTTGGTGGCCTTTTTAATGTTGACCGTGGCCCTGGGGCGTCGTGCTGCTTTGTCTGAGAGCGGGCAACAGAAATTGACCGAAGCCCTGCACGTTCTTCCCGATTATGTAAATCAAACCTTGCAGCTGGACTCTGCTATTGAGGCCCTGTCGGAACGGTTTATTCCCAAACACCATGCCCTGTTTCTCGGTAGGGGAATCCAATATCCAATCGCCATGGAGGGCGCGCTGAAACTTAAGGAAATTTCTTATATTCACGCCGAGGCCTACCCCGCCGGCGAGCTGAAGCACGGCCCGCTCGCCCTGGTCGATGATGATATGCCGGTGGTGGCTGTTGCCCCCAATGATGAACTGCTGGAAAAGCTTAAGTCCAATCTGGAGGAGGTGCGCTCGCGCGGCGGTGAGCTGTACGTTTTTGCCGACAAAGAGGCGAGTTTTCCCGATACACCCCGGGTACATGTGCTGGCCATGCCAAGTTGCCCGGAAGTGCTAATGCCTATCGTTTATTCAGTCGCCCTGCAATTGCTGTCGTACCATGTGGCGGTGCAAAAGGGGACGGACGTTGATAAGCCTCGCAATCTCGCAAAATCTGTGACGGTAGAGTGACCCCGTTTGAACTACTAAAAGTTGTTCACGTAAGCAGTGCTGTCCTTTCTATAGGGGGGTTCGCCCTGCGCGGTTACTGGATGCTGCGTGGCAATGAATTGCTACAGCGGCGCATGGCAAAAACCTTGCCGCACATTGTTGATACCCTTTTACTCGGGTCGGCCATAGCGATGCTGTTTATTTGGCAGACCTCCCCCTTTTCACTGGACTGGCTTACTGCGAAAGTACTGGCCTTATTACTATATATTGGCCTGGGCATGGTGGCCCTGCGGTTTGGTAAAGCCCGGGTAGTTCGGATAACTGCCTGGCTGTTGGCATTGGCCGTAGCGGCCTATATTGTCTCGGTTGCCCTCAGTAAATCAGCGCTGGGGTTTTTTGCCTGATGGTAACACGCCGGGAAATGGAGGAGAAATAAGTGTTATACGAGGGAAGTTGTCACTGTGGCCTGGTGTCTTTTTCGGTTGAGGCGCCGTCCTCCGTTGAAGTGGAGCGATGCAATTGCTCTGTTTGCAGCAAGAGTGGATTTTTGCATTTGATTGTCCCCAAATCTCACTTTCACCTGCTCACAGGTAAAGAAGCACTCACCGAATACACGTTTAATACCGGTGTGGCCAAACATTACTTCTGCAAGCACTGTGGCATAAAGCCGTTTTATATTCCGCGCTCAAACCCCGATGGTATGGACGTCAATGTGAATTGCCTTGATACCAAGCCGGCGAATATCCGCATCGTGCAGTTCGATGGCCAGAATTGGGAGGACAATGCGGCCGTTCTGGCCCACAAGAGCAAGGATTAAAGAATGGAAATATAGGGGTCAGGTCGCCCATTACCCATTTTGCACCTCAAATACGCTACTGTAAGAAGACGTGGCTAAAGTGCAAAATGGGTAATGGGCGACCGACCCCCAAAAAATAGAGCCTGGCTTAACTAGCCTGGGTTGGCGGCCTTGTAAACGCGAATTGCAGCATTAAATTGGCCAGCTACTTCTTCTTCGGCAGAAACAGCGGCATTATAAGTGGCCTGTGTTTCATCGTAGCTAGCCTCGGCGGCGGCCTTTTCGTCACCTGAACTCTTCTTGAGGCGCTTATCTGCAGCGGTCATGGCCGGCTCCAGGCAGGCCATATAATCTATATTTGCCGCCTGAAAGGCTTTCACTGCTGTTTGCCCCGCGATCATTTGTTCCATGGTCGAACTGCTGCCGTCTGGTATGGTTGGTGCTGCCGGTGCTACACAATCGCCAGCTGCAGCGTAGGTGCTGCCAAGCAAAAGACCAAGTGCTGTAATTTTAATCAAACTCATAATGTTTTCCTTTGTTACTGTTTGCCAATCCATAGGCGGGGTAAGTTGTGTGCCTGCTCCAATTGACGTGCTATTTTTTCAGCAATCTCCCTGTTGGGCAAGTCTATTATACGTACACGGAAGTAGTGAGTACCTCCCTTATCGCCGGATACGACGACAACTTTCCCCTCGTCTGATTTGAGCTTGGCCGCCCAGCTGTTGGCAACAGGCTCCTGGGTGTAGGATCCAAAATTGACGAACCACACGCTAGCGCTGGAGCTCGGTTCAGCGCTAGCTGGTTTGATGGCATCCGGCTGAGGCGCACTCAAGACTTTGGCGGCGGCCACCGGCTTCGGTGGAGGGGGGGCCGTCACCACCTTGGTGGGAATCGACGGCTCGCTATCCGGCACTTGGGGCTTCAGCTCAGTGAGGTTCTCATTCAGCCCCTGGATCTCCAGTTGTAAGCGCTCGACCTCGCTTTGAAGCTTCTCATTCTGGGTGACAAGGGCTCTTTGTGCCTGGCGACTTGTGGTGACTTCTGTGTTACTGGAGGTAGTGGAAAGAGCAGCCTGCAGGCTGCGAATTTCTTCCTGCATGGCTGTGCGTTGTTGGATTACACCATAGCCGCCCGCCGCCAGCAGTAACAGGGCGATGACCGCAACCGCGATCAGGCCCAGTGGTAAGGGGGGTTCATAATCTTCCTCCGGGAAATCGTCTTCATCCCATATTTCCTCGGACTGTTGATCCGTATCGAGCCCGGAATCCTCGGTGTATTCCTGCTGGGCATCGAAGGCGGGCTTTTCCCAGGCAGAATCATCATCGGGTTTTTCATCCCCCCAGGCCGGCATCAGCTCGGGCTCAAAGCTTTCATCATCCAGAAGCTTGTCGCTGTCCAGCTCGTAGTCGATCGTATCGTCATCGTAGTCCGCTTCGTAAAAAGCATCCTCGTCTGACTCGAGATGGTCTTCTTTATCGTCGCTATTCATATTCCGGGAATGATAACATGCGCCGATGGATGTATCCGATATTCTCTCCTCACTGAATGAAGCCCAAAGGGATGCCGTCGCCGCCGAACCGGGGAATATGCTGGTTCTGGCGGGGGCGGGCAGTGGCAAGACACGGGTGCTTGTTCACCGCATTGCCTGGCTGATAAGAGCCCACGATTTTTCACCCTTTTCTATTCTGGCGGTGACCTTTACCAACAAGGCGGCTAAGGAAATGCGTAGCCGCGTGGAGGAGATGCTACAGCTTCCCGCTCACGGTATGTGGCTGGGAACCTTTCACGGCATCGCCCATCGCCTGCTCAAGGCCCACTGGAAAGATGCGGGCCTGCCCCAGAACTTCCAGATACTGGACAGCGACGACCAGCTCCGGCTGGTCAAACGTATATGCAAGGAGCTGCAACTCGATGATGGTCGCTGGCCCCCCCGCCAGGCCCAGGGGTACATCAATTCCCAGAAGGACGAGGGATTGCGCGCAGAACACATACAGGCCGCAGCCGGTGACTATTACCAGCAGACCATGCTGCAGGTTTATCGCGCCTACGAGGCGGCCTGTCAGCGCTCCGGGATGGTCGATTTTGCAGAGCTATTGTTGCGGGCGCATGAGCTTTGGCTAAAAAACCCGTCGGTGTTGCAGCATTACCAGAATCGTTTTCGACAAATATTGGTGGACGAATTCCAGGACACCAATACCATTCAATACGCCTGGCTGCGGGTGCTTGCCGGGACACAGATACCTATCGTAGCGGTGGGGGATGACGACCAGTCTATCTATGGCTGGCGCGGGGCGAAAATAGAGAATATACAGCGCTTTACCGAGGATTTTAAAGAGACAAAAACGGTGCGCCTGGAGCAAAACTACCGCTCCACGCAGACTATCCTGCAGGCAGCCAACGGTATCATCACCAACAACTTTGGCCGCCTGGGCAAGGAGCTGTGGACCGCCGGTGAGATGGGGGAGCCTATCACCCTCTATGCGGGCTTCAATGAACAAGACGAGGCGCGGTTCATCGTCGAGCAAATAGAGCGATGGCTGGAAGACGGAAATACTCGCAGCTCAGCCGCTATTTTGTATCGCTCCAATGCCCAGTCCCGAGTCCTTGAAGAGGCCCTGCTGCGGGAGGGTATCCCCTATCGTATTTACGGCGGTCATCGATTCTATGAGCGCATGGAAATCCGCAACGCCCTGGCCTATTTGCGCCTGCTGGTAAATCGAGCCGACGACGCTGCTATGGAGCGGGTTATCAATACGCCCACCCGGGGTATAGGTGGAAAAACCCTGGAGGTCGTACGTGAATGTGCCGGAAATCGGGATATTTGCCTGTGGCTGGCCATCGAAGAAGTAATCCGGGACAAGCTTTTACCCGCGCGCGCGCTGAAAGCATTACAGGGGTTTACTGTGCTGATTAACGAGTTGGATTCAGGCACAGATGCCTTGTCGCTGGAAGACCTGATTGAGCACGTGGTTCACGAGGCGGGCCTGATAGCTTTCTTCCAGAAGGAAAAAGGGGAAAAAGGCCTGGCCCGGGTAGATAACCTGGAAGAGCTGGTGGTTGCGGGAAAACAGTTTCAGCCCCAGGGGGAGGAGCTCTCGCCCCTGCAGCAATTTTTGGACAATGCAGCGCTGGATGCCGGTGACGGGCAGGCGGAAGAGCATGAAGACAGTGTTCAGATGATGACTTTACACTCTGCCAAGGGCCTGGAATTTCCATTGGTATTTCTGGCGGGGATGGAAGAGAACCTGTTTCCTCACCGCATGTCGCTTGAAGAGCCGGGGCGATTGGAAGAAGAGCGACGGCTCTGTTACGTTGGCATTACCCGGGCTATGCAAAAGCTCATAATTACTTACGCCGAGACCAGGCGCATGCATGGCAGTGAACATTTTAATGCCCCCTCGCGGTTTATCCGGGAGATTCCCGCGGAGCTACTGCAGGAGGTGCGCTTACATACAACCATATCGCGGCCCATCAGCAGCCTCGCCCAGGTTGAAATACCCGATACGGGCTTGCACCTGGGTCAGAGGGTATATCACCAGATATTTGGAGAAGGCGTGGTATTGAACTTTGAGGGCCGAGGTAGCAATGCCCGGGTGGAAGTGAATTTTGATAGTGAAGGCAGCAAGTGGCTGGTTGTTCAGTATGCCAAGCTACAAATTATTTAAAGGCGGGAATACACCATGACAGCAAGTGTGCAAAAGGGGCGGTATTCGCCGCTGATAATCCTGGCTCTGGTGGCTGCACTGGTTGTTGTGCTGGGAATGTGGGCCACAGATCGCGCAGGAAAAGAAACGGGCGTGCAAAATACAGCCTCAGTGTCTGCGGTAGACCAGCACACGCAATACCGTTGGAAAATCGTAACCACCTGGCCCAAGAACTTTCCCGGCCTGGGCTCTGCCGGCGAGAACTTTGCCCGTATGGTCGACGAAATGAGCGACGGTCGCCTGACAGCCAAGGTCTATGGTGCAGGAGAAATTGTGCCGGCTTTTGAGGTGTTCGATGCGGTGTCCCAGGGTGTGGCGGATGCCGGACACGGCGCCGCTTATTACTGGAAGGGCAAGGTGCCCTCTTCGGTTTTCTTTACCGCCGTTCCCTTCGGCATGAATGCACAGGAGATGAACGGTTGGCTCAATATTGGTGGGGGGCTTGAGCTCTGGCAGGAAGCCTACGCGCCGTTTAACCTGATTCCCATGGTGGGCGGCAGTACGGGTACCCAGATGGCGGGCTGGTTTAACAAGGAGATCAACTCGGTAGAGGACCTCAAGGGACTAAAGATGCGCATCCCCGGCCTGGCCGGTGAAGTCTTTGCTGCGGTAGGCGGTATAGCTGTTCGCATTCCAGGTGGCGAGCTGTATACCTCATTGCAAACCGGTGTGATTGATGCGGCAGAATGGGTGGGCCCGTACAATGACCTCGCTTTCGGCTTATATGAAGTGGCGGAGTACTATTATTACCCCGGCTGGCATGAGCCTGGGGCCATGCTTGAATTCATTGTAAACAAAGACTCCTTCGAGGCCCTGCCAGCAGACCTACAGGCAATAGTGACCACGGCCTCCCAGGCATCTAACCAGCTGATGCTCGATGAATTTACCGCCAGAAACAACACGGCTCTGCGTCAGTTAGTCGATGAGCACGGCGTAAAACTGCGCCGTCTGCCGGATGATGTTCTTCGGGCTCTCTATAAGGCCAGCGAACAGGCCATGTTAAAGCTAACCGCAAACGACCCAATGTCGGCGAAAGTTTACGCTTCTTTTAAAGCGTTCTACGATGGCGTGCGGGACTATCACCATATCTCGGAGCAAGCTTATATCAATGCCAGGGACATGGTTTTAGAGGACGAAAAATAACTCTGTTTACGTTTGGAAAGCAGTGGGAGGTTGGCTATGAACGAATAGCCCGGGTTCGGCCATTCTCATCAATCGCCACATAGACAAACTCCCCTTCGGTGACCTTAATGGGCTCGCCATCGTGTTGGGAATTAATCCATACTTCCACCATAACCCGGACCGAGCTGCGCCCTATATCCAGAATGTCTGCGTAGCAGGTCACAATGGCCCCCATATGAACGGGAGTCAGGAAGACCATGCCGTTGATAGCGACAGTGGCTACCCTGCCGCTGGCCACCTCTGCGGCGGCAATGGCGCCGGCAATATCCATTTGGGACAAAAGCCAGCCGCCGAAAATATCGCCGTTGGCGTTGGTGTCCTTGGGCATCGCCATGGTTTGTAGCGACAATTCACCCTGTGGCACCGGTGTGGAATTAACATCTTGCATGGGCAATAGACCTGAATACTAATTATTGTGTTCGGTTTGTCAGCCTTTGACCGCCGCGGGCAGCCAGGTGGCCAGGGCTGGCCATATCCAAAGGGCGGCCAGTACCAGAAGCTGGATGATTATAAAGGGAATCACACCGCGGTAGATAGCACTGGTTGGCAGCGAATCAGGCGCGACGCCGCGCAGATAAAACAGTGCAAAGCCGAAGGGTGGCGTGAGAAAAGATGTTTGCAGGTTGAGCGCAATCATGATTCCCAGCCAGACGGGGTCCAGGCCCATGGCCAGCAAAACAGGGCCTACGATTGGTACGACCACGAAGGTAATTTCGATAAAATCCAGGATAAACCCAAGCAGGAAAATGGCCAGCATGACCACAAAGGTCGCCCCCATCACTCCTCCGGGCATAGAAGTGAACACCCCATGAATCAACTCTTCGCCGCCAAAGCCCCTGAACACCAGGGAAAAAATAGCGGCACCGATAAGAATCATAAATACCATGCCCGTGACCTTCATGGTTTCTGTCACGGTCGCTGAGAGCAGCTGGACATTCATCTGCCTTTTGGCTATTGCTAGTATAAGTGCGCCGATGGCACCGACGCCGGCGGCCTCACTGGGTGTTGCGGCGCCTGCCAAAATAGAGCCCAGGACCACAGAAATCAGCAGCAGCGGGGGCAGCAGACTCTTAAGCATTTCCCCGGCACTTATGCGCTGGCGGCTCGCAGCCGGTGCGGCCTCGGGTTTGAGCCAGGCGTAGACCAATAAATAGGTGATATACAAAAACACCAACAACAGCCCGGGCAGCAGTGCCCCCATAAACAGGTCCCCGACCGACACCGTCTTCGGGTTGAAAATATTCATACTTAGCTGGGCTTGCTGGTAGGCATTGGACAACACATCCCCCAGCAAAACCAACGCTATGGAGGGGGGAATGATCTGCCCCAGGGTACCGGTTGCACAAATTGTACCGGCGGCCAGGGAGGGGCTGTAGCCGCTGCGCAGCATACTCGGTAATGACAACAGGCCCATGGTGACAACGGTTGCCCCAACAATGCCCGTGCTGGCCGCTAACAACATACCAACCACTACCACAGATATGCCCAGCCCCCCTCTAAGCCCGCCAAAAACTTTGGCCATACTGGTCAGCAGCTCTTCGGCGACCCGGGACTTTTCCAGAATCACGCCCATTAAGATAAACAGGGGTACGGCAATCAGGGTGGCATTGTTTATGGTGCCGAACAGGCGTCCGGGCAGGGCTGCCAGAAAATCGGCATCAAATGTGCCAGCCAGTATTCCACCTACAGCGAAGATCAGCGCGGTTCCGGCAAGGGTAAAGGCAACGTGATACCCCAGCATGAGGAGCAGGCATACGGTGGCGAATAGAAACAGCGGTATATATGCGGCCATCAGCTGTCGCCCTCCACCAACACAAGGGCATTGCGTAGGACTTCTGCCAGTCCCTGAACAAACAAGTTTAATGCCATCAGGGGAATCAGGCTTTTCAGGAGAAATACAGCGGGGATGCCACCGGGTTCGGGTGAGCTCTCCCTGATTGCCCAGGACTCCGAGACGTAGTTCCAGCTCATACCAAAAATGAAGGCGCAGAAAGGTAACAGGAAGATGATTCCCCCCAGGCTATTTACCCAGGCTCGGTTGCGGGCGCTGAACTTTTGATAAAAAATATCTACCCTGACATGGCCGCCCACTTTCAAAGTAAAGGAGGCCCCCAGCATAAACAGGCAGGCGTGCATGTAGATGACCGCTTCCTGGGCGGCCATGGAGCCGATGTTAAAACCGTAGCGAAGAAATACGATGAGGGCGGTCAGGGCAGCCATCGCAAGACAGAGCCAAGCCAGCAGACGACCACTGCGGTCGGTAAAGGTATCGATTGAGCGCACGATGGCGTGCAGCACGGGCATGGCAAAGAAGTCTTTTTGATTATTTGTTGGGAGGGTATCATAGCCGGCTTACCGAGACTCACAAATAGTATGAGCACCGGACCATTCGGATTGGAACCCTATCGATGATAACCGTAATATCCCCAGCCAAAACATTGGATTTTGAAACACCTCCCGCCTCTCGCAAGGCCTCCCAGCCCCAGTTGTTGGCGCGCTCCGCTGAACTGGTGGAGGATGCGCGGGAAATGAGTCCCGATGATATTCGCGCGCTGATGGGTGTGAGCGAGAACATCGCCCAGCTTAATCACCGGCGGTTTATGAACTGGTCGGCTCCGTTTAGCCTGGACAATGCCAAGCAGGCCATTTTTGCCTTTAAAGGTGACGTGTACACCGGCCTGGAGGCGCAAACACTGACCAGTGCGCAGCTTAATTATGCCCAGAAGCATTTGCGAATTCTCTCCGGGCTGTACGGCCTGCTGCGCCCACTGGATTTAATTCAGGCGTATCGGTTGGAGATGGGCCTGAAATTCAGCAACCGTGGCGGCGCCAATCTCTACCAGTTCTGGGGAGATCAGATAAATGCAGGTTTGAATACGCAGCTAAAGAAGCTCGGGCAGGAAGTATTGGTCAACCTCGCTTCCAATGAGTATTTCAAGGCGGTTCGGGCAAAGAACCTCAACGCAGATATTATCACCCCGGTGTTCAAGGATTTGAAGTCTGGCAAATATAAGGTGATCAGCTTTTATGCCAAGAGAGCCCGGGGCGAAATGGCGCGGTATATCATCGAGAATGAAATTGAAGACCCCGCGGGCCTGCGCAAATTCAAAGGCGGCGGATATAAATACAATAAAGTGGAATCCACCGCCCGAGAGCTGGTCTTTACCCGCGATATTCCACCAGCACCCAAAAAGTAGGAGTGGACTGTTGGCCGATGAAAAAATACTGGATACCCTGATTATCGGTGCCGGGATGTCCGGTATCTGCATGGGCATCAAATTACAGGAACGCGGCATAGATGACTTTCTCATTATTGAAAAGTCACCGGATGTGGGGGGCACCTGGTACGACAACAGTTACCCCGGCGCATGCTGCGATGTGGCTTCGGTGCTCTATAGCTACTCCTTCGAACCCAACCCGAACTGGTCGCGGAAGTTTTCCCCCCACGATGAAATACAGGCTTATTTTTCTCACTGCGTGGATAAGTATGGTCTGGCCGGCCGGCTGCGGCTGAGCACCGCTGTTGAGAGCGCCACCTATGATGAGCTGAACGGCCTATGGACTGTGCAACTGTACGGGGGAGAGCAGCTGCGCGCGAAATGCCTGATCAGTGGCCTGGGGCAACTCAACAAGCCAAATACCCCCGAGTTCACCGGCGTGGAGTCATATTCAGGGGAAACTTTTCACTCGGCCCGATGGCGGCACGACCTCGACCTTACCGGGAAGCGGGTAGCGGTGATTGGCAGCGCGGCCAGTGCTCTGCAGTTCATCCCCAGGGTGGCAGAACAGGCCCGGCAGCTGACCGTGTACCAGCGCAGCGCCAACTATGTCGTGAAGCGTAACGACAGACAATACAGCGCGATAGAAAAAACGCGGTTCAAGCGTTACCCCCTCCTGCAGAAGCTACATCGCCTCACTGTTTACCTGCGGGGCGAAGCCCTGTCCTATCCTCTTGTGAGGGCGAAAAGCTGGCTCCGGTCTTTCTCACAAAAGAGCGCCGCGAATTATCAGGAGGAGCATATTTGTGACCCGACACTGCGGGCCAGGTTAACTCCGGATTATCCCATGGGCTGTAAACGAATCCTGATCTCCGATGATTATTTTCAGGCGTTTACCCGGCCCAACGTGGAGCTGGTTACTTCGCCCATTACCTCATTTTCTCCCCGGGGCGTGGTCAGCGAGGATGGTATTGACCGAAATGTTGATGTCATTATCTATGGGACCGGCTTCAGGGCCACAGAGTTTTTGTCCGGCCTCGATATTGTCGGCTGTGGTGGGAAATCGTTAAAAGAATCCTGGGCGACGGGAGCGGAGGCCTACCGCGGCGTGAGCGTTGCGGGTTTCCCCAATTTCTTCATGCTATACGGTCCCAATACCAATCTCGGCAGCAACTCCATTATCTTTATGGTGGAACGCCAGGCTAACTACATTGTGCGCTGTATCGACAAAATTCTCAGCCACAAGCTGCTCAGCCTCGACGTGAATAAAACGGTTATGCGTGCGTATAACGACCGCATGCAGGGCGAGTTGGCCAAAACGGTGTGGGTGGCAAGTTGTGACAACTGGTATAAGAATGAGGCCGGTAAGGTTGTCAATAATTGGCCGCGCTCTACCCTGGCCTACTGGTGGCATATGCGCAGCCCGGATTTTACTGATTTTGATATGCGTGGCTGAGCACTTAGGGGTCGTCTGCCCTGAAGGGCAGCATGGCAGTGGTTTGCTGTATATACTCCTTGGTATGTGCTTGCTCCTGCCGGGTAAAATCTGCGATAGCATCCGACAACCGGGGGTCGGAAATCCAGTGGTTGGAGCAGGTTTTTACCGGCCTGAAACCCCGCTGAATCTTGTGTTCCCCCTGCGCTCCGGGATCAAATCGTTTTAAGCCGTTGGCGATACAGTACTCTATTCCCTGATAGTAGCAGGCTTCAAAATGCAGGCAGTCGTACTCTTGTTCGCAGCCCCAGTAGCGCCCATAAAGCGTGTCGTGAGAGCGAAAAAATAAAGCACCGGCCACGGCCTCGTCATGCAGGTAGGCGAGCACCATAACCACCTGGTCGCCCATGCTGGCAGCGGTGCGGGTAAAAAACTCGCGGTTTAAATAGCCGCCGTGGCCACTTCGCTTGGCATAAGTGTGTTGGTAGAAGCGGTAAAACTGCTGCCAGTGCTGCGCGCTTATTTCGCTGCCGCATAATGTGTGAAGTACGAAGCCCTGCTCGGCGACACGTTTCCGTTCCCGCCGCAGGTTCTTTCTTTTGCGGCTGCTGAAGGTCGCCAGGAAGTCATCGAAGCAGCCAAAGCCCTGGTTGAACCAATGGAACTGGGTTGCGGTACGCATATGCAGGCCCTCTTTCTCCAATAGTTCAGCTTCATCGGGCTGTGGGAACAGCAGGTGCCAGCTAGAAATGTGGCGGCTTTCGGCGAACTCACGGATGGCTTTCAGCAGCGGTGGCCAGAGATCTTTTTTATGATAGCCGGGGGCCAGGCACAAGCGAGGCCCGGTTGCCGGGGTAAAGGGAATTGCTGTTAGCAGCTTGGGGTAATAGGTCAGGCCGTTGCGCTGCCAGGCTTCGGCCCAGCTCCAGTCGAAAACATACTCCCCGTAGGAATGGCTTTTTAGGTACAAGGGTAACAGGCCCAGTAATTCGTCATTCCTCCCATCGCGAATAATGGCGTGGCAGGGCTGCCATCCGGTCTTGGCATTTACGCAGCCCGTTTCTTCCAGCCCCCATAAAAACTCGTGGCGCATAAAGGGGTAGTCGGTCCCCGCCAGTTGGTTCCACTGTGCTGCCGGGATGTCCCCCAGGCTAGTGAGAAACTCGACGGATAGATTTAGTTGCCTTGTGCTGATGTTGATACGCTCACTATTGAATGCTGGCAAAGTGGTAGTGCAGAATAATCCCCGCGAAGATCACCATGCCAACCCAGTTATTGTGCCGGAAGGCCTTCAGGTAGGCCGTGGGCTGGCCCCCTCCGATGAGCCGCTGCTGATAAATGAACATGGCAGCGGCGATGGCGAGGGCGCCCGTATAAAAGAGACCCAGCTCGAAGCGCCGGCCTGCCATAAACAGCGCGAACAGGCATATAGCCTGAAGCGTAGCAATGATCATCCGATCGGCATCGCCCAGCAGGATAGCGGTTGTTCTTTTGCCACGTTTCAAGTCCTGCTCGCGGCTGGCCATCCCGCGCTGGATGTCATAGGCCACGGCCCATAACAGGCTGCCCAGGAACAGCAGCCAGAGAGCTGGGGGAAGGTCGTTGCGCTGAGCGGCAAATGCCATGGGAACACCGAAAGATAGTGCAGCGCCGGATATAAGCGCTGCCAGACTGGTATAGCGTTTGGCCAGCGAATAGAGCGCGGCGACTACTACGCCCCCCAGAGACACTGTAATTGTCAGCGTGTTGGTAGGCAGCAAAAGGAGGAAGGCCGCAAGGCAGAATGCGGCGAGCAGCGCCACCGACTCATTACTGCCAAGCGCTCCCCTCTTCGGGTTCGTTCCCCGTGGTGATGGGGTATTGATAACACTGTCCGCGCAGTAGATGAGAAAGGCCAGTGCGAGGAAAAGGGCCAGTAACCCAGCTTTGGGGGAGCCCTCGCCTGCAATCCACAGGGCCGCTAATGTGGGCCACAGCAGGAGAAGTGCGGCGATAGGCTTTCCGTGAAGGGTAAGCTGCAAAAGGGCATTTAGTTTTGTTGGCATTGGGCCCTAGCTTACTGTTTTGGCACTAAACTTACAGTGTTAAGTGTGCCACTGTTGGGTAGTGGGCGCCGACCAGGCCGGGGCCATAAAACCCTTGCACAATTTTCGTACAGCCCTATAGTGATGCGTCTAAAAATGGAACTACTTTAAAGCGAGTAAAAAGCATGAGCAAGTGGGAATGTATTGTATGTGGCCTGGTTTATGACGAAAAGCTGGGTTGGCCCGATGACGGCATCGCCCCGGGTACTCGGTGGGAAGATGTTCCCCAAGACTGGTTATGCCCGGATTGCGGTGTTGGCAAGGAAGATTTTGAGCTGATAGAGCAAGGGCCGGTTGACGAGACGCCACACCACGAGGAGCCCGCTGTAGATAAGGTTCATGCCCCTGTTGTTATCATAGGGACAGGCCTGGCCGGTTATGGCCTGGCCAGGGAGTTTCGCAAGCACGACAGCGAAACACCTCTTATATTGATTACTTCCGACGATGGGCGCTCTTATTCCAAGCCCATGCTCTCCACGGGCTACACCAAGGATCTCTCGGCAGATGACCTCGGCCAAGTGGATGCCGGCGCCATGGGAGAGAACCTCAAGGCCAGTGTCTGGACGATGACCAGGGTCAGCGAAATTGATACCGCACAGCAATTAATTCACCTGGGTGACAGTCAAACCGCTGTTCACTACGGCAAACTTGTTTTGGCTGTGGGCGCAGATGTTATTCGCCCTCCCATAGAGGGTGACGGCTTGGACTCGGTGTATACGGTTAATGATTTGCTGGACTATGCTGATTTCCGCACGGCTATCAAGACCGGCGAGGTGAAAAAAATATGTATTATTGGCGGCGGCTTGATTGGCTGTGAGTTTACCAATGACCTGCTTAATGGCGGCTTTGAAATTGAGACGGTCGACCCGCTTGCGTATTGCTTGCCCACACTCCTTCCCGAGGCCGCCGGTAAAGCGGTGCAATCTGCGCTGGAAGAGAAGGGAGCAAAATTCCATTTTGGCCCCCTGGTGACCGCCGTGAATAAAGCTGAAGGGGGCGTTGTTGTCAGCCTGAATAATGGCGAGACAATCAGCGCAGACCTGGTGCTTTCCGCCGTGGGGGTACGTCCTCAGATTGCCATCGCACAGGCCTCCGGGATAGAGACAAACCGGGGCGTCGTCACCAACCGCCTGCTTGAAACCAGTGCCAACAATGTATATGCCATGGGAGATTGCGCCGAAGTAAGCGGTCACGTACTCGTTTATGTGGCGCCGCTGATGGCCGCAGTCAGGGCGCTGGCCAAGACGCTCTCCGGGGAGCCCACAGAAGTTGTCTACCCCGCGATGCCCGTGTCCATTAAAACACCGGCCTGCCCGGTTGTGGTGGCACCCCCCGCCATGGGGGCCGAGGGCGAGTGGGAGATGACAGTCGATGGTCGCAATGTGAAGGGCGAATTTAGGAACTCCAGTGGTAAGCTGCTCGGTTTTGCCCTGACCGGTGACGCCACCAAAGAAAAGATGGCCCTACAGAAGTTGCTTCCCGCCATTATGGCCTGACGCCCATGCCCGATCGCGTAGAAAAACAGGTTCGGGCCTGGCTTGAGACCTTTGTCGTCGGGCTGAACCTATGCCCCTTTGCCCGGCCCTTTGTGGCATTGGACTCGCCCTCGGCGAATCAGCTGCGTATTGAAATATGCCGGGATGTTGAGTGGGAGGGGTTGCAGCGTGCATTTCTGCAGGAGCTGGACACCCTGCAGTCCAGCCCGGAACAGGAGATCGCCACCACTCTGTTAGTATTTCCCGATGCCCTGCAGTCCTTCGAGGAGTACCTGGACTTCCTGGCCGAAGCGGAGGAATTATTGGCCCTGGCGGGGCTGGAAGGCCTGATTCAGCTGGCCAGCTTTCACCCCGACTATGTGTTTGAAGGGGAGCTGCCAGACGCCGCTAGCCACTACAGTAACCGTGCGCCCTACCCTGCTATCCACCTGTTGCGCGAGGATATGATGGAGCGTGTACTGCGGGACCATCCCAGCCCTGAAACGATTCCCGGGGATAATATCAAGACTCTGGAGAAGATTGGCTCTAGCGAACTCAAGTCTCGCTGGCAGCAATTGCTTAGTCAATAACTGCAGCTCTCGATTATGGTCGGCAAATCCCGCTGCGCGGTGTGCATGGGCCTACTCTTGGTTGGAACCCCACGCCCGTGAGCAGGCCCATGCACACCGCACAGCTATTTTCGAGGAAAAATTCGGCAGTGATGTTACGGCTATGGTAGCTTTTCTGCCTTGGTTAAGCCCTCTCAAAGGCGTGGGGTTCCAACTGAGAGAGGTGCTAACAGAGGCAGAGAAGCGGGAATACTCCAACTACACCTTGGCAAATTCAGAGCTCGATCCAGTCCAGCGCTTAATCAGTGGCTCCAGCAACTCCGGATGCGCATCGATAATGTTGCTGGCAACCACCTGCACCTGATCCAGCAGGTGCGCATGGGCCGGCAACTGCGCCACTCGAAACTCCATCAACCCGGTCTGCCGGGTGCCCAGAACCTCGCCGGGGCCACGCAGCTGCAGGTCCTTCTCGGCGATAACAAAGCCGTCCGAGCTCTCCCGCAGTACCGTCAGGCGCGCTTTGCCGTTGGCAGACAGGGGTGTTTGATACAACAGTACACAATGGCTGGCGGCGCTGCCTCTTCCCACCCTGCCGCGCAACTGGTGCAGCTGAGCCAGCCCCAACCGTTCCGGATTTTCGATAATCATCAGGCTGGCGTTGGGTACATCTACGCCCACCTCGATGACCGTGGTAGCCACCAGAAGAGCTGTATTGCCCGCCTTGAAGGCAGCCATTGCTGCCTCTTTCTCAAGCGGTTTCATGCGCCCGTGAATCAGGCCAATTTCCAGCTGCGGCAGTTGCTCGCGAAGTTGCGCGGCCACCGCCTCAGCGGCCTGGGCCTGTAGTAGGTCGCTCTCCTCGATCAGGGTGCATACCCAATAGGCCTGGCGGCCTTCGCCGCAGGCATTGGCAACTCGCTCAACAACCTGGTCCCGGCGATTGCTGTCTATCAGGACGGTGCTGACCGGTAGACGACCCGGTGGCAATTCATCGATGATCGAACAATCCAGGTCGGCGTAGGCGACCATCGACAAGGTGCGGGGAATGGGTGTGGCTGTCATGACCAGCTGATGTGCCCGGCCCAGCTCTGGCCTGGTTTTTTCAGTGAGTGCGAGTCGCTGGTGCACGCCGAAGCGGTGCTGCTCATCAACGATAACCAGACCCAATTTGGCGAATTCGACGTCGTCCTGAAAGAGCGCATGGGTGCCAACCACCAGAGCTGTTTCTCCCGCCGCAATACGTTCGCTTGTCTGTTTGCGCTTCTTACCCTTGAGGCGGCCGGTCAGCCAATCGATTTGAATGCCAAGTGGTTCAAACCAGGATGAAAAGCTGCGCCAATGTTGCTCCGCGAGAATTTCTGTGGGCGCCATAATGGCCACTTGGTAGCCATTGGCAATGGCCTGCAGAGCAGCGCAGGCAGCGATAACAGTTTTGCCTGAGCCAACATCTCCCTGTAACAGACGCAGCATGGGCCAGGGCTGAGCCAGGTCTTTGGCAATTTCTGCCGCCACCCTTTGCTGGGCCGCGGTCAATTCAAACCCCAGATTGGCCAGGAGTGGCATAAGGGCTTCGGGGCTGGCGCTTAAGGCGGGTGCTCCCTCGCGCTGGTGCTGTTGTCGCAGCCGGTGCAGGGAGAGATTGTGGGCGACCAGTTCTTCCAGAGCCAGTTGTAATTGTGCGGGGTGAGCCCCCTCTCGCAGTAGCTCCAGGGCCGCATTCGGGGGCGGGGAGTGTAGGTAGATAAGGGCATCTGTCAGCCCCATCGCCTGGTACTTGGTAACCGGCAGTAATTCTCGCGGCTGATCGCGCTTTAAATAAACGATGGCTTGACGGCACAGATTGCGCCACTGGTTCTGGCCGATTCCCGCGGTGGTGGGATAGATGGGGGTCAGTGTTTCATCCAGTTCCCGATCTGTTGTCTCTATTTGTCGGTACTCAGGGTGATACATTTCCAGGCCATTGCCCCCGCGCCTGACTTGACCGAAACATCGCAGTCGCGTGCCGGGGCGAAGATTATTTTTCTGTGCTGCTGAGAAATGAAAGAATCGCAGCGTCAGGGTGCCACTGCCATCCTGGATTCTGGCCACCAGGCTGCGCCGTTTACCGTAGACTATATCGGAGACCTTGACCTCGCCCTCGAGGACGAGGTCTACACCCTCCCTGGCCGCGGCAATTGGCGTGACCCGGGTTCTGTCCTGGTAGCGCAGAGGCAGGTGGAAAAGCAGATCCTCAATCTCGCGAATGCCGTAGTCCGCGAGTTTTTCCGCCAGCTTGGGTCCTACCCCTCGCAGCTCGCGTACCGAGATGGCGGCTATGCCTGTCATCCCGACCTACCCCTCCAGGGCTTCGGTCAAAAGGTCGATCACCTGATGGCGGGGGAAGCTGGCCCGCCAGGCCAGAGCAACGGTGCGGGTGGGCGCTTTTCCGGCGAATGGCCGCACCACCAGGGTGTTTTCCCCGTACTGCATAAGCTGGGCGGCAGACTCGGGTAGCACGGTTATGCCCAGCCCACTGGCCACCATATGTGCCATGGTTTCCATTGAACTGCCCTCCAGCATCGCCTGACCCTGACTGTAACGAGCGCTAATCGCCTCTCCCAGCCCCGGGCAGGCCTCCAGCACCTGATCCCTGAAGCAGTGGCCTTCCCCCAGCAGCAGCACGCGGTAAGCCGCGAGGCTGGCCGGATCTATGGCCTTTTCTTTGGACAAAGGGTGGTCGTTGGGCAATAGGACCACAAAGGGTTCCTCGTAAACGGGTCGGGTGACCACATCGGGCTCGGTAAAGGGCAGCGCGATGAAGATGGCATCCAACTCACCACTGACCAGCTTCTTTCGCAGTACGGCGGTATAGCTCTCTTCTATGAATAGGGGCATGCCTGCGGCCAATGCCTGTAGCCGATTGACCAGGCGGGGAAACAGGTAGGGCCCCACGGTGAAAATCGCACCCACCGATAGCATTGCGCCCAGAGGGTCCTTACCGGCCTCCGCCAGGGCGGAGAGGTTTCGGACTTCCTGTAACACGGTTTTTGCCTGCTCTACGAAGCGTGTACCCGTGGCGGTGGTGTTGACCCTGAGTCGGGAGCGCTCGAACAGGCTGATACCCAGCTCTTCCTCGAGCTTTTTGATGGCGATGCTGAGCGTAGGCTGGCTGACGTTGCACAGTTCAGCCGCCTTGCGAAAGTGCCCGGTTTCACACAGGGCTACGGTGTAGCGAAGCTCCGTTAATGTCATTCTAGCGGGCCAGGATGGCCTCTACTTCAATAGAGGCACCTTTTGGCAGCGCTGCTACCTGCACGCAGGCCCGGGCCGGATAGGGCTCGCGCAGGAAACTTGCCATCACCTCATTCACCGCTGCAAAGTCGTTCAGGTCGGTCAGGGATATATTAATTTTAACCGCATTGTCCAGGGTGCAGCCCGCCGCCGCTGCAACCGCAGACAGGTTCTCAAATACCTGGGTGGCCTGGGCGCCTATGCCGCCTCCAACCAGCTCCATGGTGCCGGGGGCCAAGGGTATCTGGCCAGACAGCCATATTGTGTTGCCCACCTTCACGCCCTGCGAATAGGGACCAAGCGCCTCGGGGGCGTTGGGTGATGATATGACAGCTCGATTACTCATTGGTCTCTCCACAATGGGGGTGCGCTAGTTTTTAACTCGCTGCACCCGGTGTACTGACTTGATGATGCGCAGGCGCTTCATAATGCGGGCCAGATGGACCCGGCCTTCTACCATCATTTCCAGATCGACAAAGGTGAACTGATAGTCTTTGTCTTCGGTAGAAATTTTTTCAATATTCACGCCCATGCTGTTGATACGGGTTGCCAGGGTGGCGATCATGCCCCGCCTGTTCTCAACTTCGATGCGTAGTTCCACAGCGTATTCACCCTCTACCTCGTCGTCCCAGCGCAGGGCGACCAGGCGTTCGCGATTTTCTTTTAAATCGTTCAGGTTGTTACAGGTCTCACGGTGTACCACCATACCTTTTTCTGAGCTGAGATAACCCTCTATGGGGTCGCCTGGAATAGGATGGCAGCATTTTGCGAAGCTGACCATAAAGCCCTCGGTACCGCGAATGGCCACCGGCTCAGCCTCGCCCCGCCGCAGCATATCGCCACTCACCTGGCTGGTCAGTTGTTGGGCGGTGATAGCGGGCAGTTTGTTACCCCTGGCGATGTCGGCCGTCAGGTCGTCAAACTCGTCATAATTATGCAGGGTGAGATAGTCCTGCAATTTCCCCTCGGGCAGCTGCTCCAGGGAGGTGTCAAGGCTGAGTAGTGCTTTTTCCAACAGCTTCCTGCCCAGGGTGATGGAGTCCTCCCGGGTCTGGTGTTTGAGGTAGTGGCGGATATTGGTTCTGGCCTTGGCAGTGACGGCATAATTGAACCAGGAGGGATTTGGACGGGCACCCTGGGCGGTAAGAATTTCAACGGTCTGGCCGCTTTGCAGGGTCTCGGACAAGGGCGCCAGGCGGCGATTGATTCTACAGGCGACACAGCTATTGCCGACGTCAGTATGCACGGAGTAGGCAAAATCTACCGCCGTCGCGCCCTTGGGTAGCTCCATGATTCGCCCCTTGGGTGTGAAAATGTAGATTTCATCGGGGAACAGGTCGATCTTCACGCTTTCGATAAACTCCAGGGAGTTACCGGCACGCTGTTGCATCTCCAACAGGCCCTGAACCCATTGGCGCGCCCGCGCATGGCTGCCGTTGGAACTCTGGCCGTCGCTTTTATACAACCAGTGCGCGGCTATACCATTGTTGGCCATATCCTCCATATCCCGAGTCCGAATCTGGATTTCTATGGGCACACCGTGCATTCCCATCAGCACCGTGTGCAGCGACTGGTAGCCATTCGACTTGGGGATGGCGATATAGTCCTTGAACTCCCCCGGAACGGGTTTATACAGGCTGTGTATGCTGCCCAGCACGCGGTAGCAGGTATCCACCGAGTCGACGATGATCCGAAAAGCGTATATGTCCATGATCTCGGAGAAGGACTTGCGCTTGGATTTCATTTTTTTGTAAATGCTATACAGGTGCTTCTGGCGGCCTACGATCTCGACATGGTGGCCCTCCTGCTCCAGCGTTGTTTCGATTTGGTGGCCAATTTTTTCGACCAGCTCGTTGCGGTGCCCCCTGGCCTTGCGCAGCGCGGCATCAATGCGCCGGGCACGCATGGGGTAGAGGGCGGCAAAACCCAGGTCCTCAAATTCCATACGCACGTTATTCATGCCCAGGCGCATGGCTATGGGTGCATAAATATCTAGAGTTTCCCGAGCGATACGCCGGGCCTTTTCGGGCTTGAGAACCCCCAGGGTGCGCATATTGTGGAGGCGGTCTGCCAGCTTGACCAGGATGACACGAATATCCCTGGCCATTGCCAGCGCCATTTTCTGGAAGTTCTCGGCCTGCTTTTCTTCCAGTGAGCCGAACTCCATCTGGGTCAGCTTGCTTACACCGTCGACCAGTTCTGCGACGGTGGGGCCGAACTGGTTGCCGATAGCTGATTTTTCGATGCCGGTATCTTCTATGACATCGTGCAACATGGCCGCCATCAGGCTCTGGTGGTCCATGTGCATGTCGGCCAGGATACCAGCCACCGCTAATGGGTGGGTGATATAGGGCTCACCACTGCGTCGCAGCTGGCCATAATGGGCCTGCTCGGCGAAGTAATAGGCGCGTTTTACGTGGTTGGTCTGTTCGGGGCTAAGATAGTTCCGCAGGGTAGAGTCGAGGGCATCGATGGTTTGCATAGTGTTCAATAGTCAGCTAAGTCCTTAAGCTGTGGCCAAAGATGCCTCGCAGTCGCTTAACAGGGTTAGAGCGCTTCACTGGCCTCCATCACTTCTGCCAGCTCTTCTTCCGCTTCAATTTCGCTTTCGCGGATAAGAATGTCGGCTGTTACCAGGCCTTCTGCGATTTCACGCAGGGCAATTACGGTGGGCTTATCGGATTCTTCGTCAACCAGGGGCTCTTTGCCGCCAGTGGCCATTTGCCGGGCCCTTTTGCTTGCAACCATGACCAACTCAAAGCGGTTGTCAACATTTTCCAAGCAATCTTCAACTGTTACGCGTGCCATTTGTCTCGATTTCCTTTGCTGTAGAGAGAGATCTGCCGAACGGCCGATTTTAGCCGTTCATTAGTGTATGCCGAACCGGCAATTATACCCCAACCACCCCCCTATCAGTCTAGCGTTAATATTCCCGGTGGCCACAGCCACCGCTAACAGGCCGGGTAGTTCTGGCTTAACAGAGCAGGGCATGCAGCAAATCAGTGTGAGTCTGTGTTTGTTTGTCGGTGCGCAGGCGGTGGCTGGCAATAATCGCCTGTAAGTCGCGGTGGGCCTGCTCGAACACATCGTTGACCACCAGGTAGTCTGATTCACCGTAGTGGGACATTTCCTGGGTGGCTTCAGACATCCGGCCATCGATGACCGCTGCATCATCCTGGCCGCGACTGGTCAGGCGCTGCTGCAAGGTCACCCGTGAGGGCGGCAGAATAAAGATTGAGCAGCTACCGGGCAGCAGGTGCTTGACCTGCTGTGCTCCCTGCCAGTCGATTTCCAGGATAACATCGGTACCTGCGGCCAATTGCTGTTCTACCCAGGGCTGGGATGTGCCGTACAGGTTGCCGAAAACCCTGGCGTGCTCCAGAAACGCTGCTTGTTCCAGCATTTCAAGAAATGACGATTCGCTGACAAAGTGATAGTTGGTGCCATCTTCCTCCCCCGGGCGCTGTGGCCTGGTTGTGTGCGACACCGAAACCCTCAGTTTGTCACAGCTTTCCACCAGGGCGCTGACCAAACTGGTTTTACCCGCGCCGCTGGGCGCCGACACGGTGAAAAGTGTTCCTGTGCTGCTCATAGTACGTTACTCAATATTCTGGATTTGCTCGCGCATTTGTTCGATGAGGACTTTGAGTTCTACCGCCGCCATGGTGGTGCCACTGGACTGGGATTTTGAGGACAGTGTATTGGCCTCCCGGTTGAGCTCCTGCATGAGGAAGTCCAGCCTGCGTCCGCAGGGGCCGCCCTTTTTCAGCACCCGTCGCACCTCGGCGATATGGGCGTCCAGGCGGTCCAGCTCTTCCTCCACGTCGGCTTTTTGTGCCAGGTGTACCAGCTCCTGCTCCAGCCTGTTGCCGTCCACCTCGATGTTCAGCTCTGCAATTCGGGAGATAACACGCTCCCGCTGTTGTTTCATCAGTTCCGGCAATAATTTGCGGACCGTGACAAGCTCTGCCTCGATGCCGTCCAGGCGACTCAAAACCATCTCCGCAAGCTTTTCTCCCTCCCGTTCGCGAGAGTCTGCCAGGGTGTGCAGCGCATCTGAGAAAAGCGTCATTGCCCCCGAAATAATTACATCGAAGGAGACTTCCTCGGCCTGGCAAATACCTGGAAACTGCAGCACGTCCAGGGCGCTCAACGCGCCGGGCTGGGGCAGGCGCTGGGAAATAGCAGCGGCAGATTGCAGCAACTTGTCCAGGCGGTCATTGTCAATTTCCAGCGAGGAACTGCTTTCACTATTGAGTTGCAGGCGAACCATGCAATCAAGCTTACCCCTGGCCAGCTTCTTGTTCGCGCCGTCACGAAACCTGGGTTCCAACTGGCGCAAAGCTTCCGGGAGCTTGAACGTGCAGTCCAGGTAGCGGTGATTGACCGAGCGAAGCTCGATGGTTAGGTCGCCCTGCTCGGTGGACAAAGTCTCCCTGGCAAAGGCCGTCATACTGCGAATTGTCATGGTGAATCGATGCTTTTCATTTGATAAATAATTTCCATGAAGTGTATCAGATTGTTCCCGTATACTAGGCTCTTTTTGCCACCATTGGAGTAAAACATGCAGCGACCAAGCGGCCGTCTACCGGAACAATTAAGAGATATAAGCATTACCCGCAACTTCACCTGTCACGCCGAGGGCTCGGTGTTGGTGTGCTTCGGAAATACCAAGGTGATATGTACCGCCTCGGCGGAAGCGGGCGTGCCGCGCTTCTTGCGCGGCCAGGGCAAGGGCTGGGTGACAGCGGAATACGGCATGCTGCCCCGCTCCACCGGTTCGCGCATGGGCCGCGAAGCAAGTCGTGGCAAACAGGGTGGCCGCACCGTGGAGATTCAACGCCTGATTGGCCGCTCACTGCGCGCCGCACTGGACCTGTCCAAGTTGGGCGAGAACACCATCACCATCGATTGCGATGTTATCCAGGCAGACGGCGGCACCCGCACAGCCGCCATCACTGGCGCCTGCGTGGCCCTGATCGATGCGATCAATCACCTGCAGCGCAAAAAGCTGGTTACCCAGGACCCCCTGCGCCACATGATTGCCTCGGTGTCGGTGGGAATCTACCAGGGCGTTCCCGTGCTGGACCTGGACTACCCGGAAGACTCAGCCGCGGACACCGACATGAACGTCATCATGGCCGAGTCGGGCGATTTTATTGAAGTCCAGGGCACAGCCGAGGGCAATACCTTCAACCGCGACGAGCTCAACAGCCTGCTGGATCTTGCCAGTGATGGTATTGCCGAGTTGATTGTTAAGCAGCGGGAAGCGTTGGCGCTGGGGTAGTGGGGTCATCCCGCAGCTCTCGATGGCGTTATACCTCGCGCAGTTGGAACCCCACGCCTTTGCGAGGTATAACGCCATCGAGAGCTGCTGATTTGGAGGGAATCAATAATCCAGGTACATAGCTCTGGTTGATACAATTGCCGCAGAAATTAGCGTAAGAAGCAGAACGCTGTGGGGGGAACCGTATAAGGGCGTGGGGTTCCAACCGAATAGGGTTTCACGCACGGCGTTCTGCGGGTTCATTCCAGAAATTTCCGCAGTTTACCGCCTCAACCTAGACCTCGATGTCGTAATCCATAATCACCGGCGCATGACTGGAAAATTCCTTGCCCTTGTAGATCGCGCCATATTCCACTGAATATTTCAGGCCCTTGGACACAATCTGAAAGTCCGTGCGCCAGCCATTGCTGTCGCGGTCGCCGTCCGGCCACCAGCTGAACTCGTCGCTGTCCGAGTTAATCTCGCGAAAAGCATCGACGTAACCGGCATCAATGGTCTCGTTCATCCACTGGCGCTCCTCCGGCAGAAAGCCCGAGGAATTGCTGTTACGCTCGGTATCCTGAACATCGTCGGGGGTGTGGGCGAGTTGCCAGTTGCCACAAAAGATAAATTCGCGCCGCTTGTTCTGGATTTTTAACATGTGGCTTTGCAGCAGACCAAAGAACCCCGACTTGCGTTCCTGCTGCTCCGCATTGCCGTCTTCTGCCCGGGGGGCCAGCAGGCAGCCAACACTCAAATTCTCATAGTCCGCCTGGATGTATCGCCCCTCCATGTCGAAATCAACAAAGCCCAGACCAGTCATGATCGCCTTGGGCATTTTGCGGCAGTAAATGGCGACACCATTGGCCTTGCCGCCCACGTCGTCAAAAAAGTAGGCGTTGTAGTCGGAAGGGAAGAAAATATTGTCCTGCAGGTCATACTCCGCGCACTGTAAATCCTGGATACAGATGAAGTCTGCGTCCTGCTCATTCAGCCAGTCGTAAAACCCCTTTTCAGCGGCGGTAGCAATGCCGTCAGCGCTGAAGCTGATAATTCTCATGGATAGCCCCTTATTATTAGAGCGTGTATGATACCGCAGCTTAGCGTCCCGGAATACCTCCATGCATCCTTATCAAACTGAATTTATTGAGCTGGCTCGCAGCTGTAATGTTCTCAAATTTGGCCAATTTACATTGAAATCCGGGCGCATCAGCCCCTATTTCTTCAATGCGGGGGCGTTCTCTTCTGGCCGCGCCCTGGCCGTGTTGGGGCGTTGCTATGCCAACAGTATTGTGGATTCGGGTATAGAATTTGATGTTCTGTTGGGGCCTGCCTACAAGGGCATACCGTTGGCTGCGGCAACGGCGGTCTGCCTGATTAACGACCACAATCGGGACGTGCAGTTCGCCTACAACCGCAAGGAGGCCAAGACCCACGGCGAGGGGGGGGTGATGGTTGGTGCCCCGTTGCAGGGCCGGGTGTTGGTGATAGATGACGTTATTACCGCGGGAACGGCCGTGCGTGAGGTAATCGCCATGATTGAGAATGCAGGTGCAAGCCTTGCCGGAGTAGCCATCGGTTTAAACCGACAGGAGCGCGGCGAGGGCGAGTTGTCGGCTATCCAGGAGGTCGAAAAGGCCTTCAATGTGCCAGTTTTGAGCATCATTGAGGTGAGCCATATCATTGATTATCTACAGTGTGATAAGGATGCACCGGAAGGCGCGCTCTCAGCGATGCGGGAGTATCGCGAGCGATATGGTGTCTGAGTGTGAACAGTACCCTTGTATAACGGGCGCGCAAGCCATATATTTGGGCAATGTTAGTTTTTAAACTCCCAGGTCAGGCTTTTCTTTGCGCAGTTATTCTACTGACAGTGCCTCTGGCCGGCCAATGCCGAGACCTTTACCGCTACACCAATGACAAAGGCATCATGGTTCTGGATGACCGCATACCGGCTGACCATGCGACGCGGGGCTATGAGGTTCTCAACGAGGAAGGCGTTGTTATCGAGGTTGTTCCCAGAGCCTTGTCCGTTGAGGAGCAGGCCCGGCAGGATGTTAAAGAGCTGCTGGCGGAGGCCGCTGCTGCAGAACAGGAGAGGTTGCGAAAATGGGACCACTCCCTGCTTCTGCGTTATAGCACAATAGAAGATATAGAAGCCGCGCGAGAGCGGGCGCTGCGCGATTTGCGGATACGGGTCAGTATTTTAAAAAGCAACGCACGCTCCCTCAAGCAGCAGGTGGAAAACTACCAGTCTATCGCGGCGGATACCGAGCGCAGTGGCGGCACAGTCGATGTCAAGGTTCTGGCGGCCATCGAAGAACTACAGACTGATATTGCTGTTACGGATCGCTCAATTGTTGATAGGCAGGCTGAGGTGGCGCGGGTGCAAGAAGAGTTTCAACTGGATATCGAGCGCTTTGGAATGCTCCTTGATTTGGTTGAGCTGCGCCGTTCCCTGCTGGCCACAGATCGCTAGAGATTAGCCGCTCCAGCTTGGAGGTGTGCTGGCCGCGGGCTGGTTTCCCTGACTGACAGCTTCCCGAAAAAAGCCATTTATTAACTGTTCCCATTGCCCTGGCCAGTCGGTGGTAGGCGCGCGCTTGAAGTCGCTGCGCACAAATTGCGATATTCTACCCTCTGCCGCTGCCAGCAACAGGTTTGCGGCGGTGCCCAGCGGAAGAACGGGGCGCAAGCCCTCGCGCATTTCTGCCTCGCGGATTACCTGTTTCAACTGGGTTTCAAAACGATCGAACAGCTGGGAAACCCGGTGGTGCAGGCGCTCTGATTCCCCCGCCAGGGCATCGCCAGTCAGGATACGGGTTATCCCGGGATTGCGAGCGGTAAAGGTAAGCAGCAGGGTCAACATTTTTTCACAGCGCCTGGCCGCGGTAGACTCTTCGTTGAGGATGATTTTTATCCGCGAAAAAAGGGTTTCTTCGATAAACTCTATCAGGCCCTCAAACATTTTCGATTTGCTGGGGAAGTGCCGATAGAGGGCGGCTTCAGAAACCCCTACCTGTCTGGCCAGCCCGGCAGTGGTAATGCGATTGCCCGGGTTCGCTTCCAGCATCTGTGCAAGAGCTTCCAGGATTTGTTGACGGCGTTGGCCTTTCTTGGGTGGCATGTCTATCCAGATCGTGTATCTACGAAGGTCATGCTAGCGATTACCTGCCCTGCCTGCAATAACCCCCGCCTTGTTTCGGGCAGGTTTTGTAAAAATTAGCCCAGATTTTTATTTGTTATGAGTGTACCTATACCTTCATCGGTAAAGATTTCCAGCAGCGCGGCGTGTGGCACTCGACCGTCTACGATGTGGGCACTGGCAACACCACTCTTTACCGCGTCCAGGGCGCAGCCGATTTTTGGCAGCATTCCCCCGCTAACCGTGCCATCGGCGATAAGCGCATCGACTTGCCCTGTGCTCAAGCCCGTGAGCGTAGTGCCTTGTTTGTCCTGCAGCCCCGATACGTTGGTTAGCAACATCAACTTTTCTGCCAGCATGACTTCGGCAATTTTTCCGGCGACCAGGTCCGCATTAATATTGTAGGTTGTGCCATCAGAGCCGACGCCTATGGGTGCGATAACCGGAATAAAGTCGCTGTTCTGCAGCAGGTTCAACACCGCTATATCAATTTGATCGACCTGGCCTACATGGCCTATATCGACTATTTCGGAGGCACCCAGCTCCGGGCTGAAACGGCTGACGGAGAGCTTGCGGGCTCTGATCAGTTGGCCGTCTTTTCCGGTGACGCCTATCGCCTTGCCGCCGTTGCGGTTTATGGAGGACACAATTTCCTTGTTAACGCTGCCCCCCAGTACCATCTCCACCACATCCATGGTTCTGGAGTCCGTCACTCGCATGCCGTCGACAAATTCGGTTGAGATGTTGAGCTGTTCCAGTAGAGCGCCAATTTGTGGTCCCCCGCCATGTACCACGACCGGGTTCATGCCCACCAGCTTCATCAGTACCACATCTCTGGCAAAGCTCTCGTGCAACTTCGGGTCGATCATCGCATTACCGCCAAATTTCACCACAATGGTCTTGCCGGTGAAGCGTTGGATATAGGGCAGCGCCTCGGTGAGTACCTGGGCGATATTTAGGGCGGAGTCGCGCGAGAGTGACATTTTACAATCCTGGTTTTAGCTAAAATGGAAGCTCGAGGTCGGCTTCTACAAGTCCGATCTGGGCGCGGAATTCCTGCATGATGTTATCCAGCTCATCTTTGCCTGAGGCCTCAAAGCGCGCGGTAAGTGCCGCACTGGTGTTGGAGGCCCGGAGCAGGCCCCAGCCCCCCCGGTAGTCGACCCGAATGCCATCAATGGTGTTCACTTTGCCCGATGAAAAGTCCGCATTGTCGGCGATTCTTTTTATGATGCCGAATTTTTCATTCTCAGGGACGGGGATGATTATTTCAGGGGTGTTTTGTGTCGTAGGAAATTCGGCCAGGCTCTCATCCAGAGAGACCCCATGGCTACTGAGAATTTCTGCCAGCCGACCGGCCGCGTACATGCCATCGTCGAAGCCAAACCAGCGTTCGCCAAAGAACATATGCCCTGAAAACTCGCCACCCAGCAGGGCTCCGGTTTCCCGCATTTTTTCTTTCATAAAGGCGTGTCCTGTTTTCCACAGGACCGGGCGTCCGCCATAGCGGGTAATCAGTTGGGTCAATAACCTGCTGCACTTAACATCGAAGACAACGTCCGCTCCGGGGTTGCGTGATACGACGTCCTGGGCGAAGAGCATCAGCAGGGTGTCGGAGCGAATCAGGCGGCCACTGGATGTAACCACTGCCAGCCGGTCGCCATCGCCATCGAAAGCCACACCAAAGTCGGCTTTCTCCTCCAATACCTTGGCTATTAAACCCTTGAGGTTGTCCTCGTTACTGGTGTCGGGAGAGCGATTGGGAAAGCGGCCATCGAACTCACAGTACAGGGGTATGACCTCACAGGCCAACTCGTCAAATAGCTCGGGAGCGATGACGCTGGTGGCTCCATTGCCTGCATCGATGACAATCTTGAGGGGCACAGCAATGGCGATATCGCCAACCACTTCGTCGATATAGGCGGGGGCGATGTCCTCCTTTACCAGACGGCCTTCGCCGGTCACGAAATCGCCCTTTATTGCACGGTCGCGAATTTTGTTGATGCCGCCGGCCCCTATTGTTTGCCGATCCATCACAATTTTCAGGCCGTTATAATCCGCCGGGTTGTGGCTCCCGGTGATCATGACGCCCGACCGGCACTCCAGGTGATGTGTCGCAAAGTACAGCAGGGGCGTGGGAACCAGACCGATATCGATGACATCGCGTCCCGCTTGCATCAGAGCACGGACAAGCGCCTCCTTGATCCGCGGGCTGGAGTTGCGCCCGTCGCAGGCCACAATGAGGGCTTGCTCGCCCGCTTCGTGAGCGATGCTTGCTATCGCGCCCCCTATGCGAGCGACGGTTTCATCCAAAAGCTCTGTCTCTGCAATTCCGCGAATGTCATAGGCGCGAAAGATGTGTCGGGGTAGCTCATCATGGTCCTCCTCGCTCTTGGGGGAGTCCAGCTCCGCCAGATCCAGGTCCAGGTCCAGCACTTCTTCCTCTTCATCGAGAATACTGGTCGAGTGGAACATCGGGTTCGATAGCTCTGTTGTCACCGGTGGAGGGGGCTCTTCCTCGGGGGGAGCCTCTACATCCACTTCAAAAGGCACAGGGCTGCTACTCTGGCGCAGGGTAGCGCGGCGCAGTTGCTTGGCTACAGGTACCAGCTCAGGAATATTAAGCTGCAGAGATGTTTTTTTGCTCGCTGCTGAAATCAACTTATTCACCTGCTGGCTCAAGGCCCGGGGAAGCAGTACCAGGACAATGGTAAAACTGGCCAGGCTTGCGAGAATGAGCAGGCCCAATATCGCCATAACTGGCAGGCGATCGAGCTCAAGTATCCCGAGCAGCTTGTCAGATGGGGTGAATGATATTTTCCACGGAGTGTTGGGGATGGAGTGAAAGCGGGTAAACGCGCTTGCAGCAGCGCTTCCTGCGTCAGCTACATCAACAACTTTCTTTACGCCGGTAGAGCTAATATGTGTCTGCTGCATCACCGACCGGCCCAGCGAGGAGTCTAGCGCCTTGAGTTCTTCCACCACTAACTTGTTGTCAATGGTGACAATAATGACCGCTTTGCGCTCCTCTATGCGGGGGTGAGTGACCAGGAAGGCGTGGGAAGTCAGCCACTGTCCTTCGAAAGGATAGGCCTCGGGCTCGATTACTTCTCCCTCACTGGCCCGGCGTACCAG
>JADFVW010000150.1 GCA_015222725.1 Pseudomonadota bacterium | reverse complement strand
TGGGCATGGTCAGCATCGGTTTCCTGTCGTTCCTGCTGTTCACCTCCAACCCGTTCGACCGTACGTTTCCTGTGCCGCTGGAAGGCGGTGACCTGAACCCCCTGCTGCAGGATTTTGGACTGGCGGTACACCCGCCCATGCTCTACATGGGTTATGTCGGTCTGTCCGTCGCGTTCAGTTTTGCCATTGCCGCCCTGATCAGCGGCAAGCTGGATGCCGCCTGGGCACGCTGGTCACGTCCCTGGACAAATGTTGCCTGGGCCTTTCTCGGTCTGGGTATTATGCTGGGCAGTTGGTGGGCCTATTACGAACTTGGCTGGGGCGGCTGGTGGTTCTGGGATCCGGTCGAGAATGCCTCATTTTTGCCCTGGCTTGTCGGCACAGCATTAATTCACTCGCTCGCTGCTACCGAGAAGCGGGGCGTATTCAAGAGCTGGACGGTTTTGCTGGCAATTTTTGCCTTTTCTCTCAGCCTGCTGGGCACATTCCTGGTGCGCTCCGGTGTTTTGACGTCGGTGCACGCTTTCGCCACCGACCCGGCTCGCGGATTATTTATTTTAGTGTTTCTTTTCATTGTTGTGGGCGGCTCGCTAACTTTGTATGCCTTCCGCGCTCCGGCGGTCAGTTCCCGGGTGGTTTTTGCATGGTTGTCGCGTGAATCGCTGCTATTGGTTAACAATATCGTCTTCCTTGTCGCTGCATTGACCGTATTGTTTGGGACACTGTTTCCGCTGTTGATGGATGCCCTGGGAATGGGAAAGTATTCGGTGGGTCCGCCATACTTTAATGCGGTCTTTGTCCCGCTTATGGCTATTTTGGTGCCCTTTATGGGTGTGGGTGCAATCTCGCGCTGGAAGCGGGACACAGCAGCCCGCTGGCAGGCAGAACTGTTAGTGCCTACCATCGTAGCGCTGCTCTGTGGTTTAAGCCTGCCGGTGTTACTCGACGCAGAATACAATATTTGGGTGGCCATCGCGGTAGTGCTGGCCAGCTGGCTTTTTATTGGTTTGTGCAAGGACTTGTGGTTTCGAATCGGTGGCGCCGCCAATTTCCCCAAAGGTGTTAGGCGCTTAACACCCAGTTACTGGGGTATGTTTATTGCCCATACCGGGTTTGCCGTGTCTATATTGGGCGTGGTTATCGCCAGCCAGTACAGTGTCGAACACGACTTGAAAATGAGCCCGGGTGATCGGGAAGTTCTCGCTGGCTACGAGTTTCAATTCGTGGGCCGGGTACCTGTGCGCGGCCCCAATTTTGTAGCAGATGAAGGCCGTGTTGTGGTGCGCAGGGAGGGCCAGATTGTTGCGACCATGAAGCCGCAAAAGCGCCGCTACCTGGCCCAGGGCACTGTTATGACAGAGGCGGCTATAGACGCCGGTTTATTCCGGGATCTATATGTTGCCATGGGAGATCCTGTAGGCAATGAGGGTGCCTGGGCAATGCGCCTGCATTACAAACCCATGGTGCGATGGATTTGGCTGGGTGCTATTTTTATGGCCATCGGGGGTTTCCTCACTGTGGCTGACAAACGTTATCGCCGGCAGCTCAGTCGCGCTGCGAAGGCAACAGAAAAAGTGTCACTCACAGGAGTTGAGGCCGGCAGTGTCTAGGTTAAAACTGTTTGTTCCCCTGTTTCTTTTTGTCGTGCTTGCCGGTTTTTTAATACGCGGTTTACAGTTGGACCCCAGAGAGATGCCCTCGGCACTTATCGACCAGCCGCTACCTGAATTCCAGCTGCCTGTTCTGGGGAAAAATAGCCTGGTTCAGCGCATGGATGTGGTGGGTGAGGTTTCCTTCTTCAATGTGTGGGCCACCTGGTGTATCTCCTGTCGCGTGGAGCACCCCTATTTGCAGATGCTGGCAGACAGAGGCATTCCTATTTACGGAGTTAATTACAAGGATGAATCCGCGGCGGCAATGCAGTGGCTGGACCAATTGGGTGATCCATACAGACTCAGTATTGAGGATGTAGAGGGCACCCTGGGATTGGACCTGGGTGTATTTGGTGCGCCAGAGACATATCTCGTGGACGCACAGGGTATTATTCGCTACCGCCACGTGGGTGTAGTCAACGAACGCATCTGGCGGGGTATATTACAGCCGCTGTATCAGGAATTACTTAACGAGGCTGCGTCCCAGTGATAAATTCGAGGGGTATTGCACACTCTATCCGCAGCATATTGTGCACACTGTTGCTGCTGTCTTGCGCCAATGTTTCTTATGCGGTTATAGAAACCTATGAGTTCAGCAGCAGCTCACTGGAGCAACGGTATAGACAGCTCAGTGTCGAACTGCGATGTCCCAAATGCCAGAACCAGAATATTGCCGACTCCAACGCACCCATTGCGCAGGATCTCAGAAAGCTCTTATACAAGCAGTTAGAGGCGGGCGCCAGCGACGAGGAAATTCTCGATTATATGGTCTCCCGTTACGGCGAATTTGTACGCTATAAACCCCGCTTTAGCGGTGTGACTTTAATGTTGTGGTTGATGCCGGTAGCACTTTTGTTGGGGGCAATAATTATCTTATTCAGTGTGCTGCGCGGCTCTCGAAAAGAGGAGGCTGCCGGAGGCATTAGCGCCGAAGAACAGCGTCAGTTGGATAAACTGCTGGAGAACGACACTTGATCACTTTTACCCTGGTCTGTGCAGGACTGATCTTGTTCAGCGGCTTGTTCTACTTATTGCCCGATCGCAGGCAACAACATGAGGAGAGCGAGCGCGGTGAATTGAATCTGGAATGGTATCGGCTGCGACAAGCTGAGCTGGCCCGGGAGGGCAACGCGGAGCTGCTTGAAGACATGAAGCTGCGTCTGCTCGAGGATTTACCCGCTGAGTCGGCTGGGGAGAACTCGCCAAACCCCGGGCAGAAATCATTTCCCCGCTGGATTCTCCTGCCACTGGTGGCTATCGCATCCAGTGCACTGTATTACCAGTTGGGCTCGGCCCCCGATGTGCAGATAAGCAAGCAACTCAAGGCGATAGACGAACAGACTACGCCGGAACAGATGCAGGACCTCATGCTGGCTATAGAGCTACGCTCCCAGCAGAGGCCGGAAAATCTGCATTATCGCGCCATGTTGGGCCGTTTCTACATGGGCCAGGAGGATTATCGTCGGGCTGCCGACACCTATTCTGCCCTGGCGATGGATGCCCCGGGTGATGACCAGATTCTGGCGTACGCGGCCCAGTCGGAGTATCTGGCTAGCAACCGGACGCTGGGTGACAACGCACAAATGCTGGCCGAGCAGTCGCTTGCGATAAACCCACACCAGCGCACCGCACTGGGCTTGCTGGGAATGGCCGCCTTTGAACAGGGCCAGTACCGCGCCGCCATTGAATACTGGGAGCGCCTGATCGAGATGGAGCCCGAGGGCTCGGAAGCTGCGCTTATGATCGCCGGCATTGTCGAGCGCGCCAGAGAGAAGCTGGGGGACAGTGCTCCGCCAGTGGCTAAGCCACAACCCCAGGCCGAAGTCACAGCCGGCGTCACGGTTCGCGTCAGTTTACCGCCCGATGCGTCGATCCCAGCTTCAAGTACCGTGTTCATCCTCGCCCGTGGCGCAAACTCTGACAGCCGCATGCCTATTGCCGTGCAGAGACTGCAGGGGGCGGACTTGCCAGCGATACTGCGTCTGGATGACAGCACGTCCATGGCGGGGCAGAAGTTGTCCCAGACTGAATCCATTGTCGTCGTCGTGCAGGTGTCGCCGGATGGCAGACCTGGGGCGGCGAACGCTACCTGGCTGGGTAACGCCGGGCCGCTAGCACCTTCGCTGGATGCTGAGCCTCTTGAGATTGTGCTTCGAGCTGTAGAGTAGGTTGATTTGGTGCGAGTCGCGAGCGGTGTGCCTGAGGCCTTTTCAGAACACGCATCAAGCCCATCCATGGGAGCGCGTCCAGCAGACCCTGTTACGGTTCGAGCTACGGGTTTAAGTATCCAATGTCTAATACGACACGAAATTTAGCATTTCTCAGCGAATATCCACCACAGGCATAGTGTTGTTCGAATAAACGCTATACACTACATCTTGTGTTCCGGCTTTCGGTGAACGACTAGTATAGAACAGATAATAATCGGAATAATATGATAATAAACAATAACTTATATAAAGTATTTAAAGTTATATGCGACTAAAATCTATCAAGCTGGCAGGTTTCAAGTCTTTCGTCGATCCCACATCGGTTAATTTCCCTAGCAGTATGTGCGCTGTTGTCGGCCCGAATGGCTGCGGCAAGTCCAATATTATTGATGCTGTGCGCTGGGTTATGGGCGAAAGTTCCGCCAAGAATTTGCGTGGCGAATCCATGACCGACGTCATTTTCAATGGCTCGGTTAACCGGCAACCTGTGGGGCAGGCTTCTATCGAGTTGTTGTTTGACAACACCGATGGCAAAGTCGGCGGCGAGTATGCCAGCTATGCCGAAATATCAATCAAGCGCCTGGTCAGTCGTGAGGGGCAATCCGAGTACTACCTCAATCGCACCCGGTGCCGCCGGCGCGATATTACCGATATCTTTCTGGGAACCGGTCTGGGGCCGCGCAGCTACGCCATCATCGAGCAGGGCATGATCACCCGGCTTATCGAATCCAAGCCGGAAGAGTTGCGGATTTTTATCGAGGAAGCCGCCGGTATTTCGAAATACAAAGAGCGCCGCAAGGAAACCGAAAGTCGTATGCGCAGAACCCGGGAAAACCTGGAGCGCTTAATCGACATACGCGATGAGCTTGAACGGCAGCTGCAGCACCTGCAGCGCCAGGCTCAATCGGCGGAGAAATATAGCCAGTTTAAGGAAGAGGAGCGCGAACTCAAGGCGCAGCTGCTCGCTCAGCAGTGCCGTGCACTGGACGAGAAAATCACTGCCATCACCCGGGCTGTTGGGGAAGCGGAGGTCAAGCTGGAAAGTGTCCACGCTGAACACCAGAGTGTTGAAACTGCGATAGAGCGGCATCGAGTTGAGCATGGCGACCGCACCGACGCGTTCAACAAGGCTCAGGCAACTTACTACAGCCTGGGCTCGGAAGTGACCCGTATCGAACAAACCATCAAGCACCAACAGGAGCGTGGTCGGCAGTTGAATGCAGACCTTGCCGGGACCCGGGAGAATTTGTCCCAGGCGGAAGAGCACCTGGGTGTCGACAGTGGCAAATTGGAAAGCTGGGAAGGCGAAGTTTTAGAGTTGAGCCCCGAGTTGGAGCTATTGAAGGAAGTAGAGCTGGAGTCCAGTGAAGCGCTGTCCAATGCGGAACACGCGATGAACACCTGGCAGCAGCAGTGGGATGAATTCAATCAGCATGCAGCTGAACCGCGGCAGCAGGCAGAGGTGCAGCAATCGCGCATTCAGCACCTGGAGCAGGCGCTGCAGCGCATACAAGTCAGAACCCGGCAACTCGAAGAAGAGAAACAGAGTCTGGCCACAGAGCCTGCAGATATCGAAATAGCGCAGTTGGGCGAGCAGGCGGCTGAGATAGAGCTGACCATGGCCGAGTACGAGTCCCAGGGTGAATCTGTCGCCGAGCAACTGGTCAGTGGCAGGGAACAGGGTAGCTCGCTTGCAGCCGAACTGAATAAAGTGCGCTCCAACGTACAGCAGTTGCACGGCAGGCAGGCGTCGTTGGAGGCGTTACAACAAGCGGCCATGGACGATAGTAGCGGCGGCGTTTCGGACTGGCTGGAGTCCAGCCAGGTCGCCGATAAACCACGCCTGCTGGAACAAATGAATGTAGAGGATGGCTGGCAGTTGGCGGTCGAGACGGTGCTGGGGGATTACCTGCAGGCCGTGTGCGTGGATAATATTGGTGAGCTTGGCCACATGCTGGATACCCTGGAGCAGGGGCAGCTGGCGTTGGTAGAAGCCCTGCCCGGTGGAGGCGCTGTTGCCAGCGATACACTGGCATCGAAGCTTAGCAGCGTAGGAATGGCCGGCGGCCTGCTTGCCGGTGTGCGGGTAGCCAGCGATTTGGCCCAGGCCATGCAGTTGCGCTCGTCCCTGGCGCTGCACGAATCAGTCATCACACCGGAGGGCGTGTGGCTGGGCGCAAACTGGCTGCGAGTGACGCGCCTCGGTGATGATCGCGGCGGTGCCATTCAGCGCAAACAGGACCTGGAAGAGTTGGCTGTAAGCCTGGCTGCCCAGGAGCAGACAGCGGAGCAGCTCTGCCAGCAAGTGCAAGAGAACGAGGAGCTTCAACGTAAACTTGAAGAGCAGGGTCAAGACAGTCAGAGAGAGTTACAGTCGGCCACACGCCAACATGCCCAAATCAGTGCAGATCTGTCGGCGCATCAGGCTAAACTGGAACAAATAACCGCTAGAAGGGAGCGGGTCAACACGGAAATAGATGAATCCCGTGCGCAATTTCGGCATGAGCAGGAGTCCCTTGCGGAGGCGCGGCAGATTCTCTCCGCTGCTATTGAGCGCATGGAAGCAGACTCGCAGCAGCGCGAGACTTTACTCTCTCAGCGAGATCAAACGAGAAATACACTCGACAGCTCGCGACAGAAGGCGCGCCACGATAAGGATGCCTCGCACCAGCTCGCCATGCGTTATCAATCGCTGCAGACACAATTGAACGCCATGCACGAGTCTATAGATCGCACCGCCAATCAGGTCTCCCAGTTGACGGAGCGTCGAGACGCCCTGCTGGAAACCCTGAACGATAACGAGAATCCCATCGATGGCCTGCAACTTGAACTGGAAGAGCAGTTGGAGCAGCGCCTGCTAGCAGAGGGCGAGTTAAGCGAAAAGCGTGAGCTGGTGGCCGAAGTCGAGCACAAGCTTCGCGAAGCAGAGCAGCGTCGTGCGGCAATTGAGCACCGGGCCCAGGCTGTGCGCGGCGAGCTCGAGAAAGAACGCCTCGACAACCAGGGTCTGCAGGTGCAGCGTGAAAATGTCGACCTGCAGTTAAAGGAAAGCGAGCACCAGTTGGACGAAGTCTTACAGGGCCTACCGGAAGACGCCACTGAAAGTGAGTGGCAGCTTAAGCTTGAGCGGGTCGCGAATCGAATTTCGCGGCTTGGCCCGATTAACCTGGCGGCCATCGACGAATATACCCTGCAGTCGGAACGTAAAAACTATCTCGATGTCCAAAGTGAAGACCTGGAATCTGCGCTCGAAACGCTGGAGTCAGCGATTCGCAAAATTGACAAAGAGACTCGAAGCCGTTTCCGGGAGACATTCGATAAAGTAAACAGTGGCCTGCAGGATTTGTTTCCGCGTGTGTTTGGCGGCGGAAGTGCCTATCTGGAGATGACCGGTGACGACTTGCTGGACACCGGAATTACCATTATGGCGCGCCCTCCGGGTAAGAAAAACAGCACAATCCATTTGCTGTCGGGTGGCGAGAAAGCCCTGACTGCCATTGCCCTGGTGTTCTCGATCTTTGAGTTAAATCCGGCACCGTTTTGTATGCTGGATGAGGTTGACGCGCCACTGGACGATGCCAACGTCGGTCGCTACGCGAGACTGGTTAAGGAGATGTCCGACCGGGTGCAGTTTATATTTATCACCCACAACAAAATCACCATGGAAATGGCTGACCAACTCGTGGGCGTTACCATGAATGAGCCCGGGGTTTCCAGGTTGGTTACGGTTGATGTAGAGGAAGCGGCGGAGCTGGCTGCAATATAAGGTGAGGGTAATCGGTCGTAGTGATGGAATTAGCACAGTTAACAATTAGAGACTGGATGGTTGTTGCCGGTGTACTGCTGATATTTGCAGTGCTGCTGGATGCTTACAGGCGAGTGCGCAAGGAGCGAAACGCGTCCGTGCGGCTCAAACTTGCCGACCCCGATGAGCGAGACTCGGCCCGCGAAGTAGATCTGGCCTGGCTGAAAGAACTGCCCAATGGCGGCGCGCGGGTTGTTGGCCGCTCTGACACCATGAGCGCTGCCCAGGCGCAGCTTGATGAGTCAGTTGAGGATATCACCGAACAGCAGGCCGAACCCGGCTCATCGCCTGCGGAGCCAGAAGAGGTAGAGTTGGTGTCCATGAGCGCTGGCCAGGAGCCAGAAAACATCGATTGGTTGGATAGCCTGGATACGCAGGATATAGGCTCTCAGGAGAAGCCCGCTCAAAGCACTCTCGAAGAACCGCGCCTGCCCCGGCAACTGGACCCTGAAGTTTTTATGCTAAACGTTGTCGCGCGCAGTCCGGCGGGCTTTAACGGCGGAGATATTCTGCATATATTACTGGCCTGCGACTTGCGATTTGGTGATATGAGTTTTTTCCATCGCTACGAGCATGAAGCCGGTCTGGGGTCTATACAGTTCAGTGTGGCAAATATGATGCAACCCGGCGTATTTGACCTCGATGATATGGCCGACATGAACACGCCGGGGCTGGTCTTCTTCCTGACACTACCCGGCCCGGAAGACATGATGCAGGCCTTCGACTATATGTTTGAGACGGCCCAGGCCGTGGCGCGAAATCTTGAGGGCGATGTTCTGGATGAAAGCCGCAGCGCTATGACCAGCCAAACTCTGGAACACTCCCGGCAGAAAATACGTGACCTTGAGCGCAGGATGCTGACACAGGCCGAGCGCTAGAGCACGGCATTATGACTGCCACGGACATCGCGCGGGAAGTAGAATCACTGCGCGAGCAACTCGAAAACTATAATTACCAGTATTACGTACTGGATGACCCCTCCGTCCCCGATGCCGAGTACGATCGCTGCATGCGACGCTTGCAGCAGCTGGAATCTGCACACCCCGAGCTACTACGCGCTGACTCACCTACCCAGCGTGTCGGGGCGAGCCCGCTGCAACACTTTGAACAGGTAAGCCACGAAGTACCCATGCTGTCTCTTGATAATGCCTTTGACGGGCAGGAAATGGCGGCGTTCAATCGGCGCCTGCTGGATAGGCTGGGCGGTACCGAGGAAACACTGGAGTTTGCCTGTGAGCCCAAACTCGATGGCATCGCTGTCAGCCTGCTTTACCGCGATGGGATTCTTGAGCGTGGGGCGACCCGCGGTGATGGTCGTACCGGTGAAAATATTACCCAGAATGTGCGTACTATCGCGTCTATTCCGCTGCGCCTGCGGGGTGAGGGTTACCCCAGGGTGCTGGAAGTTCGTGGTGAAATTTACTTGCCCAAGGCCGGTTTTGATCGACTGAACACTCAGGCCAGGGAGCGGGGAGAGAAAACATTTGTAAATCCTCGTAATGCAGCTGCGGGTAGTTTGCGTCAACTGGACTCGCAGATCACGGCCAGCCGGCAACTTGAGATGTGCTGCTATAGCGTAGGCCTGGTTGAGGGGGGCGACCTGCCCCAAAAGCACTCCCAGGTACTGGCCTTGCTGCAGGCCTGGGGCCTGCGTATTAACGCAGAGTCAGCTGTTGTAAGCGGCATAGACGCCTGTGATGACTATTATGAGGCTCTTGCGCGGCGCCGCGATGAACTTCCCTATGACATCGACGGCATCGTTTTTAAAGTCAATGTTCTGGCGCTGCAAAAACGCCTGGGTTTTGTCTCGCGAGCCCCGCGCTGGGCTATTGCGAGAAAGTTTCCCGCACAGGAGGAGATGACCCGTGTGCTGGATGTCGAGTTCCAGGTAGGGCGCACGGGTGCAATTACACCTGTTGCACGACTGGCGCCCGTCTTTGTCGGCGGTGTAACAGTCAGCAACGCGACACTGCACAATAGCGATGAAATTTCCCGACTCGGCCTGCAGATTGACGATACAGTTATTGTGCGTCGGGCTGGCGATGTCATACCCCAGGTTGTGTCGGTGATACTGGACAAGCGCCCTCAAATTAGCCATCCAATAGTCTTTCCAACGCAGTGTCCCATATGCGGTTCTGCGGTGGAGCGGGAAGAGGATGAAGCCACACTGCGCTGTATGGGTGGATTGGTGTGTGCCGCCCAGCAAAAGGCAGCGATCAAGCATTTTGTCTCCCGCCGTGCGATGGATGTGGATGGCCTGGGCGCAAAACTGGTAGACCAGTTAGTCGATGAAGGTCTGGTAGAAAATGTGGCGTCTTTATACAGTATGGAAGCCGAGCAAGTACTGGCGCTGGAGCGCATGGCGCAAAAATCTTTTGATAATCTGCAGGCCGCTCTGGAGCGAAGCAAGGAGACCACGCTTCCCCGCTTTATTTTTTCCCTGGGAATACGCGAAGTCGGCGAGGCCACGGCGCTGAGTCTGGCCAGGCATTTTGGCAGCTGGGAGAACCTGGCTCAGGCCTCGGAACAGCAATTGTTGGAAGTGGAAGATGTGGGGCCGATTGTAGCCGACCACCTTTTACAGTTCTTCGATTCTGCAACCAGTATGGCGGTGGTGGCGGCACTGCGTTCTGCGGGTGTGCATTGGAATGACCTGGAAGTAACACCCGCCACTGCGCAGCCCCTGCACGGCGAAACCTGGGTGGTAACGGGCAAACTTGAGGCCCTGGGTCGCAATGAAGCTAAAGCTCACTTGCAAAATCTGGGGGCGAAGGTGGCGGGTAGCGTGTCCCAGCGCACCCATTGCGTGGTCGCCGGCCCGGGTGCAGGCTCCAAACTATCCAAGGCCGAGGATCTTGGTGTAGAGGTCATCGACGAGGAGCAGTTTCTTGCGCTGTTGCGAACTTTGGGGGCTATCGAATGAGTATAGAAACAAAGCGCAGGGTCGGGCTGGTAATTGTGCTGCTATTGTTTACAGCGGGTTGCACCACTTCTCCTCCATCCAATGTGAATGATATCTGCGATATTTTTCAGGAAAAAAGTGGCTGGTATGACGATGCGGCGAATGCACGCAAGGAGTGGGGAAGCCCCATTTCCGTCATGATGGCCATGATGCACCAGGAGTCGAAATTTCGTGCAACAGCGAAACCGCCGCGCAAAAAGATATTCGGCTTTATTCCAGGGTCGCGGCCGTCAAACGCCTACGGTTACAGTCAGGCGCTGGATTCCACCTGGGATGGTTATAAGCGCAGCGCCGGGCGTTACGGTGCCGACCGGGACGATTTCGGGGACGCTATCGACTTTATCGGCTGGTACAACCACCAGTCCAACAAGCGTAGCGGTATTGCAAAGACCGATGCAAATAGATTGTACCTGGCCTATCACGAGGGGCACGGTGGCTATAATCGCGGTACTTACAGAAAGAAACAGTGGCTGGTGGACGTCGCCCATAAGGTCGAGCGAAAAGCCGCTTTCTACAGGGAGCAATTGCTGGCCTGTGAGGATGAGCTGAAAGATGATGGTTGGTTTTTCGGGCTATTTTAGAGAACTTTTTCCTGCTATTTATGCATTCCTTTACTTTAGAGCGGATGAAATGCATATCTGTTTATGCCACAATTATACTGAAACTATTTTCACTAAAGTAATGGAACTGCACTGTGAAACCAACTGATATAAAAAACCCCGAGTACTTCCATAAAGTCGTCGATTGTCAGTACGCCTGTCCGGCACACACGCCGGTGCCCGAGTACATCCGGCTGATCGCAGCGGAGCGCTATACCGATGCCTACATGGTTAACTGGCAGTCCAATGTGTTTCCCGGCATTCTTGGGCGCACCTGCGACCGACCCTGCGAACCGGCCTGCAGGCGGGTCCGGGTCGAAGAGGAGCCGGTGGCCATCTGCCGACTCAAGCGCGTAGCAGCTGATAATAAAGGTGATATCACGGCCTTTTTGCCGAAAATACCCGCGAAGAAAAATGGCAAGCGAATCGCACTTATCGGTGCCGGCCCCGCGTCGCTCACGGTGGCGAGAGATCTTGCACCGCTGGGCTACAGTATCGACATCTACGACAACCAATTTGCCGGTGGCGGCATGATGCGCAGCCAGATTCCCTCTTTCCGTTTGCCCGCCGGTGTATTAAACGAAGAGGTCGAGTTAATTCTCGATATGGGCCTCACCGTAACCTTTGACACCGAAGTTGAAAGCCTGAAAGAAATCCTGGACAAGGACTATGACGCCGTTTTTGTCGGTACCGGCGCACCTCGGGGCAGGGGGCTGGATCTACCCGGTCTGAAGGAGGCGGGTGACCAGGTTCATCTCGGTATTGACTGGCTGGCCAGTGTGGCCTTTGAACATACAGACGCAATCTCCAAAAAGGTATTGGTGCTGGGCGGCGGTAACACCGCCATGGACTGCTGCAGAACCTCACGTCGTATGGGTGGCGAAGATGTTCGTGTGGTGGTTCGCAGCCCCTTCGAAGATATGAAAGCCTCACCCTGGGAAAAAGAAGATGCCATGCACGAGGGCATTCCTATTTTCGATAACCACGTGCCCAAGGAATACGTGGTTGAGGATGGCAAACTCATTGGCATGAAGTTCGAAAAGGTCACCGCAGAGTATGACGAGAAGGGCAAGCGCAGCCTGATTCCCACAGGTGAAGGCTGGGTGTTTATGGAGGCCGATGTGGTCTTAATGGCCATCGGGCAAGACAATGCCTTTCCCTGGATAGAGCGTGACATCGGTGTAGATTTTGGCCGATGGGATATGCCAAAGGTCGACAAGGTTACTTTCCAGTCCACCAACAAAAAGGTTTTCTTTGGTGGTGATGCCGCTTTCGGTCCTGAGAATATTATTACGGCTGTGGCCCACGGGCACCAGGCTGCCGTATCTATTGATCATTTCTGCAACGGCAAGTCTGTCGATGACAGGCCCCCGCCCTTTACCAATCTGGTGAGCCAGAAAATGGGCGTGCACGAGTGGATATACGACAATGCCGTGGCAGATGACAAGCGTTACATCGTGCCACTGGCACCGCTGGAGGAAACCCTTAAAGATAGACTGGTGGAGGTTGAACTGGGTTTCGATGAAGACACCGGCTATAAAGAGGCGGAGCGCTGCCTGAACTGCGATGTGCAGACGGTCTTTGAAGAGGCGCGCTGTATCGAGTGTGATGCCTGCGTGGATATCTGCCCCACAGACTGCATTACCTTCACCGCCAATGGCAGGGTGGGGACGCTGCGTGAGCACTTGTCTGCCCCGGCGAAAAACCTCGACCAGGATCTTTATGTGTCCCGGATATTACCCACCAAGAGGGTAATGGTGAAAGATGAAGATGTCTGTTTACACTGTGGATTATGTGCCGAGCGCTGCCCAACGGCGGCCTGGGATATGCAGCAATTTATGTACAACGTAGCGAAAGCGGGGCAGGAAGCATGACAGCGCGAGTGAAGTCTCTGCAGTCGGTAAATGACTTTGTCATCAAGTTTGCCAATGTAAATGGAACTGGTTCGGCCAGTGCGAACAAATTGTTCGCCAAGGCCCTGTTTCGGATGGGCTTGCCAGTCTGCCCAAAGAATATATTCCCATCGAATATTCAGGGCCTGCCAACATGGTATGAAGTGCGGGTGAGTGAAAAAGGTTATCTGGGGCGCCGTGGCGGTGTCGACATTGTACTGTCGGTGAACCCACAGAGTATGGCCCAGGATATTAAGGAGATAGAGCCCGGTGGATATTTTATATACGACAACACCAAGCCGCTTGATCTTCGCCTGATTCGAAACGACGTCACCATGATGGGGCTGCCGCTCACCCGAATTTGCAACGAGCAGTACAAGGATCCTCGCCAGCGTCAATTATTTAAAAATGTCATTTATGTAGGGGCTCTGGCAGCCTTGCTGGATATCGACTTTGCCGTCCTCACCGCGTTGGTGGCCGATCAGTTCAAGGGCAAGGAAAAGCTGATATTGCCCAATATCCACGCGTTGGAATTGGGTCACAAGTACGCCAAGGAGAATTTCGACTGCCCCATTGGCATCCGGGTACAGAAGTCGGACAAGGTAGGCGATAAAATTCTGATCGATGGCAATACTGCGTTGGGTCTGGGTGCCCTCTATGGCGGTGCATCGGTCGTTGCCTGGTATCCCATTACACCTTCCACTTCTGTGGTAGATGCCTTTGAAAAGTACGCGAAGCGCGTGCGAATTGACCCTGGTACTGGTCGCAAGAATTACGCCATTGTACAGGCAGAAGATGAGCTTTCCGCAATAGGTATGGTAATAGGGGCCAGTTGGAACGGCGCACGATCTTTTACCGCCACCAGTGGCCCGGGGCTCTCTTTGATGAGTGAGTTTCTGGGACTCGCCTACTTTGCTGAGATTCCCACGGTTCTTTTCGATGTGCAACGCGCGGGGCCGTCAACGGGCATGCCCACACGTACTCAGCAATCTGACATTCTGTCAGCGGCTTATGCCTCTCACGGTGATACCAAGCACGTGCTGCTTTTCCCCTCTACACCGAAAGAGTGTTTCGACATGGGCGCGCAGTCATTTGACCTGGCGGACCGCCTGCAGACCCCGATTTTACTCTTGACCGACCTTGACCTGGGTATGAATGACAATATGTCTGAACCACTGGAGTGGGATGACAGCAAAGAATACGACCGCGGCAAGGTGTTGAGTGCCGATGAGCTGGACAAGATGGAAAAGTTTGGCCGTTATCTGGATGTCGATGGCGATGCCATCTGTTACCGAACCTATCCCGGCACACACCCCGAGAAGGGCGCATTTTTCACCCGCGGCAGTTCCAGGAATGAAATGGCAGTTTATACGGAAAAAGGTGAGGAGTATGAGGAGAACATGCACCGCCTTATGGCCAAGTGGGAGACTATAAAAGAGTATGTGCCCGGCCCGGAAATAATACTTTGCGGCAAAGAAGCCGATGCCGCAGTTTTGTATTTCGGCACCAGCGAGGAGTCCTCCAGGGAAGCCGTTGATTATCTGGCGGATGAAGGCGTGAACCTGAACGCCATGCGTGTGAGAGCATTTCCGTTTAATAAGGAAGTTGAAAACTTTATTGATGAACACGAGCGGGTATTTGTCATTGAGCAGAACAGGGATGCCCAGTTGCGCACACTGTTAATGGCAGAATTTGAACTGGGGCCAGACAAGCTCAAATCGGTGTTGTGTTTTGACGGTACGCCCATCAGTGCTCGAAATATTCGTAAGCAGATACTGCAGTTACTACCTGGCAACAACGTGACGCCCCTGTACCCTGAAAAGGTGGCAAGCGGCGCGGGAGATAAAGCATGAGTTATCAAAAACCAAAGTTCCGTCATCCGGACCTGGCAGTCAATGAGCTTGGCTTTACCAAGGCCGACTACGAGGGGTCGCTCTCCACATTGTGCGCGGGCTGCGGTCATGATTCCATAAGTGGCTCTATCATCAGGGCTTGTCACGAGTTGTCGATACCGCCGCATAAAATTGCCAAATTGTCCGGCATCGGTTGCTCCTCCAAATCACCTGCCTATTTCCTGGGTAAATCCCACGGTTTTAACTCCGTTCACGGCAGAATGCCCTCTGTGGTTACAGGTGCGGCGATGGCCAACCGGGACTTGCTGTACCTGGGGATTTCTGGCGATGGCGATACCGCTTCTATAGGCATGGGGCAGTTTGCCCATGTGGTACGACGCAATCTGAACATGGTTTATATCGTCATGAATAACGGCTGTTATGGTCTCACCAAGGGCCAGGATTCGGCAACTGCGGACGAGGGCTCTGTCAGTAAAAAGGGCGACCCCAATCTGTTTGCCGGAATTGACCTCGCCGGGCTGGCACTACAGCTTGGCGCTACCTTCGTGGCACGCAGTTTTTCCGGTGATAAGGAACAACTGATTCCCCTGATTAAGGCAGCCATGACTCACCGTGGGTTTGCTATTATTGATGTGATCTCACCCTGTGTCACCTTTAATAATAATCCGGAGTCTACCAAGAGTTACGAGTTTTTCCGTGACCACGCAGAGGCGACAGGCACGGTGGACTTTGTTCCCATGCGGGAAGAAATCAAGACCCGTTATCCCGCCGGCAGTACCCACGAAGTAACGATGCATGATGGCTCGGTAATTCGCTTGCACAAAACGTCGCAGCACCTGGACCCCTTCAATCGTGTCTCGGCTATGCGTGTACTTGATGAGCACCGTATAAAGGGTGATATCCTCACCGGTCTTATCTACCTGGATAAAAACTCTCAGGAACTACACGACGTCATGCAAACCTCCCAGCGCCCCCTGAACGAGCTATCGGAAGATGACTTGTGCCCCGGTAATCGCCTGTTGAAAAATATCAATGCGGCTCTTCGATAGCTGAGTCATGGCGCAGTCCACGGTACTCATCGTCGATGATGAGTCGGCTATTAGGGACATGCTGCGGCTGGCCCTGGAACTTGCGGATTACTGCTGCCTGGAAGCGGATAACATTCGCGATGCGTACACTCTGGTTGTCGACGAACGGCCCGACCTGGTTCTGCTGGACTGGATGTTACCCGGTGGCAGTGGAATAGAGCTGCTCAGACGCCTGAAGCGAGACGACACCACGCGCGACATACCTGTCATTATGCTTACTGCCCGCACCGCCGAGGATAATATAGTCCAGGGTCTGGATGTGGGAGCGGATGACTATGTAACCAAGCCTTTCGCCCCGCGGGAATTGCTCGCCAGGGTAAAAGCCCTGCTGCGCAGGACTCCGACAGGGCAGGGCGATAAGCAATTGCAATTTGCTGAATTGGTCCTCGATACCGCCAGCGGCAGGGCTTCCCTGGGTGGTGAAATTCTTTCCATGGGGCCGACGGAATTCAAGCTGCTGCAGTTCTTTATGTCCCACACCGATCGCGCTTACAGTCGGGCCCAGCTACTGGACCTGGTTTGGGGTGCGAATGTATACATCGAGGAGCGCACCGTCGACGTCCATATCAGGCGGCTGCGCCTGGCGCTCAAAACACCGGGTCTGGATTATCGGGATATCGTGCAAACTGTCCGTGGTATGGGCTATCTGTTTTCCAGCGAAGCCCCAGGGAAGACATGAAAAACTCCGTGAGCTGGCTGGGCGAGGCCCGCCGGATCGCGTTGCTGCTGGTGTTTGCCGGGCTGCTGGGTTGGATGATGGGCAAGGCGGTACTGTTTGTCGCCCTGACCTTGCTGGCGCTGCAGTTATACTGGTTGTTACAGCTGCGGCGAATACAGGGCTGGCTCAGATCACCGGAGACGGACGCACCGGAAGGCGTCGGCATCTGGGGCGATATTTTTGACCAGATCTACAGTATCCAGCGCAGAAACCTTGAGGCGCATACCCGCCTGCAGTCCACCGTGGACTATCTGCACGACTCCCTTGCCTCGATGCGCGACGGGGCCGTCATGCTGGATAAAAACGGTGCCATTGAGTGGAGCAATGAGGCCGCAGAAACGTTGCTGGGTTTACGTTATCCAGCTGATAAGGGGCAGGGCATTCTAAACCTGGTGCGCGCGCCGGAGTTCCACCAGTATTTTCTCGATGCTGATTTTTCTGAGCCGCTGCATCTGGAGGTTAATAGTGTCCCCCAGCGGAATTTACGCATTGATACCTCCTGTTTCGGAGCGGGTGACAGGCTGATGTTTGTTCGCGATGTTACAAAAATAATACGCCTGGAGCAGATGCGCCGGGACTTTGTCGGCAATGTGTCTCATGAACTACGCACACCGCTTACTGTGATCAGTGGCTATCTGGGTACTATGCTCGCAGTACAGGACACCATCGATGTGCGATTCAGGAAACCTCTACAGCAAATGGAGCAACAGGCCCAGCGAATGGAGAGCCTGTTGAAAGATTTGCTGTGGCTTTCACGTCTGGAAAATCTTGAATTTTCTGAAAAAGATCAGCTTGTGGATGTAGCGGGCCTGTTGCAGGAGCTGGCGGTAGAAATTAGGCAGGCTTACCCCACCAGAGATATAGAGCTTGATCTGGAAACGGACTACAAAGTGCGTGGAGAGCATCGTGAACTGTATAGCGCAGTGTCTAACCTGGTACAAAATGCCCTGAAGTACAGCTCTGAAAGCAGTCCAGTGCGTATCAGTTGGAGGCGCGAAGGTGACGACTATTTGCTGGCTGTCATCGATCAGGGCGTTGGCATTGAGGCGTCCCACTTACCACGACTGACAGAGCGATTTTACCGGGTGGACGACAGTCGTTCCTCTGCTACCGGGGGTACCGGCCTGGGCCTTGCTATCGTGAAACATATCGCGGCAGGGCACAACGCCGAGCTGCGAATAGAGAGCGTTGTGGGGCTTGGAAGTAAGTTTATCCTGGTTTTTTCACCCGAGACTTAATCTGTCATTAATCTGTCATATTTTCCAATTACTGTGTGCACATCGACTACATAGACTAATTGGAGTAACTATGAAGTTTTCCTCGATTTTAAAGACCGCCGCCGTGGTGGTTGTAAGTACGGCTCAGCTTGGCTGGACAGCAGACAGCGAACTCAAGGAATATCAGGTCACCAGTGGCGTGTCGGGTAATCTTTCCAGCGTCGGTTCAGACACACTGGCAAACCTTATGACCCTGTGGGCAGAGGAATTCAAGCGGGCCTATCCCAATGTGAATATACAAGTACAGGCAGCGGGCTCGTCTACGGCACCCCCGGCCCTGACTGAATCCACCTCTAACCTTGGCCCGATGAGCCGTAAGATGAAGGACAAGGAAATAGAGGCCTTCGAAACCCGGCACGGCTACAAGCCCACAGCCATTCCAGTGGCCATTGACGCCCTCGCCGTGTACGTCCACAAAGACAACCCGGTCAGTGGTATGAGTATTGCTGAGGTAGATGCGGTGTTCTCATCAACACGTAAATGCGGTGCCGCTGAAGATCTATCACGTTGGGGGCAACTCGGCTTGCAGGGCGCCTGGCAGGCCCGGGACATCCAGATATTTGGCCGCAACTCCGTATCGGGTACCTATGGCTATTTCAAGAGTAAAGCGCTGTGTAAGGGTGACTACAAAAACACAGTGAACGAGCAGCCGGGTTCGGCATCGGTTGTGCAATCTGTATCCACCTCTATCAACGGTATTGGTTATTCCGGCATTGGCTATAAAACAGCCAGTGTGCGAGCCATTCCCCTGAGCAAAAAACCGGGCGGCGAAGTGGTACAGGCCACGCCAGAAAATGCAGTGAGCGGGAAATACCCTCTGTCCCGGTTTCTGTATATCTACGTTAATAAAGCGCCGAACACCGCACTGGCACCTCTGGAGCGGGAGTTTATTAAGCTCATCTTCTCGAAGCAGGGCCAGGCGGTGGTGAAGAAGGACGGTTACATCCCGCTGCCCGATTCAGTCGTTGCACGGGTGAGCGCTGAGCTGTCTTTGTAAGCTCTTATTCCCAGCTGACAAAGAGGCCTCTAAGCAGAAGCCTCTTTGTTTATTTCAGATAGACATACAAACCACTATCACGGAAAGCAGACCTTGCCCACGCTAAGCACTTATATTCCAGCGTATATGCCTACCTGGCGTCGCTACAAAGACCGCTTTGCAACGATTGCGATCAGCGCCGGTGGCGCCAGCGTGTTAATGGCGATACTTCTGATATTTTTCTACTTGATGTACGAAGTGTTACCTCTGTTCAGCGGCGCTCAGATTGAAAAGGCCGAGCAACTACAGCTTCCTGCGGCCAGCGGCCGTATTATTTATGCCGCAATGGAAGAACAGGGAGAGGTGGGTTTTGTTATCGATGAAAATTGGCGAGCGAGTTTTTTCACCATAGCCGATGGTGAACTTATCCAGCACTCAGATCTAGGGCGAGAGGACGTGACGATTTCGTCCCTGGGCAGTGAGGGCGGTGATAGCCGATTGCTGGCGCTTGCGTATACAGATGGCACTATCAAGCTTTTGAAACATGAATATAAATTGAGCTATCCCGATGGTCTGCGGTTTATTACACCGCGCCTGGAGGCCCTGTACGAGGAAGCAGACTTAAATTTCGATGGCCAGGTGCTGAAAAAAATCGCTGTTCGCGATGGCGAGGAGGCCCTGCTTGTTTCGGCTGTGTTGCCATCCGGGGAACTGGTGGTCAAACGATTTAACAAAGAGATCGATTTTCTTTCGGACGAGCTGGAATTTTCTGCGCAGCGCTTGCTTATACCCGCACTGGCCGGCGATACAGCGGCAATACATATTGGCTTCAGTCAGCGCTGGCTTTACAGACTCAGTAAGAACGGTCGTTATGTGGTGATCGATCTTCTCAATAAGAATGAGGCAGGCGTGCAGCTTGTCGCCGACAGCGGGGAGCTCTTTCAGGGCCAAGGCGGCACATTCACCAGCAGCGCATTGTTATTAGGGGGCATTTCCCTACTGGTCGCCTCATCTGAGGGCGATGTCGCCCAGTTCTTTATGGCGCGCGTAGAGGAGGGCAACCGTCTTCAGCATATTAGAAGTTTTGACACCGGTGGGAATATAATCAGCACGTTGATTCCAGAGCATCGGCGTAAAGGTTTTATCGCAATTACGGACACTGGGCTGTTACAGGTTTTTCACAGCACAGCGCACCGAAAAGTATTGGAAAAACAGTTGTTGGAGAGTGACAATTTTGCCTTTGCCGCGATTTCGCCACGGGCTAACAAATTGTTGGTAGGCGACGCTAACTTAAAATTGCAGCAGTGGCATATTGACAACGAACACCCCGATATTTCCTGGACTGCACTGTGGGACAAGGTCTGGTACGAAAGTTATGACCAGCCAGACTATGTCTGGCAGTCCTCTGCCTCTGATAATGATTTCGAACCGAAGTTCAGCTTCACACCCCTGGCGTTTGGCACATTGAAGGCGGCTTTCTATGCCATGCTTATCGCCACGCCACTGGCTATCTGTGGGGCGATATACACCGCCTATTTTATGGCGCCTGCGCTGCGGCGAAAGGTAAAGCCACTGATTGAGCTAATGGAAGCGCTGCCCACGGTTATTCTTGGTTTTCTGGCGGGGCTTTGGTTGGCGCCCTTTATCGAAGACAAGCTAACCGGTGTTTTCACCGTAATGATGGTGATGCCTGTTGGTATTCTGCTCTTTGCTTTCCTCTGGTCACGGCTGCCCATTAGCGTGCGCACAGCGGTACCGGAGGGCTGGCAGCCCGCCTTGTTAATACCTGTTATCTGCGCCCTGGGCTATTTGTGCTTTGCCGTGAACGATTCTCTGGAACTGCTGTTCTTTGGCGGTGATATGCGTGTCTGGATTACCCATGAGTTGGGTATATCGTTTGATCAGCGCAATGCCATGGTAGTCGGTATCGCAATGGGAATGGCAGTGATTCCAACCATTTTTTCAATCTCTGAAGATGCGATCTTCTCGGTACCAAAACACCTGAGTTATGGCAGCCTGGCGTTGGGCGCTACACCATGGCAAACCCTGGTGGGCGTAGTACTGCCCACAGCGAGCCCAGGCATTTTTTCTGGCTTGATGATAGGCATGGGCAGGGCCGTTGGTGAGACAATGATCGTATTAATGGCGACAGGTAATACACCCATTATGGATGCCAATATTTTTGAAGGCATGCGCACCCTGGCAGCAAATATTGCGGTAGAAGTACCCGAGGCCGAGGTTGCAAGCAGCCATTACCGCATATTGTTTCTTGCCGCTTTTGTGTTGTTCCTCTTCACCTTCGTGGTCAATACCGCGGCAGAATTGATACGGCAGCGCCTGCGCACCCGGTACGGGTCACTGTAATGAAAAATTCTTCACCCCAAAGGCTGGCGAAGCAGACTGCGGCGAGCCCCTTGCATTGGCTGCGCAGTGGCGAACCTATGATCTGGTTTAATGCAGCAGCTGTCAGTATCAGCCTTATTGCCGTCGTTGGCCTGATAGGGTTATTGGCGGTGCGGGGCTTCGGCCACTTCTGGCCGGCAGCCATACTGCAGGGAACGCTGTACTCTGCCGAGTCCAGCCTGTCTCTCATCGGCGAATCCGTAGAGCAGCTTGAGGTTTCAGGGCAGCAATTGCGCGAGGCAGGCTTTACCTTGAAGGGCGACGGTCCGTTTTTTGGCAGAACCTTGTTAAAGCAGGGGAACAGGGATTTTCTGGGCAACGACTTTGTGTGGATTATCGACGAGCAGTTGGAAGATATCAGTTATCCCCCGGAAGTACTCCTGGTAGAACGCCTTGAGTGGGGTAATTTATACGGTTTTTTGCGTACAGTGAGCAGAAACGGTGAGCTGTTGGCGGACTTGAATGAGGACGCCCAGGCAACGTGGCGTATTTTTCAGCAAGAGATAGATAACTCTCTGGCGATTCGCAAGGAAATCCATGCTTTGGAGCGCGTTGAAATCGGGCATATTAACCACGCGCTGGAGCGTCTGCGATTACGCGAGCGGCAAGCCGAACTGGACGGTGATATGTCGCCACAATTGCAGGAGGAATTGCTCTCGGCCCGCAGTGAACAAAATGCACAGTACAAAACGTTACAGGCAGAACTCGCTGTACTCTACGGCAGTATGGAAGGCATCGAGTACAGCGTTGATTTGGCAAATGGGCAGCGCGTTAGCTTGCCTCTGTCAAAGGTGGTACGCGCCTACAGACCCAATGACATGGACATTTTTGACAAGTCGGCGATGTATCTGGAGCGCCTCTGGGAGTTTCTCAGCGCTGAGCCCAGGGAGGCAAATACCGAGGGCGGTGTTTTCCCGGCTATCTTCGGTACTGTGATGATGGTTTTACTGATGTCTATTATTGTTACGCCCTTTGGAGTAGTAGCGGCAGTCTATCTGCGCGAATATGCCAGGCAGGGATTTGTCACCCAGATAATACGTGTAGCGGTGAATAACCTGGCCGGCGTGCCATCCATTGTTTACGGGGTGTTTGGTCTGGGGTTCTTTGTTTATTTTATTGGCGGAGAGTTGGATCAGGTATTTTTCCCGGCGGCATTGCCAAGTCCCACCTTCGGCACGCCTGGCCTGATGTGGGCTTCGCTGACACTGGCCCTGTTAACGCTACCGGTGGTTATCGTGGCGACAGAGGAGGGCCTGGCAAGAATACCCAGGGCCGTGCGCGAGGGGAGTCTTGCTCTGGGTGCAACCCGGGCTGAAACTTTGTGGCGAATTGTGTTGCCCATGGCGAGCCCTGCTATGATGACCGGGCTGATACTTGCTGTGGCCAGGGCTGCCGGTGAGGTAGCGCCGCTTATGCTGGTGGGCGTTGTAAAGCTGGCGCCCGCTCTGCCGCTGGACGGCAACTACCCCTTTATTCACCTGGATCAGAAGTTTATGCATCTGGGCTTTCACATTTATGATGTGGGTTTCCAGAGCCCGAATGTAGAGGCGGCAAGGCCTCTTGTATACGCGACAGCTTTACTGCTGGTCGGTTTGATCGCACTGCTGAATCTAACCGCCGTTGCGTTGCGCAATCGACTACGCGAGCATTATAAGTCATTAGATAACTGATGACAGCGCCCTTTCAGCTATAGGACAGAGGAACAAAAGAACAGTCATGCAACATCATGCCATCGATATATCAGCTCTGAATCGCTCGCCCGTGAACAGCGATGACGCCGCTGAAAACTGCCTGCAAGTGCAGGGCTTACAGCTTTTCTACAATGCAGACGTACAGGCGCTGCACGATATAAGCCTGAATATCCAGAAAAAACGTGTCACTGCCTTTATCGGCCCCAGCGGTTGCGGAAAGTCGAGTTTATTACGCTGCTTCAATCGCATGAACGATCTGGTGGATGGCTGTCGTATCGAGGGTAAAATTTTACTGGAGCAGGAGAATATCTATGCTCCCGATGTCGATGTGGCGGGCCTGCGCCGACGAATCGGCATGGTGTTCCAGAAGCCAAACCCTTTCCCCAAGTCCATTTATGAAAATGTCGCCTATGGTCTGCGAATACAGGGCATCAACAAAAAGCGCGTGCTGGATGAAGTGGTGGAGAAATCGCTGCATTCCGCGGCGCTGTGGGATGAGGTGAAAGACCGACTGGATGACAGTGCACTTGGCTTGTCGGGGGGGCAACAGCAGCGCTTGGTTATTGCCCGTACGATTGCAGTGGAGCCGGAGGTATTGCTGCTTGATGAACCCGCATCTGCTCTGGACCCCATCTCAACACTGAAAATTGAAGAACTGATAAACGAACTCAAAACGCGTTATACCATCATTATCGTTACACACAACATGCAACAGGCGGCCCGGGTGTCCGACATGACGGCCTTTATGTACATGGGGAAAATGATCGAGTTTGATAGCACCGATAAGTTATTTACTAATCCGGCGCGCAAGCAGACAGAAGATTATATAACAGGCAGATACGGCTAGGGTGAGTATAGACATGATTAAACAGGAAACCTATAAGCAGCACATTTCGACTCAGTTCAATGCGGAGCTGGAGAGTGTCAAAAACAGTTTGCTCGAAATGGGTGGCAATGTAGAGCGACAGGTAAATCACGCTCTGGATTGTCTGATAAAAATGGACACCGGAGAGGCTGAAACTGTAATAGATCGAGATCATGCGGTCAATCAGATGGAAGTGAGTATCGATGAAGAGTGTTCGCGCATTCTTGCGCGGCGCCAGCCCGCAGCCAGTGATTTACGCCTGGTGCTCACGGTAACGAAAATTACGACAGACCTTGAACGGATTGGCGATGAGGCGGCAAAAATTGCGCGCCAGGCTATCCGCTTATCCGAGTCTGGCGAGTCCCCAAGTAATTATGTGGAAATTCGGCATATTGGAAATTATGTTGTCGAGATGTTGCAAAAGGCGCTGGATTCATTTGCCCGGTTGGATGTTGAGCTGGCGGTAGAGGTGGTGAAGGCCGATAAGACGGTAGACAAAGAATACCGCAGCGCCATGCGCAGCCTTGTCACCTTTATGATGGAAGATCCCCGGGTGATTGGTTCAGTGCTCAATGAAATGTGGGCGCTAAAGAGCCTGGAGCGGGTAGGGGACCACACCAGTAATATTGCGGAGCATGTTGTCTATTTGGTGCGTGGCCTGGATGTCAGGCATGTAGAGCTGGAAGAACTCATTTCTCAGGTAGAGGAGAGCCACTAGAGGCTGGCCCGGCTGTTTTGGTTCTGGAATAGACCCATGAGCCGAACGTGAGAAGTACATACATGCCAACGATGAATACTAACTGCTGTGGCTGGGTTGTCAGTTCATAGTATGAAATGAGTATGGCACCAAGTAGAAGCCCGATAAGCGAGAGAACAGTGATTGTGAGTGATGAGTTGGTCTTTTTCCGAATCTTGAAGTTGGCGTAGGACATCAGCAGTGATACAAGCAAAAATGTCATACTGCCGAACTCGAGAATCACTTCCAGCCCACCTGCCAGTACAAGCAGGAACGCCAGAGCCGACATCGCCAGAATTGCAAAAACGGGTATGCCTCTCTTTTTTCGGGCTAATATTCGGGGGAAATAGCCATCTTTGGCAATGACAGCCACTTGTCTGCTCGCGCCGAACAAAGTTCCACTGATTGCACTGCTGGTTGCCAGCAGCGCACCTAGAATAATCAAGCTTACACCCCAGTGCCCCATAACGGCTTCTGTGCCGGAGGCGAGGGCATACTCTTTATTTTTGGTTATCTCTTCAAAGGGAATTGCAAGTATCGCTCCGAGCGAGATCAGGGTGTAGATTAAAACGGCGAGAAATAGCGCTGAATATATGGCTCTCGGAATATTTTTATCAGGACTTTCCATTTCGTTCACGGCATTGATAACCAGTTGGAAGCCCTCATAGGCAACGAAAGTGATTGAAGCGACTATGAATATAGACATTACGCTGGTGCCACTATCCTCAAGTAAAAGGCTGGGGAGAGTAGTTTCACTGTTGCTGATTAAAACTACTGAAATGACGGCGAGAATAAATAATTTGGTATAAACCATTAAATCTTCTATTTTCCCCATACCCTTAACGCTCCAGACGTTAACGAGTGCGAAGCCTGATATTACTAATCCGGCAACCAGTTTGCGCAGCCACTCGATATCAGCGAATGGAAAACTGCTGATAGCATAGGATGCGAAGGTATATGCATAAAGTGCCAGCGTGCTTATATAGCCGAATATCACCCACCAGGCAATGAGTGACGCTGCAAAAGGTGAATGTGGAAATGTTTTCTTGAAAAACGAGTACGAGGCACCCTCGTCCTTATAGTAAACACCTAGTTTTATATACGAATAAGCCGCCAGAGTGGCAATAATACCCCCAAGAATAATCGCAACGGGCGTGAAAACGCCCACCATTGACACAGAAATGCCAAGTACTGTGAAGATGCCACCACCGACCATTCCACCCAGTGCGATGGCGATAAGCTCCGGCAGGCCCAGTACTTTATCGCGCTTTCGATGGCAGGAATCACTGGCGTGCGTCATGGTCTCAACTCGGGCTAAAGGTACGTGGTTTTTCACTCGAAATCTTGTCGGTTTGGCCAGTATAACGTATCAATAGCGCGCTAGCCGGCCTCTGCAATAGATCCGTGAAAGCGAAATGTTTGGTAAAGTTCTCAAAGTCATAAAATTGTCATATTTCTCTCATAATATGCCTTCGTGTAAGACACACACCATTGATTTGCGGTTTTTTACTATCTGGAGATGGACATATGAAACGATTGATTTCAGTAGCTGTGGCGAGTGTTGCCCTGGCGGGCGGCCAGGTTCAGGCCTCGGTCAGCGATGATGACTTTGCGCAATTAAAGGCTGATTTTACAGCGATGGCCCAGCGCCTGAATGCTCTGGAGGCAGAGAACGCGAATTTACGAGAGATCAGTGAATCCACGGTGACCGAACTGGACGTTGCGCAGACAGAACTGGCGGCTGTGGTGCAGGGTAATTCTGCCAGCTCATGGGCGGAGCGCATTAAGGTAAAAGGTGACTTCCGCTATCGCTACGAAGAGATCGACGTAGAGGGCAAGGATAACCGTGAGCGCAATAGAATTCGCGCTAGAGCCGCGCTTATAGCCAGTCTACCCAGTAACACAGAGGTGGCTCTGGGAATAGCGACGGGTGGCGATGACCCTGTTTCGACCAACCAGACACTGGGTGGCGGTGGATCCACCAAAGACGTTCGTCTGGACCTGGCTTACTTCAAGTGGAATGCCACGGACAATATCTACTTGACGGCGGGTAAAATGAAAAATTCCTTTTACAAGCCACAAAAAAGTGCCTTGCTTTGGGACAGCGATTATAACCCCGAGGGCATCGGCGCCGGTTGGTCCAGCAATCACTTCTTTGTCACCTTCGCCGGCAATACGCTTGAGAGCGACGGTAAAAGAGACAACCAGCAGTTTTCTTGGGGCTTACAGGGCGGCGTGAAGTTTGACCTGGGCTCGGTTTCATTGACAACCGGCCTGGGTTATTACGACATTCCCACCAAAGGGAAAACCTCATTTTACGGCGATGATGATGACTTTTTTGGTAACTCTTTTGAGTGTAGTGACCACGATGACCTCTCTACTTGTGTTTACAAGTATGATTACGAGGAAGTCGAAGTGTTTGCCAACCTGGGTATGAGTATTTTCGATATGCCCCTTAATCTGTTTGCAGATTTTGTCCAGAACCAGGACGCTGACGAGTTCGACACGGGTTATATCGTTGGAGCTAAACTGGGTAAGGCCAGTGGCAGAGGTACCTGGCAAGTGGCCTATCAGTACCAGGACCTTGAGAAAGATGCCGTACTGGGACTGCTGAGCGATTCTGATTTTGCCGGTGGTGGTACCGATGGCAAGGGGCACAGGCTAATTGGCGCTTATGGCTTAAACAAGCGCTGGAATCTTGGCTTCACCTGGTTTATCGACAATGAGGCCGGGGAGGGCAATCTTGATGAGCCATTGTCCTATGACCGCTTTATGATCGATACGGTGTTTAAGTACTAGGCGCCAGTCAATCCGGTAAGACTTTTTACATTTTTGCGGTACAATATCGGCGCCTCCCCAGTGGGGCGATGCGTCCCCTTCGTCTAGTGGTCCAGGACACTGCCCTTTCACGGCGGTAACAGGGGTTCGAACCCCCTAGGGGACGCCACTTT
>JADFVW010000149.1 GCA_015222725.1 Pseudomonadota bacterium | reverse complement strand
TTCAAGCGCCCTGGTTAATCTCTTGCGGGAACTCGTCAAACTTGACTATTGTTACACGATATCTTAATAATTGGGTAATTGGTCTGACCATTTTGGTCTTAGCACGGAGTTACTACACTAAAATCATGCCTAAATACAACTTTAGCGGCCAGGTCGCCATCATCACAGGTGGTGCCAGGGGAATTGGCCTGGCGATCGTCAAGCGCCTGCTGGAGGGTGGCGCACGAGTTGCTGTCTGGGATAGGGACGGCGAAGCGATCCGGGAGCTTGTCACAGCCCTGCCAGCGGCAGAGCTCAGTGCTCACCAAGTGGATATTTGCGACTACGCGCAGGTGGAAAAGGCGTTGGAACAGACGGTGAAGCAGCATGGCAGTGTCAGTATTTTGGTCAATAATGCAGGTATTGCAGGCCCCAGTGTTCCGCTCTGGGAATACCCGGTAGAGGCTTGGGCAGAGGTGATAGATATTGATCTGCAGGGCGTTTTCCACGTCTGCAGGGCCGTGATTCCCCTAATGCGCGAAGCCGGGGCGGGTCACGTGGTAAATGTTTCTTCGGTGGCGGGGAAAGAGGGCAACCCGACAATGTCAGCCTACAGCGCCGCCAAGGCCGGGGTGATTGGCCTGACAAAATCCCTGGGCAAGGAGCTGGCTCGAGACGGTATTTTTGTTAACTGCATAACCCCGGCTACCGCGGACACCGATATCCTCAAACAGTTCTCGGAGGCGCAGATGCAGGCTAATCTGGCGAAAGTTCCCATGGGGCGGGTGGTAGCAACCGATGAAGTCGCTGCCCTGGTGGTCTGGCTATGTTCCGAAGACTGTAGTTTTTCTACCGGGGCGACTTTTGATATATCGGGTGGGCGATGCACATACTAATTGCTGCTTGCCAGTGCATAGGTGAACTACCATGAGGCTTGTGCGTTTTGGAGTGCCTGGCGCTGAAAAGCCAGGGGCCATTGATGGAGAGGGCTTGCTTCGCGATTTGTCTGACGTTATTTCCGACATATCCGCAGTGACGATGGCATCTGGCGAAGTATCCCGGCTGGATAAGCTAAGTCTGGCCGATTTACCGCTGGTGCGAGGTTCCCCGCGCTTGGGCCCACCTGTCACAGGTGTAGGGAAAATAGTGTGTGTGGGTCTGAACTATTACGATCATGCGCTTGAGTCAAATATGGAAGTGCCTGATCAGCCTCTGCTGTTTACCAAGTCTCCCGGAGCAATCACTGGCCCAACAGACCCCGTTATCATTCCCAAAAATGGCTGCAAGACAGACTGGGAGGTGGAACTGGTCGCAGTTATTGGTAAGTGCGCAAGTTACCTGGAGCCAGAGCAGGTAGGCAGTCATATAGCCGGCTTTTGTCTCGGCAACGATCTGAGCGAAAGGGCATTTCAGCTGGAGGGTAGCGGTCAATGGGTGAAAGGCAAGAGCTGTGACAGCTTTGCGCCAATTGGTCCCTGGCTGGTTAATGGTGAGGACCTGCCGGCTATTGATGATCTGGACCTCTGGCTGGAGGTCGAGGGTCATCGTTATCAGAATGCCAACACCCATGACATGATGTTCAAGGTTAGCGAGATCATAAGTTATATTAGCCAATATATGAGCTTGCTGCCGGGTGATTTGGTTTTTACCGGAACACCCCCGGGAGTCGGTCTGGGACAAAACCCACAGGTCTGGCTAAAGGCAGGGGATACATTGCGTTGCGGTATCACTGGTCTGGGTGAGCAAGAGCAAACCGTTATAAATTGGGAGGCCGGCTAGCAGTGAGCGGTGGCACTGAAAAGGAGCCGTATATCGACCCGCAGGTAGAACCACTACTGCAGCGGATGCTGGAGACGATGGCGGAACGAGGCCCAATGGGCTCCGTATCCCCCGCAGTGATGCGCCAGCGATTTAATGAAGATGTGGCAGGCTGGAACCTCGATCTCCCTGATATTCACAAGGTTGAGGACTTTGCGATAAATTGTGATTGCAGCGCAAGAATTGTCCCCGTGCGCCTCTACCGCCCTATCGATACCGACCAGGCAATGCCTTGCCTGGTGTTTATTCACGGGGGCGGCTGGGTAGTGGGCGACCTCGAAACCAATGAACGTACGCTGCGCTGCCTGGCACTGGCCAGTGGCGTCAGTATTTTGTCAATTGACTACCCTCTGGCCCCGGAAAACAAGTTTCCCGCTGCGTTGGACTGCTGTGTGTCGGTCATGCGCTGGCTGCGGGAGCAGGGTGTAGACCGGGGGGTAGACCCCGACCGCTTGGCTATCGGTGGTGATTCCGCCGGCGGCAACCTCGCCTTGGCAACCGCACTGGATTTGCGTAATGCCGGCGAAAATTGGTTGCAGCTGGCATTGCTGATCTACCCGGCACTTTCGCCGAACACAAATTCCCTGTCCCACAAGTTGTTTGGCCAGGGAGACTATGGCCTGGGCAGCGCTGCCATGGAGTTTTTCTGGGGCGAATACTTACCGGACAAAGCGGCCCGGGATGACCCCCGGGCATCGCCTTTGCTTGCCAATCTGGATGAATTGCCACCGGTTTACCTGGTCACTGGTGGCCTGGATGCCTTGACGGATGATTCCAACAGTCTCGAGAATAAACTTGAGGCGGTGGGCATGCCTGTTATGCACCGACATTACCCGGGTGTGGTCCACGGCTTCTTCTCTATGGCCCTGTTTTTGGATGTGGGGCAGAAGGCTGTGGCTGAGGCAGCAACTGCGCTCAGGGAGGTTCTCGGAACATCGTGAGGCGTCAAGCGCATTTCATTTGCCACTCGCAGCAGCAGCCTGACCTGGATGCAAATTTTCGCACAATTGTCAGCCAGGGCCCCAAAAAACGGGATGACGGCACAAACCGCTGGTATCTGTACCGGCGAACAGTTTCATGGGACAGCGCTCCAACGAAGGCAGAAGCCCAGATTACAGTCGATGGTCGCTACCAGCTATTTTTAAATGGAGAGAGGGTGGGCAGGGGGCCCTGCCGATCCAGCCCGGAATTTCAGCGAGTCGATGCCCTGGATTTACAGCCTTACCTGAAAGCTGGCGACAACTGCATTGCTGTATTGGTACATGTATACGGCACCGATACCGCCTGGTACGAACAGAGCCGAGACTACTGGCAGGGTATATTTGGTGACGGCGGTCTCTATGTTGACATCAGCCTTGAATGTGACGGTGCTGCCACCACATTATTGTCTGATGAGCAATGGCGTTGTATACAAAGTGATTCCTGGCGACAGGACACGCCAAAAAGCGGTTGGGGTCAGGATTTTATTGAAGATTTTGATGCCCGTAAACTGCCTGAGCAGTGGACGCTAGTAGAATTTGATGACAGTGCCTGGCCCTTCGCCATTCCCATGGTATTGCACACCACCGCTGACGATCATGCCAAAGGTTGGCTGGATATTGAACCTTTTCCAAGCCTGATTCCACGCGACATTCCGCAACTGGCAGAATCGGCAATGACTCCCGAAGCAGTCCTGGATATACAGCGTGTGAAGCCCAGAAACGATTTGTCCCTGGGTGAGCAATTATACGAGGAACAGCCAACCGGCGATGGCAGTACCTATGTTACCAAGCCCGATGCACTGCTCAGCGACGATGATAACTACACTACAGTTTGCACGCCGGATGGCGAAGATATTTCAATACTGATCCGCTTTAATCGCCTGCACTCCGGCTATCCATTTATCGACATTGAGGCGAGTGGAGGAGAGGTGGTTGATGTGGCTGTGGCAGAAACACTTCCCGGAGAATATTTTGGTGGCATAGAGCAGCCTCCACGAATTCGTAAGCAAACGTTTCTCGATTGCGCCCAGGTATTTCGCTACACGGCACGATCGGGCCGACAGAGATTCGAAAAATTTGAATGGACGGGTATTCGATATATGCAGTTAGTTGTACGAAATGCGCCAAAAGGCATTCGTATACGTCATGCCGGTTCAATCTACACGCATTACCCGGTGGAGAACCTCGGTGCTTTTGAGTGCTCCGATGATTTTTTCAATCGCCTCTGGGAGATTGGTCGCTACACCACTTTACAGTGTACTCATGATGCCTGGGAGGATTGCCCCGGGCGTGAGAAACGGCAATGGTTGGGCGATGGTCTGGTGCACTACCAGATCAGTGCCGCAGCTTTCGGGCCCAGTACACAGGCTATAGATAAACAGTTTTTGATGCAGGGTATGGAAAGCCAGCGCCCGGATGGCTTGTTGCAGATGTTTTCCCCCGGCGACAATCATCGCAACGGCATTATTATTCCGGATTTCTGTCTGCACTGGATATGCGCGATCCAGCACTATTTATTGCACACGGGGGATTTGGAAACAATCGAGTTGCTGTTCCCATCCGTACAGCGTGTGCTGAGTTGGTTCGAGCGGCAGAAAGGACAGAATAGCCTGCTGGTTAACTTGCCCTACTGGCATTTTATTGAGTGGGCCAATGTTGATCGCAGCGGCGAATCATCGATTATCAACGCCATGCTGGCCGGTGCTACAGCGGTAGCGGCAGAGCTCGCTGACCAATTGGGCTATCAGCGGGCGGCGCAGGGCTATCGCGAAAAGTCCGCAGCCATTGCCAGTGCCTTGAATATGCGCCACTGGGATGTGCAACGAGGAGTTTATGTCGATAGTGTAGACCCCGAGACAGGCTCACAGAAGGCCCGTATCTCTCAGCAGGCCAATGCCGCCATGATTTACTGGGATATCGCCCCGCAGGATCGCTGGCAAAGCATGTTGACGCGCATCACCGACACCGACAGGCTAAAACTAACTGCGGTGCCGCCGATGGTGCCGGAAGGGGAGGACTTCGATGAGCAGCACGATGTGGTTCTGGCTAATACTTATTTCTCCCACTTTGTATTTTCCGCCCTGGCCAAAGCCCGGCGTTTTGACCTGGCTTTGGCGCAAATGCGCCGCAGTTACGAGCCCATGCTAGCCACAGGTACAACAACACTGTGGGAAAGCTTCGACCCGACTGCCAGCCTGTGCCATGCATTTTCGGCCACACCGGTGTACCAGTTGTCCGCCAACAGTTTGGGTGTGCAGCCTTCAGAGATAGGGTTTCGCCGGGCATTGATAGCGCCCCAGCCTGGAAATATGCAGCATGCCCAAGGAGTCTATGCCACAGTCATGGGAGAGGTACGGGTGAGCTGGTCTGCACGGGGTGAGACTTTTGAACTACATATAGATTTGCCTCCTGGGATGGAGGCTGATGTTGTGACGCCGCCCGGATACGTCGCGCAAAGTGCCCAGGCATGCATAGGCTCTGGAAGTCACGAGATGATATTCCAGAAAACCATTTCGGAGTGACATCGCCTTGAACTCAAATACTGCACAACTCACAAGCGGCATCAAATTGGGCTGGGCCATCGGTGAGCTCGCTATTGCTGTGTATATCGGTATCACGATGGCTTTCTTTTTGTTTTACCTGACCGAGGTACTGAAGATTTCTCCTGTGTGGGCAGGTACCGTCCTGCTGGTACCCAGATTATGGGATGCCTTCACCGATCCTTTTATGGGCGCCATTTCAGATAGAACCCGGTCGTCCATGGGGCGCAGGCGTCCCTATCTGTTAGTGGGTTCAATTTTATTTGGTGTGTCGTTCTGGCTGGTGCTCTCTCCTCCACCCGTAGAATCTGAATTGGGCAAGGCGATTTACTTCACTTGTATGTATATGCTGGTCAGCACTTGCTACACAATATTTGACGTACCCTACTCTTCCATGGCAGCGGAAATGAGCAGCGATTACAAAGAGCGGGTTAATCTCACAGGCTACAAAATGATGGCGGCTCGCCTGGGAATCATAGTAGCAGCGATGATCGGGCCAATTATTTATAATTCCCAGGACAGCTTACAGGAGGGGTTTGCACTGTTGGGTGCCGTGGGTGGTGTGTTCATCACTGTCACAGGCCTGGTCGCATTTTTTGCCACACGCAATGCACCGCGATTGGATGTTGTACCACAACGTTTCCGCTTGCGTGATGAGCTGTCAGCGATTATCAGAAACCGGCCATTTGCCAATTTGTTTTTGGTGTTCCTGTTACAAAATTTGGCCATTGGCGCCTCGGCAACGGCCTTGATTTATTTCCTGACGATTACTATGCAGGTAGGTGCGACAATGATCGGCCCCCTTTTCGCCATTGCTGGAGTTGCCGCCCTTTTGGCTACCCCGGGCTGGGTATATATCGGCAACCGTCTGGGCAAGAAAAAGGCCTATGCGCGCGCCATGACGATAAATCTGGTGATGGCGATTTCCCTGTTCTTTTTACCGCCCTCGTTAGCTATGTTGTTGTTTGGCGTGTATGTCATCAATGGCTTTGCCGATGCGGGTAATCAGCTCATGCCAAACTCCATGGTGCCGGATACGGTAGAAGTCGACGAGTTGGAAAGTGGGGTTCGTCGCGAGGGTGCTATTTTTGGCGCCTGGGCCTTTTGTCGTAAAACCGGTATGGCTGGCGGTGCTTTTCTGGCAAGCCTGTGTTTTAGCGCTTTCGGTTTTGTCAGTGGCGCGGAAACTCAAACCGCAGAGGCATCCTGGGGCATCAGGGTGGCTTTTTCTGCACTGCCATTTGTTCTTTGGTTTTTTGCCATTCGGCTACTGGCGCGCTATGAATTAAGTGAAGAGAAATTTAACGCCATTAAATCTCGCCTCAAGGCGAGTACCAGATAGGAGAACTCCAGGCCCGCTCCTGAAGCGTAGTAGCCAGGCCAGACTTTGGTTTCACCCCGGCCCTTATTGCATCCCAGGTAGACCAGCGGCAGGTCGGGTTCTCTAATACCCGAAGGTAATATAAGGCTTGCTGATTTACGTCAAATTCCGGGTCTTGCCACAGTGCCTTTAGCTCTGCTGCGCCCTTGCTCTGAGTAATACTGCAATCGCTCAACGTCACTTCTGCACCGTTGGCCGGACAGCGATGTGTACCGGGGTCGGGCACCAGGCCGTCGGAACAAGCCACATCAAAAACTTTCTCATGACTTGCGCCCTCCGATACCCAGGCTTTAACAATTTGCAGTCGCTGCAACAGTGCGCTGTTTTCATCGTGTACAGCCCAGCTTAAAAAAGACGGTGCAGTTGATCCTGCCCTGGCTAAATCCGACCCCATAGGCACACCGTTGCTATACGCCTTGCGGATCAAGCCGGGATCGGCCAGAAGTGACTGCTGATAATCATAGCCGGCAAAAAAGCGAACTTTAATTCGTGGCCCGGATGTGGCGAAGGTTTCTTTTCTTTTCATGGCAGAAAAAAGGGAGTCGCGCGTATTTTCTTCGGCCCAGATTCCCATCAGGCCGGACGCGCTCCAGTAGGGAAAAGTTTTTGATGCATCCACCGGACCAAACTTCCTCTTAATACCCGATGGCACCGTGCCTCGTCGCTCGGCCGTGCCATCAAGCATTCCCGCCTTGCTGAAATAGTTGTTCTCCTCAACAGGGGCGCCGGCATTGTGCGTGTCTGAGGAGCCGATAATTCCGAACTTATAGGGGTTAAAGCCACTCTTCTCCTTATATTCCAGACCATGGCGATAGGCTTCGCGCACAAAGCCCCCCGACTTTATTGACACAATTTCAGTAGCAATCAAGGTGTCGTAAAGTTCAAATCCCGCCCATTCGTCATTGGGTGACAAACTGGGGTGCGTTTCCGATGTGCCCTTCACCTGGGTGATTTCCACCAGCGGTTCATTGCGCATTCGCAAATTGGCGTAGTCGGCATCTAAGGCCTCACCGGCCCAATTTGTCGCTGGAAACATAAGCCCGTTACTCACATTGGAATTATGCGGAATGGCGAGTGCTTCCATACCTTTATCACGCTGGCGGTCCAGCCAGCGCCAGAGATCCTCAGGGTTTCCTGACTCGATAGAAGAGAACGGTGTATCGGGAACTTGAGAGGACTTAAAAATTACATTGCGATGCAAGTTCTGGCTCTTGGGCGCCGCTGTGTATTCATAGCCAACGAAAGTAGTAAACGCCCCGGGGTCGTTGTTGCGCTCCGCTGAGGCAATTGTCTCTTGCCAGGCGGATCGAATGACCTTGAGGTTGCGCAGCGGCGACTGATTGCCCTCCATCCTCACACCACGAGAAATCGCATAAAAGGCCTTTAGTACAGACTCTCTATCTGTGCTTTGAATGCCCTTTGCCAGAGGCAATTTTGACATGGCATTGTTTGGATCAATCATGGCTGGCAAGATACCCAGTAATTCAGCATGATCAGTTACTGCAGTAAAATCAAGGGTGCCACTTCGCAACTGTATTGGAAAACCTAAGGGGTGCTCGATAGCGCTGCCGCGGGCGTAGGCATAAGCATCATCAGGTGTTGCCCGAACATTAAAAATAAAGGCGTCAGAGGAATTTTGAGTGTGCACATGCAAATCGCCAAAGTAAGCTTTGCGATCACTTGTGTAAGCTAATGTTCTTTCTGTTGCCAGGCTCGATAGCGACGCCAGTAATAAAGCAACTGCGATCCATGCGTCTTTCATAAGGGCCTCTACTGGTCAGAAGGAGAGCTGAAGTATAGCAATACTGGGCGGGAGCGGCATACGCTTCGCCAATCTTGTATTCATCCTAGTGGTGGATGGGTTTATAGCGCTTTGAGTCACCGGTAAGCCTGGCGGCAGCCACCATAAACTCGGGCATACCTATATTGATACCCAGGGTCTTCACTTCAATAATCTCTAGAATATAACCCAGGCTCTCACGTGTATCAAAGTACGCAACTCTAATTTTAGACAGCCCTTTTAGATAGATAGTGCCATGGTGTAACTCGGGGTAGCCCAGCGCTTTCAACTGTTCGAATTTGCGCTCGAAGTTTCTGACGCAAACGCCATTGTGTGGAAGGTTTTCTTTCAACAGCAATTCAACGTAGGCATTATCTTCCCCTTCAAGAACCTGAATTAACTCAATCTGGGTTCCTCCGGTATAGCCCACCACAATATCAAGCACCAGAAGCCTTTTTTTGCCTTTATAGTAGTAGTCGAAACGATCAATGTTTGTTCGATACCAGCGTTTGATGCCGTATACCTCGGAATGCTCTTTTACCGCAGCATCTATATCTTTAACAACCAGACCAAGCTGAAAGGGGGTGATAGATTTTAACGGGTGGCTCATGGCGTATCTCTCCTGACGTCTTCATAGCTCACAGTTTTCGCATCATCGGTATTGCCAACGGCTACCGTATTGTGACTGCCAGTCTGTTGCTTATAGTCAGGATCAATACAGAAAAACGCCGGCACGCCATCTTCGTGTGCATAGGCGGGCAGGTTTGAATTACTCGTGCACATCTTGCCATCTTTAGTAAACTCCAGGTCGCGAAACCATACGACGCGACTGGGCATGGGATAGGCGATAAAACGCTTTTCACCGGGAACGTAGCGCAATACCCGGTCTGAGTTATTGGCGGCAATCCAGACATCGCCTGTTTCGTGATGTACATTCAATGCATAGGGGGTTTCGTACTCATTTTTTCCCATGAGCGGTAAATCGATACTCTCAAATTCCTCTGTTTGAGGGTCAAAGCGCATCAGTTTTCCCTCATCGAAGGAGGGAATCCACAAAATACCATCCGGGCCAAAGCGCAGGCGGCGGGGCCCAACGTGGGGTACGTCATATTCGGTAACTTCCAGTGTGACTGGGTCAATGCGACCAATTTTGTCGGCCAGTAACTTTCCGTACCAGATGTCGCCATTAATTGGATTTACGTCGATGCCGTATGGCCAATTGAAAACCTGCCGGCCACCATTCATCCATTTGTGATGAGATAGCGCCAGTGGGGTGTTTTCCTGGGGGAAAAG
>JADFVW010000148.1 GCA_015222725.1 Pseudomonadota bacterium | reverse complement strand
GCCTGTTTTACCAGGTAGCGAGCGCGATCGGGGCTGACAAAGCCTTTAAAACATATTGCGAAATCCATAGTTATATTCCTTATTTATAGATCCAAATAGATGATGGGGGGTGAGCGCCTTTCATGTGTCGGCTTACCGGACGACCGGCTGCGGCCTATTTACTTCGGCGGTTTTTTGCAATACCTCGTAGACGGGGGGGTATGGGGGTCGCTCTATGAAACGACCGGCGCCTTTTTTGACATTGAGTTGGCCGTCCTTCCAGACCATATTGCCGTGCGAGATCGTGTGGCTGGGAATACCCTTGACGGTCTTGCCCTCGAAAATATTGAAGTCGGCGTTGGAGTGGTGGGTCGCAGCGGATATAGTGCGGGTTCCCTCCGGGTCCCACACCACCAGGTCGGCGTCTGCTCCCACGGCAACCGCCCCCTTCCTGGGATACAGGTTGAATATCTTTGCACTGTTGGTAGACGTTACCGCCACAAACTCGCTCATTGACAGCTTGCCCGTACCCACACCCTCGTGCCATAGCAGCGACATACGATCTTCCACGCCTGCCGTACCATTGGGGATCTGGGTGAAGTCATCTGCGCCCATTGCCTTTTGCTCGGCGCAAAATACGCAATGGTCGGTAGCGGTAGTCTGTAAATTTCCCGTTTGTAATCCGCGCCACAGTGCTTCCTGATGGCCGCGGGGCCTAAAGGGAGGGCTCATCACATGGGCTGCTGCCCGCTCCCAGTTTTTGTCCTGATAGACACTGTCGTCCAGCAGCAGGTGACCTGCCAGGCATTCACCGAACACGCGCTGCCCCTGGTTACGGGCATGACTGATAGCGTCCAGTGCATCACTGGTAGAGACATGCACCAGGTAAATGGGCGTGTTGAGTGCCTGGGCTATTTTGATGGCCCGGTTTGCTGCCTCACCTTCCACGCCGGGTGGGCGCGACAGCGGATGTCCTTCCGGGCCTCTCAGGCCCATGGCCAGCATTTTTTTCTGCAGGTGAAAAACCAGTTCTCCATTTTCCGCATGTACCGTCGGAATGGCTCCCAGTTCCAGGCAGCGTGCAAAGCTGGCGACGAGAATATCGTCTGTAGCCATGATGGCGTTCTTGTAAGCCATAAAGTGCTTAAAGCTGTTTACACCGTGTTTTTCTACAAGCGTACCCATGTCCTGATACACGCTGTCATCCCACCAGGTAACAGCGACATGAAAACCGTAGTCTGCCGCTGAGCTTTCAGCCCACCCGCGCCATTGGTGATAGGCTTCCAGCAGGCTCTGCTGGGGGTCGGGAATAACAAAGTCGATAATGCTGGTGGTGCCTCCAGCAAGGCCGGCCGAAGTGCCGGTGAAAAAATCGTCGGCTGCGACGGTGCCCATAAATGGCAGCTGCATATGGGTGTGGGGGTCTATGCCGCCTGGCATAATATACTGCCCCCCCGCATCGACTACATCGGTATTAGACGGTACCTCCAGATCTGCCCCTATTGCCTGGATGGCGCCCTCGGCGCAATAGACATCAGCTCGGTATATGTCATCATGAGTGACAATTGTTCCGCCTTTGATCAGTATGGACATGAGAGTTCTCCTTTGGTTTCACCAATCAATAACTTGACTACATGGTCAGCATGTGTATCCTAGGACAAGCTGATCAAGCAGTCAAGAATAAACAATAAAGAGAGTAAATATGCAGGCTCCCGATCAATCAGTAGCACCACCGGCAGGTGCAGAAAACTACCTCTGGAATGAAGATCTCGCTCCGACAACCAAAGCCCAGCGAACCTGGAACTGGGTAAATATCTCAGCGCTGTGGGTTGGTATGGTCATTTGCGTTCCCGCCTATCTGCTGGCCTCGGGTTTAATTGCTCAGGGCATGAACTGGTGGCAGGCGATACTGACAGTATTTCTGGGAAACTTTATTGTCATGGTACCCATGTTACTTATCGGCCACGCCGGCGCTAAGTACGGTATACCGTTCCCTGTGCTTCTGCGGGCATCCTTTGGTACGGTAGGTGCACGTTTACCCGGTGTTCTCAGGGGTTTAGTGGCCTGTGGTTGGTTTGGTATCCAGACCTGGGTGGGAGGCTCGGCCATTTACCAAATTGTAAATGGATTGTCCGGCGGCATGTTTATTGGCACACCGATACCATTTCTTGATATCGACCTCGCACAATTGATCAGCTTCCTGGCTTTCTGGGCGGTACAGGTGTTTTTTATCCTGCGCGGCATGGAGTCTATTCGCTGGCTGGAGACTCTGGCCGCACCGGTGCTACTGGCCATATGCTTTGGCATGTTGTACTGGGCCTATGTCAGTGCCGACGGGTTTGACGCCATGTATGCAAAACCCTCCGCTTTCGTACCGGGTGGTGCCAGGGAGGGAGAGTTTTGGCGAGTATTCCTGCCGGGAATCACAGCTATGGTTGGTTTCTGGTCGACATTGACACTCAATATTCCCGATTTTACCCGCTACGCCCGTAGCCAGAAGGATCAGATTATCGGTCAGGCTCTCGGGCTGCCCCTGCCCATGGCGCTGCTGGCGTTCATCAGCGTGACGGTGACTATGGCAACCGTAACCGTGTTTGGCGAAGAAATCTGGGACCCCTTGGAGGTCGCGGGTCGACTGGGTGGTGGTGCTGCACTGCTGGGGCTGTGTATGTTAATTGTCGCCACATTGACCACTAACCTGGCGGCAAATGTAGTCGCGCCGGCCAATGGCTTTTGCAACCTGGCACCGCACAAAATTTCATTCAAAATGGGCGGCTTGATCACTGCCGGTCTGGGTATCGCCATGATGCCATGGAAGCTGCTGGACTCGGCAGGTTCCTATTTGTTTGTCTGGCTGGTGGGTTACTCGTCTCTGCTTGGTCCGATAGCGGGCATTTTGATTACCGACTATTTCTTTATTCGCAAATGCGAGCTCACTATTGACGATTTGTATATGCGAGAGAAATCTTATGAGTTCAGCGGGGGCTGGAACCCCCGTGCGCTGATTGCCCTTGCCCTTGGAATAGCCCCAAATGTTCTCGGCTTTCTCAATGCAGCGGGCGTTCTCGAAGGTGTACCGGAAATCTGGCAGAGAATCTATGACAACGCATGGTTTGTTGGCGCCATCGTTTCCAGTGTGACCTATTACCTGATGATGCGAAACAGAGTTGCCAAGCAAGTAGCGGGAGACGCTGTGGGTGATATCTGAAATTTGCCCCAGGTGTGTAGACTTGTAGAGGTGTCGGTTAGCACTTCTTTCAGCAAGGAGAAATATTCTTCAATTTAATACTTGACCATATAGACAGCATAGAATAGCATTTTGAACCTGTCCATCTGGACAAGATTATAAAAAACAATGAGCCAAACCAGATACCTGGAGGGGATATGAATAGAAAAGCCGCACGGTCTTCAGTAGTGAATATCGAAACCGGAATGAAAAAACGCCTGCTTAGCCAGTCAATAGCTATGGTGCTGGGGCTATCTCCCCTGGCCGCGGGTATGGCATTTGCCGATGTACTTCTTGAAGAAGTCATGGTGACCGCCCAGAAGCGTGAGCAGGCTCTGACTGATGTTGGTGTCGCGATAACGGCCTATACCGGGGATCAGATGAAGGCCCTGGGGTTCGAGGACAGTACAGATTTAATTGCCTATACACCCGGTATATCCATGGCGGGTGACATCGGCGGGCAGCGGGCAATCTTTAATATTCGCGGTGTGGTACAGAATGACTATGCCGACCTGGCGGAAGCACCTGTGGCCGTGTATATCGATGGCACCTATTTGGCTAGCACTCAGGCACAGACCTTTGGCTTGTTTGACGTCGAGCGGGTAGAAATGCTGAAAGGCCCTCAGGGCACGCTCTTTGGTCGCAACGCGACGGGCGGGCTGGTTAATACAATCACCGTTAAACCTACCGATGAGTTGGAAGGTTATCTGGAAGCAACTGCGGGCTCCTTTAGCCAGATTCGTGTAGAGGGCGCCATTGGCGGTGCACTTACCGATGGTATTCGGGCGCGGGTTGCATTCCTTTCTAATCAACAGGACGAGGTGTTAAAAAATGTGTACCCGGGTACCGATTTTAATGGCGATCCGGGAACCAACGGTGGCGAGGATGGTTGGAATGACGACACCTTCGCATTCCGTGGCCACCTGGAGTTTGATATCGGTGATAGGGGCAGTTTATTGCTAAGCGGCAACTACGCAGACACGACCAAGAGTGAGGGCCCCTATCAGTTGGCGGCGACCACTGAAGTTCGCCGTGCCAACGGTGAGGTAATTGATGTTATCTACTCGCGCAACGACCCAATGAACTGTGATGTTATTCAGTCCGGTGTCTGTGTCGATGGCAATGGTGATGGCAGCGTTACGCGTCCGGTAGTGAACGGCGACTTCTTCGGCAACACCAATCCCGATGGCAGGGGCGACAGGGTTAACAAGGATTTTGCCTTTGATGACCAGAACGAACTGAAGTCCGAAGGGCTTACCGCAGAGTTTAAGTATGACTTCGACTGGGCCTCTTTTACTTCCGTAACAGACTACAAGAATTTTACCAGAGTGATCGGTCTGGACTCAGATCAATCAGCCACAGGCGCGCTGATATTCCAGTCTGATGGTGATATAGACCAGTTCAGCCAGGAGCTGAGGTTTAACGGTACGACTGACAAGACCACCTGGGTGGCGGGTGTCTACTACCTGGGAATAGATACTGATTTTCTCCAGGGTCTGGCTGCCTCACCACTAAGCCAGGATTGGTTCGGAATCCAGGGGCTGGAAGCAAACACTATTACTGAGCTCAATACCGATTCCCTCTCCATATTTGGGCAGTTTGACTACTCTTTGACGGACACCCTGGTGCTGGTTACAGGTTTACGACTGATTCAGGAAGATAAATCCTTTGAGGGTGTTGTGACATTCTTCCCTAATACTGATGACCGGAAAATTGAAACAAGTAACGGCTTGTTCGACATTGACCAATTGAAAGAAGATCACGACCAGGATCTGTGGTCTGGAAAAATCCAGCTGGAATACACACCCACTGACGACTCCCTTTACTATGCGGGTATCAACCGCGGCGTGAAAGCCGGTAGTTTTAATGCCCCACTGTTCGGTGGCTTCTCGCCCTACGACGAGGAGGTTCTGCTGTCCTACGAAGTGGGCGCCAAGTTGACCCTGATGGAGGGACTGCTGCAGCTTAATATGGCGGCGTATTACTACGATTATGAAGACTACCAGTCCTTCACTTTTGTCAACAACAGTAGCTCGGTGACCAATGAAGATGCGAACTACAAGGGTGTTGAAATTGAGCTGATTACCAGCCCAACGGACAATCTGGAAATGATGTTCGGTGTGTCTTACACCGATGCCGAGGTCGAGGACTTACAGATCGCCTCTGACATTTTCATCGATGCAGCGCCACCATTTACACCTGAGTGGCAGGTTTCTGGTCTGATTCGTTATACCTGGGATTTGTTCGGCGGGGGGCTTGCAGCACAGGTCAGTGCGAATTATCAGTCCGAGTTTTTTCACAACGCCCGTAACTTCACAGCGCATGAATTTGACAGCTATACCGACGTTAAAGCAAGGTTGAGTTGGGCTGATGGAGACAATCTTTGGAATGTTGCCGCCTACGTAGATAACCTGACAGATGAGGATTACGCGATAATCGGTTTTGATGTTTCTGGCTTCTATGGTTCCAGCCAGGAGTCTTACGCCAGACCGAGGTCTTACGGTTTGACGCTGCGGAGAAACTTTTAACAGGGTCCCTATGTTTTACGCTTGTTTGTGCCTACCCGTGATTGGGTGGGCTTTTTTTTAGATAGGCGGGGTGGCGGAGGAATTTCATGAATGTGAAAGCAGATATCAAAATACTGACTGATCGGGCACGCGTTGCGCAGCAGCTTGTCGAGGGCTACAGCCAGGAGCAGGTGGATGAGCTGATCACGGCTATGGTCTGGTCTGTCGCCCGGTCGGGTCCTGCAGAAAAAATTGCCAGGCTGGCTGTAGAGGAAACCCGCCTTGGCAACTACGAGGGAAAGCTGACTAAAATGGCCAGCAAATGTCGCGCTGCGCTTGCCGACATCATCCACGACAAGTCGGTCGGCGTAATAGAAGCGGATGACGAGCGCAACTTGATAAAAATCGCCAAGCCTATCGGTGTGGTGGGGGCGTTGACCCCTACAACGCATCCCGAGGCTAGCCCTGTGGTAAAGGCTATTGCAGCGGTTAAAGGTCGCAACGCTATTATTATCGCACCCCATCCCCGTGGCAAGAAGACATGCCAATTGGTGTGTGAGTATATGCGCGATGCGCTGGAAGCCTGCGGTGCACCTCGCGACTTGATTATCAATATGGAAGATCCGACGCTGGAGCACACGGGCGAATTGATGAAGCAGGTCGATGTGGTCCTGGCAACTGGCGGCGGTGCTATGGTGAAAGCTGCGTATTCCAGTGGTACTCCCGCCTTTGGTGTTGGTGCTGGAAATGCGGTCATTATCGTGGATGAGACTGCGGATATAGACGACGCTGTTACCAAAATTCATTCGTCTAAGACATTTGATCTGGCTGCGTCCTGCTCTGCTGATAACACGGTAATAGGTGTAGAGGATATCTACGCCGAACTGGTGGAGAAATTACAGGCTCAGGGAGGCTATTTGGCCTCGGATACCGAATACCAGATGCTGGCAGAGACCCTGTGGAGTGACGGCCACCTCAATCCTGATATTATTGCCCAGTCGGCCCAGCGGATTGGAGAACTGGCAGGTATATCAATCCCACAGGACAAAAGTTTTATTATGGTGCCCGAGTCGGGGTATGGTCCAGAACATCCGTTTTCCGGCGAGAAACTCTCTGTTGTCATGGCACTGTATAAGGTAGAAAACCTAAAGGCTGCGATTGAACTAACAAATAACATTCAGGAGTATTCGGGCTATGGCCATTCCTGTGGTCTGTTCACTAGCAGCGATCAAAATGTCCTGGAGCTAGCCCTGGGAACTAAAACTTCCCGTGTTATGGTCAATCAGCCGCAGGCGTCATCCAATAGCGGTGCTCTGTGGAATGGCATGCGGCAAACTTTTTCATTGGGTTGCGGCAGCTGGGGTGGTAATGTGACCACCGAGAATATTACCTGGCGCCACCTTGTCAACATTACCTGGGTGTCAAAGCCCCTGGCAACACCCAAAACCTTGCCCAGCGATGAAGAGCTGTTTGGTGCGGTGATGGAGAAAATTTCAACAGGAGTATAAGCGATGGCTATCGATCCCCGGTTCTCTAATTTACATATTCTCGACCATCCGCTGATTGTGCATAAGCTCAGTCATATGCGTAGTAAGAGCACTTCGACACGAACATTTCGTCAGTTACTAAAGGAAATTGCTCTGTTAATGGGTTACGAAATGACGCGCCAGCTGCCCATGACAGAGCAGGAAATTGAAACACCTATCTGCACCATGTCTGCCCAGGTTCTAAAGGGGAAAAAAGCGGCAATCGTACCCATTTTACGCGCGGGCCTGGGCATGGCCGATGGCCTGCTCGAGTTGATGCCCTCTGCACGAGTGGGTCACATTGGGATGTATCGCGACCCAGAAACCAAGCGGCCGGTAGAATATTTACGCAAGCTGCCAACGGCTGCCGGGCGTACCTTCATCCTGGTGGACCCTATGCTGGCCACCGGTTACTCCGCGGCTGCCGGTGTCGATGTGTTGCTGGACCACGGTGTCACAGAAGAGCAGATCAGTTTTATGGCTCTGGTGGCTGCGCCGGAAGGTGTTCAGGTAATGTTGGACAAACACCCCCAGATAAAGGTCTATGTTGCCGGTCTGGATGAGAAGCTGGATGATCACGCCTATATCGTCCCCGGACTCGGGGATGCGGGCGACCGCTTATATGGCACTTTATAATATTCGAGATGAATTTATCGCTTCTTCGCTCTGTCCCGCGACGCTGTAGCGCTATTGCGTGCACGGGGAAGAGACGTGATAAAGCCTCGAACCAATTGTGGCCACGCATACGGGTCATCTGCGCTTTCTATCACTTCAAGTTGTGAATTAGGTAGCGTGTCGTGCAGTTTTTCGGCGATGGAAAGCGGGTGAGTAGGGTCGTCAGGCCAGGCCAGGATGAGCACAGGCATAGTCAGCTTCTTCAACTCCTCGAGTGGCGGTAGGTCAGACAGGGCCGCACCGCGCATGGCACCGACCACTCCCTTATAGTTTGCTTTTGCCAGGTGCCGCGCCATCACAGACATCACGCGTCTTTGGAATCCCGCATCCCCCCCGGCTGCGGGAATCAGCTTTAACAAACGAAAAGGCAGACCTCGCGTCACATTAACGAATTTGGCGATAAAACTATAATTGCGTTTCATTTTTGCGCGCAATTCCCAGGCAGTCGGGGGAATAACCAGTACCATTGCTTTGACTTGCTCTGGTCTCTGGCAAGCGGCATAGAGAGATGTAGCACACCCCATGGATGCGCCGCCAACAATGACCTTGTCCTCTGTATAGGTGTCGGCTACCTGCCACAGGGTGTTTGCCAGCTTGTCCCAGCGAAAGTCTTCCGGCTTGCCAAATACCTCAGAACAACCATGGCCTCGGGCATCGTAGCGAATAACCCGGGCGACATCGGTTAGCTCTCGCCATGCCAGTACTTCTCCTTCGAGGTCTTGAGCCATGCTGCCCAGCAGGGAATGAGCCCAGATAAACGGTTGGCCAGTGCCAAGGGATTCCGTCAGGAGTTTCGCGTTCTCACAACCACTTACTTCAATCCACCGGGTTTCTGGTGTTTCTCTCATTGTTTCTCTCATACTCGATCATCTGTGCTGCCAATTGTATCTTCTTCGTCGGAGTCTGTCGGTATAGTTCTTTACACCGGTAATCTGGCAGTGGCCAAAATCGGTATTTGATGACGCGTTCATATTGATTGTTCCCGGTAGAACAGCAAGACTACGTGTAACAGCCATCCCTGTGGAGTACAACATCATGAATGAACACTCAGAGCATCCCGCCATCCAGGCAAATATGGATTCAATTCGATTGGCCTCCCAGGGTGATAAAGAGGGCTGGCTGGTGCTTTATGCCAACGATGCCGTGGTGCAGGATCCGGTGGGTATTTCTCCTTTTGACGCCACCGGAGAAGGCCATGTAGGCAAGGAGGCCATCTCAAAATTTTGGGACGATGTCATAGGGCCGTCAAATATTACTCTCACGGTGCACAAGCGGATTCCCAGTGGAGATCGTGCCTGTGCAGTGCATCAAACGGCCGTTAACAATATGGGTGGTGATTTAAAGACCGAGGTCGAAATGGTGGCGATCTACGAATTGAACGATGAAGGAAAAATACAGCGTATGAGTGCATTTTGGAGCTGGGCAGCTATGGAGGAACAGCTTAAAGCGATGGGGCTGATGTAATCAACGGCTGTAGAACTTAACCGCTTCTTCAATCGACTTTTCAATGGGCTCCGTCACCCAGTCCAGTCCTGGCTAGCGTCTAAACACCACCGAAACGGTATTTCAGCGTGACGCCGTAGGTGGCATCTTCTCCAGCCGACACACGGTAGCCTTCAATCGAGGTTGGACCGAAGGCTGGGTTACCTGCATCGCGGTTGCGACTGGCGCTGATCAGGTAGTCTTCTCCTGTCAGGTTCTTGCCCCACAAGATAACATCCCAGTTGCCCGTTTCGCCGGTGAAGCCAATGCTGGCATTGAGCAGGAAGTAACTGCCATCGCGTACGTCTGGATCGAGATCGGGGAAGAAATAGCGGTCGCCTCTATAGGCATATTCACCCCGGGCATACCAGTTGACCCCGTTGGAAAACTGGTCACTCCATGTGAGGTTGAGGTTGCCGCTCAGAGGGCTGTTGTAGTTGAGGCGTTTGCCGCTCAGGTCTTGCACGAAGTTACCGGTACCATCGTCCTCACAGGCAATTTCCTGGTACTGGGGGCGCAGACAGCCGGCATTTTTATATTCGTCCCAGCGAGCGTCGATATAGGAAATGTTGGCATCCAACAATAGATTGTCGCTTGCCAGCCATTGAAATTCAGTCTCTACACCTTGAATCTCAACTTTGGCAGCGTTCTGAATGGAGAGGCCTATTCCCTCATCATCCTGTATGTCGACCTGATAGTCGTCGTATGTCTGGTAGAAGGCAGCACCATTCCAGACCAGGGTGTTGTCCAGGAAGCGTCCCTTGAAGCCCACTTCAAAGTTGTCGGCAATCTCTGAATCGAAGGGCTCGGGACATTCCGGAAGGTCTTCGGTGCCTTTGCAGACATTATGCCCACCCGCCTTGAAACCCCTGTCCCAGCCTCCGTATAAGGACACTTCGTCGTTCAGCCACCAGGTTACCTTTATCGTGCCGGTAATTTCATCCCAGCTGTCAGTTGAGCCGGGAATGGAGGCACCCCAGGGTGTAATCGGTACCGGTGGTGTGTTCAGGTCCGCCAGTGGTCCCCAGCCAGTGAGCTGGCCGCCAACATAGTCTTTCTCAACATCGGAATAGCGCAGGCCGAATGTTATATCCAGGCCCTCTCGCAAGGTGTAGATATTGTGGGTAAATATGGCCCACTCTGAAACATCATCGGTAATATCAGAAACGCCGGCTGCTTTGAATATCAGGTCGGGGTTAATGGCACCTATCATGACGCTGAAAGGCACGTAGCTTATAAGCTCTGTGTCGGCATAGAACGCACCTATAATGGATGACCAATTTTCACTCTCATAGGTGAATCGAAGTTCCTGTGTGAAGCTGTCTGTTCGGGAGTCCTGAAAAAAATCATTAATTTTATAAGGGCCGACGGAGGTGTCAGCGGTTGCGGGAACATTGACCCCCTCTGAGCTGGTAAAGTTACTGCCATCCTGTCCATCGACAAAAGTCTTGTAGTCCTGGTCACTGGTAATTGATGTCAGCGACCACTCGTCGTTGATCTCCCACTCGATGTTCATGCTCCAGATTTTTGTCTTGGTGTCGCGACTTGTGCTGGCTGAGTGTGCCGTTTTGCGATCGGCGGGGTCCAGTATGTTAAGCTTGCTGTCAGCCGGATCTGTGATACCCAAGACCTTTTGTTCCCATGTGTAGTACAGGTCACCATATTCCTGCGCTACTGATTGGCTCCCCTCTACCTCGATATGGTGGTCCTCATAGCTCAATATTGCATTGAAACTGTCTGATGGCTGCCACAGGAATCGCAGCCGGTAGCCGGTGCCATCGGACTCTCCATCATCGCGGCCTGTCGATATATTCCTTACCGTGCCATCTCTCTGATTATTATAGATACTCGCTCGAAGCCCAAATTGGTCTCCCATTGGCAGGTTTCCACCCACGCGGTATTCTTGCCTGTTAAAATTGCCAAAATTGCCCTCTACATAACCTTCCATAACCTCGGTGTCGGGGCGCTTAGTGAACAGGGAAATAGCGCCTGAGGATACTTCCTTGCCGAATAATGTTGCCTGGGGTCCCTTGAGAATTTCAATTCTTTCTATATCGGCCATGTTGTTATAGGCGGATTCGGGGGCTCCCAGGGGGACTTCGTTCAGGAAGATACCGACTGCAGGGCGTATGGAGGGTACATAGGAGTTGGTGCCCACGCCCCGTATTCGAATAACTTTGCCGAAACCGTCAGCGCCACCGGTGATCGTGATTCCCGAGGTGATGCTGTTCAAGTCGCTGAAGTCACGGGTGTTGGTTTTCTCGAGCATTTCCTCAGAAATAGCGGTGACAGAGCTCGGCACGTCCTGAACGGTTTGCTGACGCTTTTGCGCCGTGACAATTACCTCCTCCAGTTGCATCTGGGCCATCACAGGTGTGGTGAGCAGGGCAATGGCCGTGGCAAGTGCAGTTTTGTGTGCGATCTGTCTGGCGTGGGTATTTTTTATCATGGTATGGCACCTGTAGTATTATATTTATTATAATAGCGTCACTATACTGCTAATTCGCCTAGAATAAATTCCCCACGCATGCCGTAACAGGGCGAAAACGGCCAATTTCCACCTGTATTTTCGACTCACAGCCTATTGGTTCAAATTTGCATACCTCGCCGGGTCGTAAGCTCAATAAGCATCACAGTGTTAGTGGGACTCCTGCGCCAACCATTCACCAAACAGCTTGTACATAATGGACAGTACCACCGCGCCGGCGAACAGGCCGATTATACCTGCGGAGAGCATTCCGCCTATGGCGCCTATGAGGATAACCGGCATGGGAATATCCAGCCCGCGGCCCATCAACATAGGCTTTAGGATGTTGTCGCTAAGCCCAGCCAACAACATCCACACTGCAAATATGGTTGCTGTCGTTCCATCTTGGGTGTTGTAGGCCCAGATGATAAGGGGCGCCACGACAAGTAGGGCCGGCAATTGTGCAATGGCCAGAAATAGAATGACTGCACTCCACAGAGGTGCCCCGGGAACGCCCATGGCGAACAGGCCTATTGCGCAAAGTGCCGCCTGTATCACAGCTACACCGACTACGCCTTGCAATACACTGCGCACGGTGGCCACACATAACTCCGCCCATTCCCCACCCGGTTTACTACCGCCTATCCGTACGAAAAAACGATGGGCTGCGTCGCCGGTGGACTCTGCATAGGCCATGAAGCCCCCTGCGATCAACAGAGCGACCACGAACATCAAGACGCCCATCAAGCCGCCACCCACGGCGGAGGCTGTTTTGCCAATCAGGGCTTTGATCTGCGGTTGAATCTCAGCCAGTACCGCGTCCAGGTTTTTATTGGCATTGTGCCAGCCCTCATAGAGCTTCTCGCCAATCATGGGTATTTCTGCAATTCTAGACGGTGGAGCGGGCACTTGAAGACTGCCCTCATCCAGGTTCGCAGAGACAAGTTTGACTGCACCGACCAGTGATTCCATGGCCAGGTAACTGGGTACAACCAATGACAGGATAAAAAACAGGGTGAGCAGCGTCACTGCGAGGCCGCGGCGCCCACCCAGTTTGCCCTGCAACCACCTGACCATAGGGAATACGGCGATCGCTATGATTGCTCCCCAGAGCAACGGCAGGGTAAAGGGCTTGATAATATCGTAGGTCATGGACAGCAGGATAAGAACCAGCCCAATCCGCAGTGCTGACTCCAGCATATTGCGTACGAATAATTTGTCGAAACCTGTATCTGCTTCCTTGTCATTCATGGTGCTTATCCCCTAGTTGTTAGTATTTCTTTTGCTTACATGCGAACCAATCAAGCTGGCGATAACGACCGCCATATAAAATGTTCCCGCCATGGCTTCCAGGAAAACCAGCACCCGACTTAAGGGTTCTGCCGGACTGATATCACCATAACCCAGTGTGGTCAGGGTAACGTAACTGAAGTAAGTTGCGGTAGAGAAATTGTCTGCCCAATTTACATGTTCCATGCCGTTAAAAGCTGTGGGCGAAACTTCCAGCACAAAAAGATAGAGGGTCGACCAAATCAGGCCTAATAGCAGATAGATAGTGAAGGCCCCGACTATTTTGTTAAAGTCTACAGCGCCGCGTAGCAGTACGCGTCTGGCCGCTGAGTAGGCGACGGTCACAAAGAACACCAGCATAATTACCAGGTCCAGCAGGGTGGCAGATCCCAGATTTCCGTACTCACGTAATATGCTGGAAGAAATCATAAACAGGACAAGAGCCCCGGTGAAAACTCGCCACCGTTTGCCAAAGTTGAGGCTGAGGTAACAGACAATGATGGTGACCGTAATAATTGCCTTTAGTATCCAATAGGCAAAGCCCTCGGGCAGGCTGTTCGCCAGTGGTGAAGCGAGAAGCAAAATCAGCAGAGAGGCCGCCAGGTAGAGGAAATTATTGTCTTCATTGAGTCGCCCCATAATTCTATCGCCCTGTAATCATAACGGAAGCCGTGAGGCCAAAGCGTAATTCAACGCCCTCGGGCACTTTGTCGAGTTTTATCCGCACGGGAATTCTCTGGGCCAGCCTTATCCACTGAAACACGGGCTTGATACTGGGGAGCAGGTTGTGCCCCGCGTTGCCATCCGAGGGGGCGATACCCCAGCCCAGGGATTCCACATGGCCCTGTAGTGGTAAGTCGGGGTAGGCCATAAGTGTGACGCGGGCCGCATCGCCAATTTTAAATTCACCGATCTGGCTCTCCCGGAAGTAGCCAAACACCCAGAAACTGTTGCGGTCTACCAGGGCGAGAATAGGGGAGTTGGTCACCGCCTGTGTGCCTATCTGGAAGTTGATATTTGAGACATAGCCATCCACTGAAGCGAGCACCTGGGTATAGCTGAGGTTTAGCCTGGCGGCTCGCAACTGCTCTTGTGCTATATCGATCTGGCTCAGGGATTGCAGGTAATTGGCCTCACGGCGGTTCAGGTCTTTCTGCGATACAGCGCCGGCGTCTTTGGCAAATATTTCCTGCAGACGATCGTATTCAATTTTGGCGGATCGCGAGCTGATGCGGGCTCTCTTAAGGTTGGCCTCGGCTTGCGAGATACTGATCTCAAAGGGCTCGCTGTCGATTTCAAACAGCAGATCCCCCTGTGTGACAAGCTGGTTGTCGATGACGGCAATGTGGGTAATCATGCCGGAGACTCTGGGGGCAACTTGTATTACATGCCCTCGCACCTGGCCGTCCCGGGTCCAGGGGTTGGTGATGTAGTCCTCGAAGGACTGGTAGGCATAGTAGGCAACCGCCGCAATTAGCGCGAGATTGATAATACCCAGTGTTAATTTCTTAAGGAGTTTCAAAGATAGCATCCTCTAAATTTTTACCCAGTACGCATCCATCAGCAAAAAATATACCGCCATTATCGCCAGGAAACTAAGGGAGGGAAACATGATGTAGCGTGACAGGCGTAATTTGTTCAATATTATCGTGGTGAGCCAGGTGGCGAGCAGCGATGCGGAAATAACTGGCAGGAGAGGGGAGAGCAACACGTCGCCAAGGGCGAGTTCATGGGGAATGCTATTCACCTTCGCGCTCCTTGCCAATAGTCTCTGGTGCCAGGCGCTCGGTGCCGAGATAATCACCCCAATCGCTTCGTTCCCGCATTTTCTCTACCGTTTCTGGTTTGACGATGGGAATGTCATTGTGGGGCTTCCAGCCTCCGCCCAGGGCCTTGTATAACGCTACAACCTGGTTGGCGATATTTCCCTTGGTGACGGCATAGGCATCTTCGCGCAGGGTCATTTTCTCTACTGTACTCAACAGTCGCTGGTAGGTTACCAGACCATTGTTGTACTGGGTTGAGGATATATTAAACGCTCGAATCGAGGCGCTTACGCCCTCGAAGTTATACTCGCTCTGTTCCACGGAATACTGGTAGGCAATCAGCGCGTTGGAAACTTCCTGCACGGCCTGTAGTACGCTTTGGTTATAATTGCTCAGGCTTTCCTGGAAACGGGCGTCCTCAATACGAACCTGATTTTTTATACGACCGTACTGAAAAATATTCCAGCTGAAACCTGGGCCGATGGCCGCAGTTACCGCATTCGAGGCGCTAAAACTCCCGTCTGTGGGCACGGTGTCGCTAAGGCCAATAGAGCCGAACAGGAAAAACTGCGGGTACAAAGCGGATTCCGCCTGCCCTATTCGGGCACTTTGCGCCCGGGCTTGCAGCTCGGCTACCTGCAAATCGGGGCGGCGCAGTACCAGTGCAGAATTGACGCTGGTGTCTAAATCAGGCGCAACCGGAATAACCGACTGCGCGTCGTACTCCGCGGCGGGCAGGATCAGGCGTTGTTCATAGGTCGAAGCATTTTTATCTTTTTCCAGGACCAGCAGGGGCGCAATTTCCGCTGGTAGAACCCCCAGCAGAACAGCTATGGCATTTCGCGCCTGCAAGCGTGCGATGGAGAGGCCCGGCAGGGTGGCCTGGGTTGCATAGAGTTGTGTTTTGGACTGCTGCACATCCAGTTCAGTCACATTACCCGAGTCGAACTGGGTCTGGGTCATTGCCACCACTCGCTGCTGAATCGCAATATTCTGTCTTGACAGGTAGGTGCGTTCCTGGGCGGTGCGGTAATTAATATAATTGCGAGCAATCTCCGCGGTGATGGTCACCAGCACGTCACGGTAGGAGGCAATCGATGCATAGAGGTTTGCTTCTGAGCTCTCTATGCCTCGGGCGTATTTGCCCCAGATATCCATTTCCCAGCCAACATCAAGCCCTATACCGGCTGAGTTGAAGGAGTGCTCATTCTGGTAAACCTTGGCCAGGTTACCAGATACGTTTTGTTGCTGTGGAAAAATCAAGGCATCGCTAATGCCCAGGGCTGCCCTGGCTTGAACGATACGCAGACCGGCTGCCTCCACGCTGAGGTTCTGCCGGGCCCCACGGTCAATCAAGCTATTGAGAACCGGGTCCTGAAACAGTTTCCACCAATTTGCTGCATCCAGAGATTCTGCCTCTACGTTCGCGGCACTCCACTGGGAAGGCAACTCGGGTCTGGCCGGTTGTTGGTAGTCGGGGCCGACCGTGGTACAGCCGGAAATGCAGGCGATGAGTAACACGATGGCTATAGTGTAGGCTTTCATGTCTAGAATTTCTTTTCCTGCAATTGATCCCAGTCCAGTGCTTCCAGGGAGTCGCGACATTGTACTATGCCAGCGAGAATAGATGCCTGCAAATTGATGTAGAGGTAAAACTCTGTCAGTTCTTTTGGCGGGTAGGTTTTAAGGTAGTCACCACCCAGGAATGTGCTCAGGCGCGATTCAATATTGCCCAACTTGCCAGTAACTTCATCAAAGATGCACTCAATTTGTGATTGCGCCCCAGGGTCGACCAGGCTGTTACATAGTCGGGCAAGCAACCGGCTATTGGCCCCGGTGCGGGCCTGGGCAATCAGTGAATTATTGCTGAATACAGCATCCTGCCGCGCCAGTATCTTCAGCTGCTCAAGTAACACGGCGCAGGCCAGGTTGAAACTGGAGATTTTTTCCGCCGGGTTAGCGGGAAAATATGTGCCGTCAATCATGGCACCCCATTGTCGCATCTTTGCGGTGAGTGCCGTGGCGGCAACGAGTCGCATACTCAACAGCCTGCTTTTCCCATAGTGGCCCTTACTTGAACCCTGGGCGATCATTTTCTCGCAGGTCGTGAAAAAGCGGCGGCGGAAACTGGTATAGAGTAGTTGGGGTTTACTGGTGAAGGGGAAATACACAGATATCACCAGGCTTGTACAGACCATGTAAAAAAGCAGGATGAGAATCAGGATGACATCGAAGTTGTAATTCATTGTGTTCTGTATGCCCAGAGTCATCAGGCCCATTAGAAAGAAAATGGAAACAGGGCCTGCGAAAACGTAAAAACCGATAAAGGCATAGGTGAAAAGAAACATGGCCAGTTCAATCCAGTGGTGCATATTCGGTAATAGAAAAATGTAGGACGGCACAGCGAACAAGAAACCCAGTGTAAAGAGAATGTAGAGTAGTTTGGGAGAAACTGGCGTGTAGGACACCAGTACTACCAGTGCGGTGCTCAGTGTGACGAACATAAAGCCGCCGGGCGGATTAAACTGGATCCATATCGCGACGGCGATCCAGAAAGTGACAAATGCCCGGATAGCTGTTTTGAAATTCTCCCGGTCAAGCCAGATAAAGCTGGGCTTGCCGCGAAACTCCTGTGTAGCAGTAAACCCACGCTGGTCAAATAAAAGGCTGTTACTGGCCTTAGACAATTGCAGCAGTGTGCTCTGTAGCTTTATCAGCAGGTCGGCGCGGGACACGATTGCCGCAACGTTAATATGGCTCTCGCCCTGTAGATTGTTGGCATTGTATTCCAGGTCCAGGAAATGCAGTTGTGGTTGCTCTGTCGATTCCTTCCAGTTGGCCTGAACAAGCGCCAACATCCTCTCAATATTCTCTAGCACAAGGTCGTAGTTCAGAATGTGCTTGCCATATACACTCCTATCCAGCGAGCTGGTTTGCAGTGCCGGTACCAGAATTTCGTCCAGTGTCTCAAAACCACTGGCAATGCTGTCCCATTCTGCCTGGTAGTTCACGATCTTCTCTGCATCGTTTCGCACGGTCACAAAGTGCGATTGGAACAGTTCATTTTTTGTCAGTAGTTGTTCCACCGAGCCGGCATCCATTGGATCGGGGGAGATCAACTGTGAGAAAGCTGCGCTGTGAGCCGCAGATACATCACCAGCCAGTGCTTTGGTATTGTCCTGCACTTTGACCGGCCACAGCAGGCTCGCCACGACAGTATAAACAATGACGCCAAAGGCGGTCAGGAGTGTTCGGTCCACACCATAGAGGAAGGCACCCTCGGCATCGCCGCCATTGAAGACCATCATCAGCACGACGGCGGCAAGCATGAAAACCGTGCTATCACCCTGATAGGCGTTGTATAAATACAACAGCACCGCGACGAGAATTGACACGCAAAACAGATACAGCATTCTGTCCTGGGGAAATAAGGCGATAAGCGAGAGCCCGAGAATAGCACCCAGTATCGTTCCCATTACCCGTAACACACCTTTTTGCAGGGATTCCGAGGCCATGCCAGTGGCGGCAATCAACATCACCGTGGTGGCGGCAGTTTGCGGTTGCGGCCACCCCAGAGCCATAGGTAGCATATAGGCGAGCGTCAGGCTGATCGCTGTTTTAGTGGCGAACCTGGCTTTTACCGAATTTGAGGCTAAATTAGGCATGTATGTTGTTTTTCATTGCTGTAATAGCCTCGAGACGAGGATGCCTGTTTTCTTATGGCACTTAGTTTAAACGAAGCTATCGGGTTCTGCTAATATGCGCGCCTACAAAGAGGGAGTTGGAATGAGACTGAATAGATTAATACCGCTGTTGATGTTCGTCGTGATGGGGATGGTGTCTGCCACTGCGGCTGAAATGGTGCAGGAGGAGGCTGTTTCAAGCATCGAGTCCCTGTCCCGGGTGATCGACAAGGATATAGAGGAGCTGGGCCTGCTGCGGACTCTAATTCGGCAGGACAAAGGCTCAACGAACAATGAGGCGCTACAGTATCGGCTGGATGGGCGCAGCTTTGCGCTGCTGTCTGACGTGGATAAACTGGTTGCCAGGGTTGCAGTTCTACCCAGGGGCAGCGAGCAACGTAAAAGTGCCGAACAGGTGCTCAGCAAAAATATTTCCACCATCGGTGTAGCCGTCTTTGAGCGCCTGGCTGAATTGAAGACGCTGCTGGATCGTAGTCGTGCAGAGCGGGACTCACTCTCGGGCGGCGCCCGCATTTCAATGAGCCTCTATATCTATAGCCTGGAGTCTATTCGATTTGATTACTACGATGCACTTATCAGGAACTTTGAGTCCCGCAAGACACTGGGGCTGTCTTCAGACGATTTGCAGGAGCAACTGGAGGCGGATCTTTATCTACACACCGAAAAATTGGCGGGGCAGGTTGAGCTTGCCGATTCCACGCTACAGGAATTACAGACCCAGTTGGAACTCGACCCGGCAAATGCCGACCTTGATACCTCACTAAAAAGCCTCGCATTCCAGCACAAGGTATATATCTCCCGGTTGGAGACAGCGATCAATCTTCTGGAGCGCCTGGATGTTGACACTACCGAGTACAAAGCGGTATTGCTGAAGGGCTCCGGCGAGTTTTCAGTTGACATGCTCGAACGGGGTGTTCTGCGGGGCGTGCTTGCCGACGGACTTCAGGTTGTGAAAGAGGCGGTTGTTGCCAATTCTCCCGATATATTATTCAAGACAATCATATTCTTCGCCATCTTGCTGATATTCAGGTTCTTATCGCGGCTGACAAAACGCCTGGTGCAGAAGAGCTGTGAAAACACATCCCTGGATTTATCGGTATTGCTGAAGGATATATTGATTTCCATGTCGGGCGGGGTAGTTATGGTGCTGGGTGTATTCATGGCCCTCTCCCAGATAGGTATTTCGCTGGGCCCCATGCTGGCTGGCCTGGGTGTGGCGGGATTCGTTATTGGTTTTGCCCTGCAGGATACCCTGGGTAATTTCGCAGCTGGCGCAATGATCCTAATCTATCGACCCTATGACGTAGACGATTTTGTCGAGGTCACCGGTGCCTCGGGTCTGGTGAAAAATATGAATCTGGTGTCTACCACCATTACGACTTTTGATAACCAGACGCTGGTTGTGCCCAACAGTAAAATATGGGGCGATGTCATCAAGAATGTTACTGCACAGAAGGTCAGGCGAGTGGATCTGGAATTTGGTATTGGCTATGGTGATGATATAGAGCACGCCGAACGTGTGATGCACGATGTTTTGAGCCAGCATGAAATGGTATTGAAGAAACCTGAGACCATGATAAAACTGCATTCACTGGGCGAATCTTCGGTGAATTTTATTGTCAGGCCCTGGGCAAAAACCGAGGACTACTGGGACGTGTATTGGGATATAACCCGTGAAATAAAAATGCGTTTTGACAAAGAGGGAATTTCCATCCCCTTCCCCCAGCGCGATGTGCATGTTTTTACTGAGTCATCCTAGTATTGCCAGCCGATGCCGGTAGTGATGCCATAGTCTATCTCGTGCTCGGTTTCGCCAGACTTGTTGTCGTAGGTGCCGAAGGCGGTCACATCCCAGAACAGGTCCTTTACCAGCTCCCAGCGGATGCGTATATCGGTATCCGCACGTACGCGTTTTGTCTTACTTAAGCTTGGGTAGAGGTTGAATTTCAGCTCGAGGTCAAGCTCCGGCGTGTCGAATTTCCAGGCGGCGAAGCTGGTTGACATAAATGCCTCAACGCTCTCCTGGCGATCACCCCCTGTCGATTGCTCCGTCAAAACCTGTAGGCCCGCAGTGCCGGTCCAACGCAGCTTCTGGGTGTCTATGAAATAACGACCCAGGCCGGCACCTCCCGTGTAGCGAGAGTCGAGTGCCAGTTCGTCGTTGGTTTCAAAGCGTCCGTAGAAGGTTCGAAATAATTGCGACCGATCGGTCCACACTGTTCGTGAGAGGTCCCACTTTGTACTGTTGGTTGTGCCGGTATCGGTGTCTGTCAGCGTGGTTCGCCCGGTAAGGGCGTTGAGTGTATTTTCATCCTCGTAGCTTATGTCGGTATTAAGCGTTGTCTGTGCAACTGAGCTGGCTTTGTTATAGGAATAGCCTGCGGACAGATAGATTTCGATGCGATCGATCCAGCTTTCCTCTACTGCGCGCAACTCCACAATGTCCAGCATTTCAATACTGTGTTGCTTGTCATAGGAGCTTACTTTTATTTGACCTGCAATGGCTGTTTCGTCAATGCCAGCGTAGTACCGCGTACCGTCACTCAAACGGATGTCATAGTGGTAGATGCTTTCAAAACGGGAGACATGCTTCCACTCAATCTTGACCAGACCCAGGGCATCGGTGTTGAAACTTACAACGCCCCCGTACAGGCTTTGAAATTCACCGGTAAGTTTGTCGCCGTTGTAGAGGGTAATGATATCCGTTTTATCGTGGCTCCAGGCGGAAGTGCAGAAGCCGCAGACAAGCAGCAACGCTATGCGCAGAAATTGACTCAAACTCATAGCATGGCTCCCGACTTTCAGGGTTGGTGGTTACGCGTGAGGAACATGAGCAAAAAGTAACCTGCCAGGCCGGCGATGGCAGAGGCTAGCAGTATGCCGGTTTTTGCCATCAGTAAATCCTCCGGCAGGCCGGCGAAGCCCAGGTCTGCAACAAAGATGGACATGGTAAACCCGATGCCTCCAAGAAGGCCTACACCGAGGATGTGCTTCATGTTCAGTTCTTCGGGTAATTCGGCCCAGCCCAATTTTACGGCGAGCCAGGTAAAGCCCAGGATACCCACGGGCTTACCTAGAACCAGCCCGGCCAGCACACCCTGTGTGATGGGGTTCACCAGATACTGGCCAATGGCAGAAAGTTCGATGGGAATACCGGCGTTGGCCAGGGCAAAGATTGGGATGACAATATAGGCAACCGGCAAATGTAACTTGTGCTCGGCTTTTTGCGCGGGTGCCTGAACCTGGCTAACGCCGTCGCTCAGAGAGGACACCAGGCTGCGAAAGCGGTTGTTGTGGATAATGTCCGGGTTTTCCTCCACGGACTTTTTCATGCTCAGGGTGAGCTTTTCGACTTTGGCGATAAAGTGCCTGGGCTCGAATTTTGGTCGTATGGGAATTGTGAATGCCACTACAATACCGGCGATGGTCGCGTGGATACCGCTGGCCAGCATGGCGCTCCATAACAACCCGCCAATCACCGCATAGGGCAGGGAGCGGCGCACGCCCAGCATATTGCAGGCAATCAATGCCAGGCCGCAAATAATGGCGTAGAGCAGGGCCTGCATATTGATTGACTCGGTATAGTACAGCGCGATGACGGCCACGGCACCCAGGTCATCCACGATGGCCAGCGCGATAAGAAAAGTGACCAGCGTTTTGGGTACGCGAGCACCCAACAAACTTAAAGCGCCAATGGCGAAGGCAATGTCGGTGGCCATGGGAATGCCCCAGCCCTTGGCCGCGGGACCATCGACATTGAGCGCAAAGTAAAACAGGGCGGGGACTACCATACCACCCACGGCGGCCATAATGGGCAGCATGGCCTGGCGCAGGGAGGACAGCTCCCCGACCAACAATTCTCTTTTTAATTCCAGCCCCATAATCAGGAAAAACAAGGCCATCAGGGCCTCGTTAATCCAGTGGTGAATCGATAGGGAAAGCTGCATGGAACCCAGGCTAAAACCGATTTCGGTGTGCAAAAGCTGTTCGTAGGAATCGTGCAGGGGACTATTGGCAATGACCAGGGCAATAACTGCGCAGATCATCAACAACACACCACTGGTTGTCTGCCTGTGGATGAACTCTTCCAGGGGTGTCAGGATGCGGTCAAATGACCTTTCCCAGAGTGCGTAATTGATACCTTTTGCCATGATGTGGGTTAGCCCATGATAGAAACAGCGGCCATTATAGTCAGTGATAGGGCAGCAGGTCGAGAAACCTTGACCTGGATCTAAATGATAAGGATTACTATTCGTATTAAATCTGTTATGGTTCTACCCATGGAAAAAACACGCAAAGATGACTCTGTAAGGGGCTCCCTGTGGCAACTGCGAAGGGGGGAGAGCTGTGTCATCAATGGCTTTGACGAGGCCATGCAACAGCGCTTTAAAGTACGCCTGACAGAATTGGGGTTTCGCCCCGGGGCCAGCGTTTCCTGCACGGTCGCCCCCCGCCTGGGTGCCCCCAAGCTCTATCGGGTGGCCAATGCCGTTTACTCTCTTGAAAAACAGATAGCGGAGATGGTGAGTACCAAGAGCCAATTCACATGAGCCAGGTGCTTTTAGTGGGTAGTCCCAATTCGGGAAAAAGCCTGCTGTTCAACAAATTAACCGGATTAAATCAGAAAGTAGCCAACTTTCCAGGCATTACTGTGGGTACCCACAGTGGCCACTGTCGGCACTACCCCGAGCTTGAGCTGGTTGATTTTCCCGGTGTGTATTCCATGCATGCCATTTCCGGGGAGGAAAGTATTGCCCTGGATGCCTTGTCCCACGCCTTGAATGAGGGCGACGTTTCTTCGGTGTTGTGCGTGGTCGACTCCACTCGACTGGAAAAGGGCCTGGTATTTGCCCTGCAGTTACAGGAGCTGTGCGGCCGGTATGGCAAGCGGCTGCTTATTGCCGCGAATATGCAGGACGTATTGCATAAGCACGATCTGGATTTCGATGCGGCGGGGCTGGAGAAAGCTATAAATATGCCCGTGGTGCCGCTGTCTGCCAAGACAGGGGAGGGCCTGGAGACCCTCGAGAAGGTTCTGGCCACTACCCCGGGCGATATCACGGCGCCCGCTGTGGCATCGGATATTATCGGCCGGGACGAGAATGCCTATAGGGGGGAGGCGGAGCAACTCGCGCGAGATTTCGGCCCCAAGGGTGATTTACTGCTGAAAACTCACTCCCGGGCGGATGCCTTTTTTCTCAGCTCTTTTACCGGTGGCGTCAGCTTTCTGCTGATTATGTATTTTCTGTTCCAGTCTATTTTTACCTGGGCGGCACCGGTTATGGACGCGGTGGAAAACTCCCTGCTGTGGCTGTCTTCCCTGGTGCTGCCCCATATCAGTAATAGCATTGCCTTTGATTTTATCGACGAGGCGATATTCGGTGGGCTGGGGGCTTTCCTGGTGTTTGTGCCGCAGATTTTTGTATTGACGCTGATGGTGGGTATGCTGGAGGACTCGGGCTATTTGTCTCGCGCGGCGGTCATCTGTCACCGGCCGTTACGGGCCTTCGGACTCACCGGCAAGAGCTTTATTCCCATGCTGTCGGGAGTGGCCTGCGCTATTCCCGGAATTTACGCTGCCCGAACTATTGAGTCGCCCCGACGGCGTTGGCTGACCTACCTGGCCATTCCCCTGATGCCCTGTTCAGCCAGGCTGCCGGTGTATGCCCTGCTGATCTCTGCTTTTATTCCGGCTGAGTCGGTTCTGGGTGGTTGGGTTGGCTTGCAGGGGCTGGCCATGTTCGGGGTTTATTTACTGGGTATTATGGCGGGCCTGCTGGTGACGGCCCTGGTGTCGAGGACCATAGACGATCACGGCGAAGATGCGCCCTTTGTACTGGAGATGCCCCCCTATCGCATGCCCTCCTGGTTGCCGCTGCTGCGGGGCGCCTGGGAGCGTTCAAAGCATTTTGTGACCAAGGCCGGCCCGGTTATCTTCTGGGTGACCATGGTTGTCTGGTTCCTGGGCTACTTTCCCAATTTCGGCGCCGACCTGGGCGAGTCCTGGCTGGGCGTGCTGGGGCATATTATCGAACCTGTTTTTGCACCGATTGGCCTGGACTGGAAGTACGGCGTCGCCATCATAGCGTCATTTCTGGCGCGGGAAGTTTTCGTGGGAACGCTGGGAACACTGTTTGGAATTGAGGGTGCGCAGGACAATGTAATCTCCCTGTCCGAGCGGGTACAGGCCAGTGGCCTGTCCGTGGAATCCGGCTTTGCCCTACTGGTGTTTTTTGCCATTGCCGCACAGTGTGTATCGACCCTGGCGGTGTTGGCCCGTGAGACAGGGTCCTGGAAACTCCCGATACAAATGTTTATCGGTTACGGCCTGTTTGCCTATGCCAGCGCATTGGGGATGTATCACCTGGTCGGTGCATTGAGTTAGGTTTCGCCCCGGCACTGCCCTCCTCAGGAAGGGGGCAGTTTAGCGATAATATCTTCAGCGAGTTTAGCGATACCCTCCGCCGGCGCTCCTCCCAGTGCAAACAGGGGAACCAGCAACCTCGAGACGCCTATATCCTCAAACGCTTTAACAGCATCCAGGCCGCCCTGGTTATTCCACATGGAAGTGATCTCAATGCTGCTGTAATCCCGGTCCAGCTCTCCGCAGGTAGATTTCAGTTGGTCCAGCATAGGTGACAGTGATGCGGCATCGGTAGTCGGGGCAAACCAGCCGTCACCGTGCCGCGCAATTCGCTCAAAAATTTTGCCCTTGGAGCCGCCTATGATGACCGGCACGCCGGGTCGCTGTACGGGCAGGGGATAGCTCTGGAATCCGGACCAGTTGATAAAGTCGCTCTGGTGTTCAACCACATCACCGGCCCAGACCTTTTTCATGGCCACCATGTAATCATCGAAGCGGGCGCCCCGGCGGGCAAAGGGAACACCCATGGCGTCGAACTCTTCGCGTAGCCAACCGATACCGGCGCCCAGCATAAAGCGGCCATTTGAGATGAAATCCAGGCTGGCAGCCTGCTTGGCCAGTAACAGGGGGTTGGCTTGTGAGACAATATTGACGCCGGTACCCAGGCGCAGGGTCTTGGTGCTGGCGGCGATGGCACTGAGCGCAATCAGGGGGTCGATAAAATTGGCGTCGGATGCACCGCCCATCTTTCCGTCACTGCTGTAGGGGTACTTGGACGTATAGTCCAGGGGAACCATCACGTGTTCAAAGGTCCACACAGATTCAAAATTCAGGGACTCCGCCAGCTGCGCCATGCCCACCATTTGCTCGACCGATTTTAAGCCGACGTTTGCCGGTATTAGTCCAATTTTCATACCATTCACCTTTTTCTATGGATTTTAGGAAGGGCAAATAATGCACCTTCTGGCGAGAGAGATAAAGTGCTGCTAGGCTGATCGGCCTGATAAATAATAAATGTGTAGAGAGCAGCGGTGCTGAATAAAGACGAGCTTGTGCGCAATGCCATTGAAAAAACCGGGCTGGAGGATTTTGGCAGCCCCGATTTTCACGATCCACTGGAGCGACTTATTGAAGCACTGAACTGTGAGGCGAGGCTCAATGACTTCGGGCTGTTTCGTGCTGGCATGGGAATTAATTCGGGGCTCTGTGATCGCCTCAAAATTCAGGACTATATCGCCGGGCATCCACAAGTGCATGATGAAGTGGTACAGCGACCGGTTTTTATTGTCGGCCTGCCACGCACCGGCACCACGGCATTACATCATATGCTCAACCAGGATCTGGCCAATCACACCCTGCGGCTGTGGGAGGCCCAGAACCCTATTCCTCCACCGCGCATGGAAACCTACACCACCGACCCGCGAATCGCCCGGCAGCAGGAGGGCGTAAACCTGACAGAGACATTCCTGCCGGGCTTTTTGAAGACCCACCTAATCGATGCGCAGGAGCCTGATGAGTGCTATATGTTACTCAATCGCTGCTTTATGTCGGTCGAATATTCCGCCATGTATCATATTCCCAGCTATGCAAACTGGTTGTATGCACACCTGTGCGAAAGTGATGCCTATGCTTACCACCGTTTACAGCTGCAGTTGTTGCAGTCCCACAGGCCGGGACAGTGGATATTAAAAGCACCCTTTCATCAGCTGGGGCTGGACGCAATTTTACAGCAGTATCACGATGCTATTATCGTGCAGACCCACCGGGATCCCATGAGTTTTGTCGCCTCTGGTTGCAGCTTTAGCGAGCTGTTGCGAAAAAGCGGTTCAGATCATATCGACAAGGCGGTGATCGGTCGGGACTGGATGGAGATGCTGGAGGTCTACACCCATACCTTCGAAGAGGCTAGAGCGCGTCTGGAACCGGGGCGACCCGGTCAATTTCTGGATGTATATCACGATGACTTTGTCAGTGACCCCTGGCCGGTCATCGAGTCTATTTACAGCGCTTGTGGCAAGGGCCTGAAAGAGGATGCAAGGCTGGCTATGGCGACATGGCTGGCTAATAACGCAAAGGATAAACACGGCCGGCACGAATATCGCCTGGAAGACTACGGTATTTCAAAGCGTGATGTACAGGCGCTATTTGGCGATTATATGGTGCGCTACAATTTAACGATGGGGGATTAAACAATGGAGAAGCAGGATTTCAATCAACGGGTATTGAGCGGCGAGACCTGGGCAGATTTTTGCGATGCCTTAAAAGAGGCGGGGGAGCTGGTGAATGCCGAGGCGGCCCCCATTGATGCCTTTACTCGCGCCGAGGGCTACCGCTATCTCACCCGAATGTTGCGTGCCGGGCTGGAGAGTTTCCTGGAATTTGGCGACTCCTCTTTCCCGTCACTGCGCTGCCCGGTGCATGAAACCATAAAGATGGGTGCCGATAACCCGGACAACTACTACCAGAGCGCCTCGATAAACCCGCAATTCGATTATAAAATCACCGGCACACGGGGAACTGTCGACTACCTGGGCTTTGGTACAGTGATAAACCGTTACAGTACCGGTGGCGGTATGAAAACCGACGGCTTCCTGGATTCACGCGATATGGAGATAGGCCCGGACGGTCGCCTCGAAGTTATAGTGAGTCAAAAAAAGCAAGCCGGGAACTGGCTGCCCATGGGGCCGGAAACCAACTCCATCAATGTCAGGCAGACCTTTCAGGACAGGGACAATGAAACCCGGGCTGAGATTAAAATGGTGCGCGTGGGCGCGGAAGGTGACCGTCCCGAGCCTCTCACACCGGAGAAGCTCGATAGAGCCCTGCAAGGTGCTGTTCAATTTGTTAAAAACACAACGGGATTGTTTGAAGCTTGGGCGGAGGGCTTTTTGCCAACCACTAACGAGGTGGCTCCTGCAGACCAGAACTTCTGCCAGGCTATTGGCGGCGACCCCAATATCTACTATTTTCACAGTGCCTGGGAACTGGCCGATGACGAGGCCATGGTCATCGAGGCAAAGAGCATTCCGGAGTGCCAGACCTGGAACTTTGTCCTGCAAAACTGGTGGATGGAATCATTGGATTATCGGCATCACAAAATTCACTTCAACAAACACACCGCAAGCTACGAAGAGGACGGCAGTGTTAAAATAATCGTGGCCCACCAGCAGCCCGACCACCCCAATTGGGTGGAAACGGCGGGCCACAACAGGGGTACCCTGTGCTGGCGCTGGATTGGCGCGCAGGAGCACCCGCCGGTGGCTGCCAGGGTGGTTAAGTTCTCTGAACTGTGACAGCCGTGAATTGCTGTCTATGACGCGGAACGCCTAGATTATCTGGTAGACAATCATTCCCATTCCGATAATACCGCCGAACCAGGCCAGAGAACGAAATACCGTAATCCCGGCCGGATAGAGAACTGCATACAGCAGTCGCGAGAAGAAGAACAAGGTGGCGCCCATGGCGCTTGCCTCACCGGTACTCCCGCTGGTGTGGGCCACAAGTACAAGACAGGCAAACGGCAATAAGCTCTCCTGCATATTTCGTACTGCCCTCTCGGCCCGGGCAACCCAGGGGCTGGTGGAGGGTTGGGTATCGCGATTGCTGAGGCCAAAGGCCATGCCTTCCTTCGCGTCGATGGCGGTTGCGGGAAGCAGTACCTGGATAATGTATAGGATTGCGGACCAGAGCAGCATTTCCAGTTCAGTAGGCAGTGATGTCACGGTGAGTTACCTTTGAGGTTAATGTTGTCCGTACAAGGCTACCAGCTTTGAATCTCCGACAACAAGCCTTACTGAGATTTGTTGCAAATAGTTGCAAGACAGTGCTTTTATTGGCTATGCTTTGGCTGAACTGTGGCGGCTGACCTGAGAGAGAAATTGAATGGCACTGCAACACGCAATAATGACCGCTCTGCTGGAGGATGATATGTCCGGCTTCGAGCTTGCCCGGGCCTTCGATGCATCCCTGGGTTTCTTCTGGCGTGCAACGCACCAGCAGATTTACCAGGAACTGAAAAAATTATCACAAAAGAAGCTTCTGGATAGTAAGTCAGTGCCCCAGGTGGGGAAACCCAGGAAAATTTTATATGCAATCACCCCCGCCGGTCGCGCTGCCATGGACAAATGGGTATATGAAGAGAGTCGGGTACAGGAGGCCAAAGACGACCTGTTTGTAAAGCTCTATAACCTCAGTAGTGACAATGTTCCACAGCTGATCAGCGAGCTGGAGCGGCGCCGTGAACAAGTGATGCAACGTCTCTACCTCTACGAAAAAATTCGCCGGGGTCACTACGAAAACCCCGAGACCCTGCCCATTCGTCGGAAAGGTATTTATCTGGCCCTGGACTGGGGAACACAGCACGGGGAGCAATTTTTGCAGTGGTGTGATGGGGCGCTTGAAATGCTGACCTCGTGTAAGGACATGCCAACTTAAGATTGACACAGATCACTGTGCCCTTGTCGTCGTGGATGGATCCGGCCCCTTTTGTCTACAAGTAGCTTTGTACAAATTGGCCTGGGTAGCGACTTGGGGTTTGCATAGCATTGCCCTGCGGGCTTGGGCATAATATCCCCCATGTATCATCAATATTTCGGCTTGAACGAAGCACCTTTTTCTATCGCGGTTAACCCCCGATATTTGTTTATGAGCACCCGTCACCGGGATGCCCTGGCACATTTGCTTTACGGTGTGGGGTCCGGGGGTGGCTTTATCCTGCTTACCGGTGAGGTGGGTACAGGCAAGACGACAATTAACCGCGCCCTGCTGGAGCAGCTGCCGGACGCTACCGATGTTGCAATTATTCTCAACCCCGCCCTCAATGCTCTGGAGTTGCTCGCCAGCGTGTGTGACGAGCTGGGAATCCAGTATGACCCGCAGGCACCCAGCCTTAAAACGCTGACCGACCAATTACATACTTTTTTGCTGGAAAATCACGCCCGTGGGCGCAACACGGTTGTGATGATCGATGAAGCGCAGCACCTGGATTTTGAAGTGCTGGAACAGATCCGGCTGCTGACCAACCTGGAGACCAATAACCAGAAATTGTTGCAGATTATATTGATAGGGCAACCCGAGCTGGCCCAGCTATTAGATCGTCCGGAGCTGCGTCAGCTAAACCAGAGAATCACTGCCAGATATAACCTTGAACCCCTGAACCTGGAGGAGACCCGCGCCTATATACGTCACCGTTTGTCCGTTGCCGGGCTGGCGGGTGACAGAGTCATTTTCCCCGACTCGGTAGTCAGGGAGCTGTTTAAGCGCACTCGCGGTATTCCGCGTCTGATCAATGTGCTGTGTGACCGCATCCTGTTAGGTGCCTACGGACAGAATAAGTTGCAGGCCGATCGCCAGATGCTGCAGCTTGCTGCGAAAGAGGTTATGGGGCAGAAAGAGGAGCAGAAAACCTGGTTGCGCCCCATCTTATTACTGACTATTTTGCTACTGGGGCTTGCGGGAGGTGCAATAACCGGATTGTTGCCAGTGCCGGGCATGGACTGGCTGCAAACTGCGAGCTCGGGCGAAGCCGTGGTACAAAGCAAGCCCGAACAGTCGGCAAGTAAATTGCCAGACCGGACTGCGGGTGAACCCGGGCAACTATCCGTTGAGACCTCAATACAGAATAAGCCACCAGCCTGGTTGCTACCCCCGGAAAAAGCACTGTCTGAATTGTGGGCTCTGGCTTCACCCAATCCACTACCGGAAGATATTTGTTCCGGCCGCATTGAGCAGGCAGGTGTTTCCTGTGTAACAGAGGCAGCACAAACCTGGGGAGACCTGGAGCAATTCGACAGACCTCTGATACTCGATATGATAACGGCCCAGCGATTTTCGGCCAGCGTCCTACTGCTGGGAATACGGGGTCGGTCTGCCATGGTTCTTGGGGTGAATGGGATTGTAGAGACAGATCTGGCAGACCTGGGGCCCGCGTGGTCTGGCAGCTACCGCTTTTTGTGGCGTCCGCCCGGGGGCTTTGTTGGCCCTCTGTCTATAGGTGATACAAGCCCCGTCGTTGCAGAAGTGGCTGTGCTTTTTTCCCAACTGGATGGCCAGGCTGAAACACTTACCGCTAATGATTTCAACGCTGCCCTGCAGCAGCGGGTAATTTTGTTTCAGCGTCAGTATGGGTTGGCAGACGATGGCGTGGTCGGCAGACAAACTCTGCTCAAGTTGAATGAATTGCTGGGCATAGATGCGGGCAATACGGTGGCGCTGGAACAGTTACAAAATAAATTTCGTGAGGCCGGCCTACAATGAGGGTTCTTGACCCATGTCCCTGATACTTGATGCACTTAACCGATCCCAGCAAGAGCGCGATGAGAAGGGCCGTGTTCCCGGGATTCAAGCGCAGCACAGCCCGGTGCCCACGCCGCAAACAGACACATGGCGTCGCTTACTGCCCTGGCTGGGGCTGCTTGTCGCGCTGTGTGTTATCGGCTGGCTGTTGTTTAAGGGCGATAATAATACTGTCACCGCGCCCACTGTAAATGTCCCCTCTGTGAAGCCTGTCGAAGAAGCCCTGGTCGGCGCGCCGCAGAGGGCAACGAAAGCGATGCCCGTTAATGAATTGATCCCTGAGCTGCCCGCAGCCGCGGTAAGTCTCCCGCCCGAAAGCGCCGCAGTTGCAGATCTCTATGCAAAGGGGAAAGAGAAAAACGCTCCTGCTGCAGTGCAAGCCGAAACGGCGCCTGCTAAATCGCCTGAAACAGCCACCGAGCAGGTGATCGATATAGAAAAGATGATTGCCCTGGCCAGGCGGGAAGCAGAGAACGTGGAATTGGCCGAACACCCGGCGCCTTTTCTCTCCGAATTATCACAGCAGGTCAAAGACCGGGTTCCCACGTTATATTATAGCAAGCATGACTTTTCCGGAAATTCGTCCCAGTCTTCAGTCACTCTTAATGGTGAGGTAGTTCGCCAGGGTGCCCGTCTGAAGGATGGGCTGCAGCTTGATGAAATTCTGTCAGACTCGATAATTCTTAGCCACCGCGGTACACAGTTCAGGTTGAAGGCACTCAATAGCTGGATCAATTTATAATGACTAAGAGCATGCATGTGCTGGTCACCGGTGCAACCGGTTTTATCGGGTATCACACCGTAATGGCATTGCTGGATGCCGGCCACAGCATTCGTTTTGGTGTGCGTAATAAAAAGAAAATGGAAGGCCTTTATCATCCGCACGGGGTGGATACTTCGGATTGTGCTGTGTGTGAAATTACCGATAAAGTGGGAATAGAAGCTGCTCTGCAAGGCTGTGATGCTGTTGTTCATACTGCGGCCTTCGTATCGCTGGACAAAAATAAAGCTGAGCTTATTTATCGAACGAATGTCACGGGAACTGAATTGGTAATCGGTACCGCAGTCGAGATGGGCATACACTCTATCGTCCATGTCTCAAGTTCCACCGCTTATTTTGATCCCTTTGCACCGGTAATTGATGAGACTACGCCACTGGCCGAGCCCGACACACCCTATGGCCGTTCCAAAGCCGATAGCGCTAAATTCGTAGGGGGCCTGGTTGAGGGTGGAGCCAGAATTGCTACCAGCTATCCAACCGGTGTCATTGGACCCGATGATCCCGGGCTAAGCGAGGGTAACGAGGCCTTCGCCATCTTTTTTAATATGAGTTTCGTCAATACCAGCACCGGCGCGCAGTTTATCGACGTACGCGACCTCGCCAGGGCGCATGTTCTGATGCTGGAGCAGCATAAAACCGGCCCCTACCTGGTGGCGGGACACTTTCGCAGCTGGGAAGAGCTGGGTTTACTGCTGGACCGGATTACAGGGAGAAAACTGCGCAAGTTAAAAATACCCGGTGCCGTGCTGCGGCAACTCGGCTCTGCGGTAGATTTTGCAGCGCGGTTTTTCCCTATTGAGACACCCTTGACCCGAGAGGGTGTCACCTACGCCAGCCAGTGGGTGTATGTGGACGACCGCAAAGTGCGGGATGAGTTAAAGCTTGAATTCATGCCCCTCGAGGATAGCCTGGCCGACACCATTTCCTGGCTGGCACGCGCGGGGCATATTGATGAGGACTGGGCGCAAGATATTGCCTAGTCCAGCTTGAGATAGTCCCGACTTAGTCGAAAAATGTCTGCCTGTTGTATAAACGGCGGCACAATTCCCACGCCTTCGCCATTGCTGAACACCGGTACATTGGCGCCTGTGTGCTCCTCGTAGGGAAAGTTGTTGGTGGCATAGTTGACGGCCATTACGCTGCCCTCGGGGGTATTGATGCGGGCAAGTTTACCGGGTGTATAAACGGGAATAGGGTACTGCGCAAACAAGCTCTCATTGGGGGTGAGTTGGGCCGCCTGGGCGTGATCGGCAGTGACCAGGATGAGCGTGCGCGGATTTTTCGAGGCAAACGTCAGGGCACTTTCCAGTGCTTCGTTCAGCTGCTCTACTTCGCCAATCGATCCGCAGGGTTTTCGTTCATGCGATTGCTTGTCGATTGAGGCAGACTCGACCATGAGGAAAAATCCTCTGGGGTTTTCGTGGGAGAGATGAGCCAGGGCGGCATCCGTCATCTCCTTGAGGTCGGGCAGCTTGAAAAATTCCGAATTGGGCTCACAGTTCATGGTGGCAGGCAGTGTTACCTCCCCCAGGTAGCGGTGTATGTAAT
>JADFVW010000147.1 GCA_015222725.1 Pseudomonadota bacterium | reverse complement strand
CAACAGCCTGACGTGGCGGTGGTGTTCTATAACGACCATGGCCTTGAGTTTTTCATCGACAAGAAACCCACCTTCGCAATAGGTGCGGCAGCAACATACCATAATGCAGACGAAGGCTGGGGGATCAAAACTATTCCCCCGGTGACCGGTGATGAGGATCTTTCCTGGCATATCTGTAACGAACTGGTCGACGACGAGTTTGATATTACCATCTGTCAGGAGATGCGAGTTGATCACGGTTTGACCGTGCCATTACAACTGATGTGGCCGGGCAATAACTACGGGCACATGAAGGTAATCCCTGTCGCTATTAATTGTGAACAGCATCCCATGCCCTCCCCCAAACGCTGCTTTGACCTGGGGCGGTCAATTGGCAGAGCGATCGAAACCTTTGATAAAGACCTCAAAGTCGTGGTCTTTGGTACTGGCGGCCTGTCTCATCAGCTCGATGGTGAACGTGCCGGCTTTATCAATAAAGAGTTCGACCTGATGTGCATGGATAAGCTCGTGAATGAGCCGGAGGCATTACTGCACTACACAATCCGGGATCTGGTTGAACTCGCAGGCGCCCAGGGCCCCGAGCTCAATATGTGGTTGGGCATGCGCGGCGCACTAACGGGCAATGTCACAGAACTGCACCGTAACTACCACATTCCCATCTCAAACACGGGCGCCGGGACCATGTTGCTTGAAAACAAATAGGTATTACGGCTTATCTCAACTCAGATACTGATCCCCTGTTTCAATTTCATCGGCGACGATTAGGAGGACGTTGGGGCGGGTATCCAATTTTTTCTCATACCCACTGCCAGCCGGGGCTATTTCTCTATCACAGCCCAGGAGGCCCAAAATTAGCGTGAAAATTAGCATGCGCACATCGGTATCCACTATTTATGCCGAAAATGGTACGCATATGCTAGCTTGCACTCCCTCCACGCAGCAATGACATCGATTGTGCTCACCATGAATAATTGTTACGGTGATGCTATTGTCCAATTATATTTCATGTTGTGATGGGTGCCCATGAGTTCGGAGCAGTTTGGCATACCCGAGGTAAGCCTGCGTCACTTGAAGTCGGCGCTGTTTGTCACCGAGCACAGAAATGTGACCCGGGCGGCCAACAAGCTTAATCGTTCCCAGACGGCTGTTACCAAAGCTATTAGCGAACTGGAGTCCTCACTGGACGCCAAATTGTTTAATCGCTGCTCCACGGGCATGATGCCCACAGCCTACGGCGAAGCACTGGCGCACCGGGTAGCACTTGCGGTTGCGGAATTCGAGTCCGCCGGAGAGGCCTACCACGAGTTCAAGCCCAATACTCGCAACTATCAGTCGATTCCCATTTTTTCAATGGATATCAGCTACAAGCGCCTGGCGGCCTTTATTGCTCTGTATGAAACTCGCGATGTTGGAGGCGCCGCCAATAACCTGGGGGTTACCAAAGCGGCTGTTTATAACTCGATCCGACAAATGGAAGAGTTGCTGGAGCTGGAATTATTCCAGCGAGAGCCGAACGGCGTCGCTCCAACCAGTTTCTGTCACACTCTCGCCAGGCATACCAAGTTGGCGTTCTCCCAAATTCGTCATGCCATGGCTGACATCGCTAACCTGAATGGTATCACCCAGGGCAGCGTGGTGATTGGCACCCTGCCCTATACCCGGACATTTCTTACGCCCCGCGCGATCAATCGCCTACTGGCTGAACACCCCCAACTTGACGTCTCCACCCACGAAGGGCCATACAGCATCATGGAGGCATCGCTGCGCAGTGGTGATATCGACTTTATTGTTGGTGCGATTCGCCCTTCCGAAGCGGGCTCTGACATAACAACAGAGACGCTATTCGAGGACCGCCTGTCGGTTATCGTGCGCAAGGATCACCCCTTGATCAACAGGAAAAAAATCCACTTCAAAGACCTACAGGACCTGCAGTGGGTCTTGCCCGGCAAGCAGGCGCCAGCACGTCAATTGTTCGACGAGACCCTCGCACGCCACGGCATGCACTTACCGGAGCACTCCGTGCAGACGAGCTCACTCTCTATGGTCAGGGGATTATTGCTGGACAGCGACAGGGTAGCGCTGCTTTCAGAACACCAGATCTACTATGACAAGATGTATGGCGTATTGGCAGCACTGCCAGTGGATCTGGAAGACACCTACCGCCCCATCGGCGTCACGATGCGTGCCCACACTCAGCCTTCTCCAGCTGCACGACTGTTTCTGGAACAATTGCGTACTGTGGCTAAAGAGATCACAGTATGAAGCACGACCCCACTATCCCCGTTGTCAGATTCTATGGGGAGGCGCACGATTCACAGAATGTTCGTCCATGCTCACTGCGCGTTCCATCCTGACCGAGGTGGATCACATCATTACAATGCCACCTACATCAGCGTTTCGGGAAGCTGTGCGCGCTGTGGTTCGATAGAAATGCGTGCCGCCCCAGCTGAAGAGCGTAATTTCTCAACTCAGATACTGATCCCCTGTTTCAATTTCATCGGGAGCGTATGAAGGCTGTACAAATTTTTCACCATGAAATTCAATAGCATCCAGCACCAGCATATAGGCCTCCTGCTCATGTTCCAGGATAATTTTGCTTAGTTCCGGAATCTGCTTCCGCTTGACAGTCAAAAATATAAGGTCTCTTTCCCCCTGCCGGTCAAAGCGATCGCAGTGAACTATCGCTCCCGGGGTGCACAACTTATCGTTGATTTGCGGCAGCAACTCAGCGGCATCGTCACAGGAGATATGTACGGCTTTAGCATTGGGTTTACCAGCGACAATAAGATCTACCATTTGTCCAGCAAGAAAAACACCGACCACACCGAACAGGGCAGTTTCGATATCCCTGAAAGCTAGTGCGGAAGCGGCGATAATCAGACTGTCCAGTACAAAGACAACCCTGCCCGTCTCCGTATGCATTTGCCTGGCGATCAGCCAGGCAAGAATGCCCCAACCCCCGGAAGACCCCCCGCTCTTAAACATAAAGCCGATACCGCTACCCACCAATACGCCACCAAACAGGGCATTAAGCAGACGGTCATCGCTCACGGATGCATTTGGCAAAAGGTGGTATAGCAGGTCGGTGAACACCGAGGTCATCACAATGATGATGATTGTTCGCACCAGGAAGGTCGAGCCAAGCTGCTTGAAACCCAGCAGCATGAGTGGCACATTGATCAGGGCGATCGCGAAACCGGGGCTGATGCCCGTCAGGTGATTGGCAATAATCGCCATACCAGGCGCTCCCCCTGTGGCGATTTGCGCGGGTGACAAAAAGATAACAATACCGGCCGCCATGCTGGCGCAGCCGAGTACCATGATAAGGTGGTCAAGCAAGAATTTGGTTTTCATTGAGATCTTACCCTTAATTCAGGCAAACACAGGGTTTGTTTTACAAAGGTTATTGATGTTATGAGTATTCAGCAGTTCTCCCTGGCCTGCAAGCGTGCGGGGATACGAGACTAAAATGAACCAGGACCCGCAAGAGATTCTTGCCAATTCCCCCATGAGTACCCTGCAAGTGGCTGCGGTTACTATGTGCATACTGCTGAATGCTCTCGATGGCTTCGATGTGCTGTCCATCAGCTTTGCATCGCCTGGTATTTCTTCAGACTGGGGTATTGATCGCGCGGCGCTCGGTGTGGTGCTATCGATGGAACTCATCGGTATGGCAGCCGGTTCCATCATATTGGGTACTGTGGCAGACACCTTTGGTCGCCGGCCCACTATAT
>JADFVW010000146.1 GCA_015222725.1 Pseudomonadota bacterium | reverse complement strand
GTGTAAACCGTCTCCCAGCTCTTCCAGAGTGTTGCCAGACATAGCCGTTGCAACGACCCCGGGCAGGACTCGCAAGGCAATGGCAGCGCGCTGGCTATAGGCAAGTAACACCAGTAGCAGAAAGACAATGATGATAGATCGCTTTTTCATGTTTACCCCCAAGAATGCCTCGTGCCCCACAGGCCAGCAACATGACATAGCGACGCTAATTGTGTCAATATGTTCGGCGGCAATAAAAGCCCACGTCACGGCAGGTGGCTACACCTGTAGTGCGCGGCAGGAGATCAACCATGGCTTTATCTGTCCAGGACACAATTCGGGTTGATAAGTTGCTTGCGGGCACTGGTTGCGAAGCTATACTCTCGAACAAAGATGGATAGGCCCCGATAATGTCGAATTTCGTCGCACCCTATGTAGCTCGCTTGATCACCAGCCCGGGGTTGCAACGTTTTAAACGCGCGCTCACGGAAAAACACAGGCTTAGAAAAAAACAACCGCATTTGGTGACGGTCTACCTGCGTATTAACGATCCATACAGCTACCTGCTGCTGCAGGTTCTGGAGCAACTGGAGAGCCGGTATCCGCTGCAGTACGACTTTCGCACGGTGCTCAACTTGCAGCAGGATATGTATCCGGCGCCAGAACTGTGGGAAAAGAACGCCTTGGTAGACGGCGGCTACCTGGCAGGGCTATACGACCTTCAGTTGCCCCCGAAAAAAGCGCAAAGTACGCCGCAGCGCGATGCGCAGGTTACGGCACAACTCTTACACTGGGAGCTACAGCCCGGGTATCTAGGCAACGCCCTGTCCTTGTTTGAGGCTTATTGGCAGGCCGACAGCCTGAAGCTGGACGCATTGATCGATCGCCGTATTGCCAGCCACGTGGAGTGCTATCAGCACCACCTGCAGGCGAACGAGAACCTGCTCGAGTCCAGCGGGCACTACCTGAGCGCCATGCTGCACTACGGTGGCGAGTGGTACTGGGGCCTGGATAGACTGGAGCACCTTGAGCATCGCCTCAATGGCATGGGCCTTGGCGGTGCGGGGGGAACTGATGTGCACTTTAACCGTGGCTATCAGGACTTCGGCCGCCAGATAAGCCCCGGGAAAATTCCAAAGACTCACAATAACAAGGCGATAGAGCTTTACTGGTCGCTGCGAAGCCCTTACTCCTATATTGGCCTGGTCAGGGCCCGGCAACTGGCTGAATACTATCATGTCCCCCTTGTGGTAAAGCCTGTTTTACCGATGGTAATGCGGCGAATGCAGGTACCCGGGGCCAAGAGCTTTTACATTTTTCGGGATGTGAAAAGAGAGGCCGACAAATACGGGATTGATTTTGGCTTCGTTGCCGATCCGCTTGGAGAGGGAGTAGAGCGCTGCTATGCTCTTTACGAGTTTGCGAAATCTGCTGGTGTGGGGGTAGAATTTTTGGAAAGTTACGCCCGCGGGGTGTGGTCCGAAGGCATACGTTCGGATACCGATGCAGGACTGCAAAAACTGGTGCAGCGGGTGGGCCTTGATTGGCAGCAAGCGCGCGGCTTGCTAAAAGACGAGTCCTGGCGGCTGTGGGTACAAGAGAACCTGGCCCAATTGTATGGTAATGACCTGTGGGGCGTACCCAGTTTTATCTATGGGGATGTGAAGGTCTTCGGGCAGGACCGTGTGGATTCCATAGAGCGCGCCATAGTTGCTGATTTAGAGGGTATGCATCTTATTGAATCTGCGGATGGATAGCCCAACGACAAACAGCAGGAAGGCAGTATGAAAGTGATACACGTCGATCAATTTGCGGACGGCTTTGACCAGGTCAAAGTTATCGAGCAAGACAAACCAGGCCCGGGTCCCGGTGAAATTCTGGTACGGATGCAATATGCGCCGATCAATCCCTCGGACCTCAATTATATCCATGGCACCTATAGCTCGGCCCTGGAAGGGATAATATGGAACGCCGAGCACGACACCCCTACATTTGACCCTGAGCGTGCAGTACCGTGCCCCCAACCGCCATACATTTTGGGCGGTGAAGGCGTGGGTATTGTGGAGGCCACGGGATCCGGGCTGATGGCAAAGCGTTTAAAGGGTAAACGAGTGGCCATCGTTGGGTCGCCAATCGGTAC
>JADFVW010000019.1 GCA_015222725.1 Pseudomonadota bacterium | reverse complement strand
GGCCTGATCACCCCGTCCCTGGACGAAATGGTGCATCTGGCCGATGAAATGCAGCGCCAGGAGTTTGCCGTACCCCTGATGATAGGCGGCGCCACCACATCCAAGGCCCATACGGCAGTGAAAATCGATCCGCACTACGATCGGGATGTGACCGTGTATGTGCCGGATGCTTCGCGCAGTGTCGCCGTAGCCACCCAGTTGATGGGTGACAGCAAGGCCGGCTTTGTGCAAGAGCGCAAGGAAGAGTACCAGAAGGTGCGCGAGCGAGTAGCCAACCGCAAACCGCGCAGCAGGCAACTGAGTTACGCTGAGGCTGTCGAGCGCGCCACGCAATTGGATTGGCAGAACTACGAGGCGCCCTGCCCCGCCTTTATCGGCACCCGGGTGTTCAATGATTTTCCCCTGCAGGATCTGGTGGACACCATCGACTGGACCCCGTTTTTTATCACCTGGGAACTGGCGGGCAAGTACCCCGACATTCTGCAGGACAAGGTGGTGGGGGAACATGCCAGTGAACTGCATCGCGACGCCCTGGCAATGCTACAGCGCATCATCGATGAGAAACTGCTGACCGCCAGTGCCACCATCGGTTTCTGGCCTGCGGCGCGGGTGGGCGCAGACGACATAGCCGTGTATACCGACGAGTCGCGCAGCGAGGTGCGGGCCACCTTACACCAGCTGCGGCAACAGACCGAGAAGCCCAACGGCAAGCCCAATGCCAGCCTGGCGGATTTTATCGCGCCGGCAGACAGCGGCGTGGCAGATTACATCGGCGGGTTTTGTGTCACTACGGGTCACGGCGTTGACAAACTGGCGAGCCAATTTGAAGCCGAGCACGACGATTACAGCAGTATTATGCTCAAGGCCCTGGCGGATCGCCTGGCGGAATCCTTCGCGGAATACCTGCACCGCATGGTGCGGATAGAACTGTGGGGCTACAACGCCCAGGAACAACTCAGTCCCCAGGAGTTGATTCGCGAGCGCTATCGCGGCATTCGCCCGGCGCCGGGTTATCCGGCCTGCCCGGATCACACGGAAAAAGCGACACTGTTTGAGCTATTGGACGCCACCGCTACCTGCGGCGTCAGCCTGTCTGACAGCTACGCCATGAGCCCGGCCGCTGCGGTCAGCGGTTTTTACTACGCTCACCCACAATCCCATTACTTTGCCGTGGGCAAAATTGGCCGGGACCAGGTGGAAGACCTGGCGCAGCGCAAGGGTGAACCCGTGGCCACCATGGAGCGCTGGTTACGTCCCAACCTGGATTATTGAACAGAGATTGTGCGATGAGTGATCAGGAAAAAGAGCAGCCGGTGGCGCAGCAGGAGCAGGACAAGGACGCCTCACTGAAGCCCTTGCATGTGGTTGGCAGCGTGTTCGCCGCAGGCCTGGGCGTACAGAGCAGTAAAAACCGTGAGCGGGATTTCAAACAGGGTCGATTCGGCGTGTTTATCGCAGCGGGTATTATTTTCACCCTGCTGTTTATCGGTACGGTGGTTACCGTGGTGCAGTTGGTGCTGAAAGGGTCGGGGAATTAGCCGTGGCCGTGGCCCTGCCCCCGGTCTATCAGGAAGGCATTCCAGACAGCCACAGGTACATGCCAAATACGATGATGGTAATAATAGCGGTGGCTGCCATAGCGTCGGCAACGCCGTCAGCGGCGCGCTCCTGATTGACTTGGTCTGACATGTTTTACTCCAGTTGCAGGGTTGTTAGTGGGCGCGATTATAGCAGCATTGAGAGTAATCCCACGAAATAAATACTTTGGCGACGCCAGTACGCCATGGGCTGAAACATACCTTGCAATAGCGGCTAGTTCACAGTGCAGAAAATCGTGCCGACGATTCGATAATCCTTGCCCTCACCACCGTAGATAAAGGCAAGTATGATAGAAAGTATATTTTTTTAGTGGGTACAAAACAGTCTCACAACCCCTCCAAATACGATAAGCTACCGCGCTATGCTTATGCCCACCATCATCAACTTTGCACCCAATGGCATGATTCCTACCAAGGACCTCACGCCCCACGTACCCATCAGTGTTTCCGAGGTGGTTGAGGATGTCCTCGCGGCGTATCAGTGCGGGATCACGATGACCCACATCCATGCACGCGACCAGCAAACCGGAGTTCCGACCTATGACGCTGAAATCTATGGGCAGATGATTGAGGGCATTCGTCGTTACGCTCCAGATCTGATCATTTGTGTCTCATTGAGCGGGCGCAATTTCCCCGAATTTGAAAAGCGCGCGGCTCCCCTGCAGTTGGATGGCCACTTGAAACCAGACATGGGTAGTCTTACCCTGGGTTCCATGAATTTCCCGCGCCAGGCATCGGTCAATACCCCTGACATGGTGAAAAAACTGGCAGCGGAGATGATGCACCGGGGGATAGCCCCGGAATTGGAGGCATTCGATGCCGGCATGGTCAACTACGCCCACTACCTGCAGCGGCAGCAATTAGTCGCACCGCCATTTTACTTCAACCTCTTGCTCGGCAACGTCGCCAGCGCCCAGGCGGAATTGTTGCATGCCGGTATGATGATCCAGGATCTACCGGAAAACTCAGTGTGGAGCCTCGCGGGTATAGGCGACAAGCAACTGGCAATGAACAGTCTGGCCTGTGCCATGAATGGCGGAGTGCGGACTGGCCTGGAAGACAATATTCACTACGACAAAGCCAGATCCAGGTTGGCCACCAATCTGGAGTTGGTACAGAGAGTACACGCCCTGAGCGAACTCAATGGCCGCGAGGTGATGACGCCTTCTGCACTGAGGTCACGGCTGGGGCTGGAGCCGGGTTTCGGGCGCTATGGCCGCACCTATCCGAAGGTGGATTGAACCGGGAGAGAGACATGCCTGCTGAGAACAAGAAAGTATTTCTGGAAGGTGAGAAAATTTACTTCCGCGGTTTCGAGCGGGATGACCTTGATGGTGAGTATCGCAACTGGATAAACGATGCCGAGGTTACCCACTACATCAAGGTGGGCACCTACCCACAGACAGATGACGGGTTGAGAGCCTATTTTGAAAAGGAACTGGCCAGCACCAACTCGGTCCTGTTTGCCGTTGTCGAGAAGGAATCAGGAAAACACATCGGTAACTCACACATCTATGATATTGACTGGGTTCACCGCTGCGCCCTGCGGGCGGTGGTTCTTGGCGACAAAAGCTGTTGGGGTAAGGGCTATGCGCTGGAGGTTCTGCAACTGCTGAACCGGTACGCCTTTGAGTACCTGAATCTCAACAAGCTGATTTCTTCCACCTGTTCGGATAACCAGGCTATCCAGCGGCTTAACGAACGAGCGGGTTACACCCGGGAGGGTGTGGGTCGACAGGAGTTCTTTCGTGATGGCAAGTATTACGATCGGGTTTATTGGGGCATGCTGAAGTCCGAGTACATGGCTCAACGCAAGTAGGGTGTTACAGCTTGAATAATCCCAGACAATCGCTGACGTGACCGGGTTGGAACTTTGCAACTGTTGATACTTGCGGCCGGTATGGGCCGCCGACTTGATCCATTGACCAGCACAACGCCCAAATGCCTTGTAGAGGTCAACGGCCAGCCTATTATCCTCAATGCACTGGACCAATTTTCGCGATATGGACTCCAGCGCATTGTGATCGTTATCGGGCACCTTGGTGACAGGGTCAGGGACGCACTCGGCTCACACCACGGAGAGATTCCCATTCACTATGTGGAAAACCCCGTGTATGAAGACACCAATAATATCTACTCCCTCTGGTTAGCACGAGAATACTGTGACCGCGACACGGTACTCATGGAGGCCGATGTCCTGTTTCAACCGGAGCTGGCCGAACAGCTCTGTGCCACAATGCCAGGAAACATTGCGCTCGTGGATGACTTCAAGCCGCACATGGACGGCACCGTAGTGGAAGTGAATGAACGGATGGAGATTTGCAATATCATTCCCGGCGCATTACAGACAGAGGAGTTCGACTACAAGGGCAAATATAAAACAGTCAACATCTATTCTTTCCAGGCAGACTTCCTGCAGCACTCTTTCCTGCCCGCCCTGCATGACTACATGCAGCGCCATGGTAAGGACAAGTACTATGAGCTGGTGATTTCGGCGCTTATCTCCAGTGGCAATACACAAATCAGAGCGCTCAGGGTGGCAGGATCAAAATGGATCGAAATTGACGATTTTGTTGACCTTGAGCGGGCCCGGATTATGTTCTCAACGCCCCATCAAATCTACCGGCAGGTGGAGGGGTTGTATGGCGGCTTCTGGCGCTACGATTTTTCAGACTACTCCTACCTCTACAACCTGTACTTCCCCCCGGCTGCAATGCTTTCGGAGCTTAGACGTAATATGCGGCAGGTGTTGTGCAACTACCCCTCCGGATTACGGGAAATTCTTGCCTACCTGCAAAACTGGGTTGGGGTCGAGGCGGATAAGCTCGCGATCGGCAATGGGGCCAGCGAGATTATCGCGGCAATCAAGCGCACCGTACTCAAGCGCATGACAGTAGCTGTACCCACATTCAATGAATACTATGATGGATTACCTGACCACAAAATCAACTTCTACCACAGCGAGCCGAATGATTTCGCCATAGATCTTGTGGCCTTCGCCGAGTCGGTGGAAAAGTCTGGCAGCAATGTTGCAGTTC
>JADFVW010000145.1 GCA_015222725.1 Pseudomonadota bacterium | reverse complement strand
TAATTGCTCAGAGAGCTCACTCATGCCGACGATATACTGGGCCATGAAGCTGAGCATGGGCGATAGATTAACCGGATCCGCCAAACGTTTTATCTGGTAAGCGTAGTCATTCGCCTGTACGGGCCGGGCGCCGGTTTGTGGGAAATCGGCAAGGGTTTTGAACTCGGCCCCATCCTCGGCATTGTCGAACAGGTACAGGGCTTGTCCGCTCTCATTTTTGGCAAAGGCCGGGTGGGGCTGGAAGTGCTCATCTTCCCGAATATGCAAAGTATATCGCGTGAATGCGATGTCGCCAGCTCCCTCGGCAATGACATTGCCGTCGGTATCTAAAAACTCTACTTCTGGCATGGAGTCCAGGCCCAGAGGCAGCAGTTCGTAGGGTCGCTTCAGAAAGTGGTAGCCCAGGGGAGCTTGATAGATCTGGCTTATAAACAGACTTTCATCAGTGGCGTAGGAAATAACCGGGTCCAGGTGTTTGGGCGGGGCAGGCGACATAACCGATTGGTAGGTAACCATACCCTCGGGATTGGCGGGATTGGGGTCATTCCAGGGATCATCGCTACAGGAGGCCAGAGCCATCGCACAAATTGAAAGGACGACAGCAATGGAGGCCGTCCGCACACACAATTTCATAGTTATCCAACTCGAGTTTTTGTTATGTCAATGAGACGTATAACACGATTGTGGCCTCAACGCTGAGGGTTAAACAAAGCCATTCGTTTTATGGCCAATCGCCTCTATACTGTCACCCAACTTACATGGCTACACTATAGATCAATATCGGGGATGTAGCACCCTGTATGGCCCACCCCACCAATAAGGAATAACAATAATGACGAGTATTGCCATCGATCCGGCGACTGATACCGGATTTTTCGGCCACCCCAAAGGATTGCTTATTTGCTTCACCACCGAGATGTGGGAGCGGTTCTCCTTCTACGGCATGAAGTTCCTGCTACTGCTGTATCTCACAAAGTACCATTTATTCAGCGATGCCAACGGCCTGGAGGTACTGGGAGGCTACGCCGCCCTGGTTTATGCCATGCCGGTCATTGGCGGGCTGTTGGCTGACCGCTACCTGGGTATGCGCAAGGCAGTGGTGTTTGGTGGTCTGCTGCTGGTGCTGGGGCACTTTGGTATGGCCTTCGAGGGGGAACAGGCCCGGTTGGTCAATGGCGAGGTGGTACGGGATGAGGGCGCATTGCAGATATTCTACTTCTCCCTTGCCTTGATTGTCATTGGTGTAGGCTTCCTCAAACCCAATATCTCGACTATTGTCGGCCAACTGTATGGCCAGGACGACCCCAGGCGCGACAGTGGCTTTACCATTTTCTACATGGGCATTAACCTCGGGGCTTTCACCGCCACCTTATTGTGCGGCTACCTGGGTGAAACCTACGGCTGGGGCTACGGCTTTGGCGCGGCGGGCATTGGTATGTTGGTGGGTCTGACCAGTTTCCTCTACGGGCAGAAACATCTGCACGGGCACGCTGAGCCCAAAGACCCCGAACTACTAAAACAAAAATCGCCTATCGGCCTCTCTAAAGAGATGACGATTTATTTGTGCAGCCTGGTTGGCGTGGCAGTAGCCTGGCAAATGCTGCAGTTCCACGGCGCGGTGGGCACGCTTCTCAATGTCCTGTCGGTGGTAGTACTGGTGGGTATGGGGTGGTTTATCGCAGTGAAGTGCAACGAGGACGAGCGCAGCCGGATGATTGTGCTGATTATCTTAATTATTTCCACGGTTGTATTCTGGGCGCTTTTTGAGCAAAGCGCTGCCTCCATGACCCTGTACGCCGACCGCGTACTGAATCGCAATTTGCTGGGCGTGGAACTGACCGCATCCCAGTTTGGCGCCATGAACTCCATGTTTATCTTCCTGTTCGCCCCGGTCTTCGCCTGGCTGTGGACCGCCCTTGCCCGCAGGGGACTGGAACCCAGCACTCCGGTGAAGTTCGCCCTGGGTATCGGTCAGGCCGGGCTGGGCTTTGGCGCCCTGGTGATCGGTGCCAGCATGCCGGATGAATCCGGACGTGTATTTGCCTATTGGATGGTACTGGCCTACTTACTGCACACCACGGGTGAACTGTGTCTGTCGCCCGTTGGTTTGTCGGCGGTGACCAAACTGGCCGTACCCAGTGTTGTGGGCGTGATGATGGGCGCCTGGTTTCTCGCCACGGCTTATTCCGAATTTGTCGCCGCGCAATTGGCTAAAATGGCCGCGATTGAAACAGTGAATGGTGGCGTGACGGATATCAGCCTTGCCCTTGCAAGCTATACCGACCTGTTCACCAGCTTGTTTTGGGTAGGATTGGCCGTTTCGGCGGTAATGCTGGTAATTTCTCCCTTATTAAAGAAAATGATGCGCGGCATCCACTGAGGAAAAAGAGTAATGAATCACTACAAACGTCTAATAGTGGTGCTCGCGGGGGCTTTTCTTGTCAGTTCTTTAATCGGCTGTGGAAAGTCCACCGAGCCCACCGAAACCACCCCGACAGATACAATGGCAACCGCAACATTGGCACTGCCAGAGCAGGCGCCCTCAGCACGACTACCCGCGGGAGTGTCCCCCAGCCACTACAAGCTGCAACTTAGTATTGATCCCCGTGAATCAAACTTCAGTGGAACAGCTGAAATCGATATTGTACTAAGCGGAAGTACCGACTATTTTTGGATGCATGGCAATGAGCTGGAAGTCTCATCAGCCAGAGCGACACTCGCCAATGGCGAGACTGTAAACCTGCAGTGGCAAAAAGCCTCGGAAACAGGTGTCGTGAAAGTAACTGCAGCGCAAGCACTTCCAGCGGGCAAGTTGCTATTACAACTTGAATATAGCGCGCCTTTCAATACCAGTCTTGAGGGTCTTTACACCGTTACCGAGGGCGGCCAGGCCTACGCCTTTACACAATTTGAGGCGACATCGGCCCGACTGGCATTCCCGTCCTTTGACGAACCCGGGTTCAAAGTGCCCTTCGACATCGAGCTCACTATCCCGGCTGAATATTCCGGCATTAGCAACACGCC
>JADFVW010000018.1 GCA_015222725.1 Pseudomonadota bacterium | reverse complement strand
GAAGCCCGCCGACCTGAATCTTCCCGATGATGAAGTACAGAAGCGTAAAACTGCCGGGGAACCCTTTGTTATCCGCATGATAGTACCCGATGAAGAGGGTGCCTGTGCCATTGACGATATGCTGCGCGGAACTATTGAACTGGACTGGAGCATGGTAGATGCCCAGATACTGATCAAGTCAGACGGCATGCCCACCTACCATTTGGCCAATGTGGTGGACGACCACCTGATGGAAATCACCCATGTGCTGCGCGGAGAGGAGTGGATTAACTCTGCCCCCAAGCACAAGTTATTGTATGAATATTTTGGTTGGGATATGCCACAGCTATGCCATTTGCCACTGCTGCGCAATACCGATAAATCCAAGCTCAGTAAGCGCAAGAACCCCACCAGCATTTTGTATTATCAGCGCATGGGCTTCCTGCCTGAGGCCCTGGTGAACTACCTGGGTCGCATGGGCTGGTCAATGCCGGACGAGAGTGAGAAATTCACGTTGCAACAGATGGTCGACAATTTTGATATACAGCGTGTCTCCCTGGGCGGCCCCATATTCGATGTGGAGAAGCTGAAGTGGCTGAACGGTATGTGGATTCGCGAGGACCTGGACCAGCAGCAGCTGGCCCAGCGGCTTATCGATTGGGCGTTTAACCAAGAGAACTTGAACAAGGTATTACCACATGCCCAGAAACGCATGGAAACCCTGAGTGACTTTGCGCCACTGGCCAGCTTTTTGGTATCGGGTAGCCTGCCATTGACTGAGTCCAGTTTCGACTCGCTCAAGGGTGAGCGAGAGGATATTGTGAAGGGCCTGCAATTTTCCCTGTGGAAAATGGAAGCCCTGCAGCAGTGGACTCGCGACAATATCTGGGACGAATTAAAGGCCACAGCCGACACAATGGGCGTAAAGGTAAAAGACTTTCTTGCCCCTTTGTTTGTCGCTATATCCGGTTCGACGGCCTCGTTCTCTGTAGTCGATTCCATGGAGTTGCTGGGGCCCGATATGAGCCGCGCCCGACTGCGTGAGGCCATCAATATCCTGGGGGGTGTTTCCAAGAAAGCGATGAAGCGCCTGGACAAAGAGTACCAACAGTTGTGAGGCAATAGTTATGAACAGAGGAAACATAGCCAGTTCACTGTTATCCACGATGCTACGTGCCAACGTGGGTATAAATTCAAAACCTGCTGATATCAAGCCCGAGATTTTACTGCAGTTATACGATATCGAAAATTGCCCCTACTGCCGATTGGTGCGAGAGGTGCTGACGGAACTGGATCTGGATGTGGAGATCTATCCCTGTCCAAAGGCAGGTGAGCGATATCGGCCAGAATTGATAGAGCGTGGAGGCAAAGCGCAATTTCCCTACCTGGTAGATCCCAATACCGGTGTGGAGTTGTATGAGTCGCTGGATATCATCGCCTACCTGTTTGAATCATATGGTATGCGCAAGTTGCCCCTGAAATGGCGGCTGGGAAGCTTGCAGACCATATCCTCTATGCTGGCCAGTGCGCCGCGCACAATGCGGGGGATGAGCGCCAAAACCGGAGTCCAGCCCGAATTGATGCTGGAACTCTACAGCTTTGAATCCAGCCCCTATTCCAGAGTGGTACGTGAACTTCTCTGTGAAATGGAAATAGCCTACATCGTACGCAACTGCGGTCGCACGCAGTGGCGGGAGTGGATGCTGCCACAACTGCGCAAGGTGCTGAAAATTACACCGGATAGTCAGCTGGACAACCGCAGGCAACTGCAGGCGGAAGAGGGGAATATTTCGATACCATTCCTGTATGACCCGAATACCGGTGTGGGGATGTTTGAGTCTGCCGATATAGTCGAATACCTGCAGGATAACTATTCGTAATACCCCTGCAGGCGCTAGAGATAGCGCATTAGCAGCGCTTTGCCGCCGTCAGGGGCAAGGGCATGATTCTCGGGTATCGGAATTTTCACTATATGGCCCGAGCCTGGTGCGGTGTCGGTACTTTGGTCATTCTTGTCGAGAATCTCATCCAGCGTAAATGTTTGATTCCCGGCCGGGCTTATCAGTTCAAGTTTGTCGCCCGTTTGGAAAAAGTTTTTTACATCTACCGTCATACTGTTTTCATCACAGGCAATGGCCTCGCCAACAAACTGTTGATGGGCATTGCTGGAGTGGCCGGTCTCGTAATTTTGGTACTCACTGGGTACATGACGCCGGTAAAACCCCTCGGTGTAACCCCGGTTGGCCAGATGCTCCAACTGGCTCATCTGTTCCATGTCGAAGGGCTTTCCGGCAACTGCATTATCGATAGCCTGCCGGTAAACCTGGGCGGTGCGGGCGACATAGTAGTGACTTTTGGTGCGCCCCTCTATTTTGAGAGAGTGAATCCCCATTTTAACCAGGCGCTCTACATGTTGCACGGCGCGCAGATCTTTTGAGTTCATGATGTAGGTGCCATGTTCGTCTTCGTAAGCGGGCATGTATTCACCGGGCCGGTTCTTTTCCTGCAACAGCACAGGCTCCACGGCGATGATGTCGCCGGTCTCGGTTTCCTTCGCGGGGTGAGTGTCGTACTCCCAGCGGCAGGAGTTGGTGCAGGCACCCTGGTTGGAGTCCCTGTGGGTCATATAACCCGACAACAGACAGCGCCCGGAATAGGCGATACAGAGTGCTCCGTGTACGAAGACTTCCAGCTCCATTTCTGGACACTGATTGCGAATCTCTTCTATTTCATCCAGCGAGAGTTCCCGGGACAAAATGGCGCGACTCACACCCTGGCTGTGCCAGAACTTCACCGTTGCCCAGTTCACCGCGTTGGCCTGTACAGACAAATGCACTTCCTGCTCTGGCCAGCGTTCTTTTACCAGCATGATTAGGCCCGGGTCGGACATAATCAGCGCGTCCGGTCCCATTTCCAGTACCGGTTCCAGGTCGCGAATATAGGAGCGCACCTTGTCATTGTGCGGGGAAATGTTGGATGCCAGGTAAAACTTCTTGCCCATGCCGTGTGCTTCATCAATTGCACTGGCGAGATTCTCCAGCTTATTGAACTCATTATTGCGCACGCGCAGGCTATAGCGTGGCTGCCCGGCATAGACAGCGTCGGCACCGTAGGCGAACGCGTAGCGCATGGCCTTCAGGGTGCCGGCGGGTGAAAGTAGCTCAGGTGAGAATGTTGTATTCATTTTAGTTTGTCTGGCATTTTGTAGGAAAATTCGCGCGCATTGTACGGCACGGTGAAGGAGGAAGCTATGTGGCATAATTGAGGGCTATAATTCGCATTGTCAAGACAGTTGAGCCGAGGCATCAGAGTGTCCATAAGCATATTTGATATTTTCAAGGTTGGCATTGGCCCTTCCAGTTCCCATACCGTGGGGCCCATGAAGGCTGCCCTGCAGTTTGCGTCAACACTTGAAGATGCTGGCTCACTGCAGAAGTGCCATCGCGTGACGGCAGAATTATATGGTTCCCTGGGCGCCACGGGTGCCGGTCATGGCTCCCCCAAAGCGGTTATTCTCGGCCTTGAGGGTGAAACACCGGAGCAGGTGGCGGTGGACACTATCCCCGGGCGTGTTGCGGCAGTTCGAGATAGTGGCAAGCTTAATTTATTGGGGCAACAGGTTCTGGATTTCAGTTATCGCGACGACCTGAAAATGCATCGCACAGAGTCTCTGCCATTTCATTCGAATGGGATGCGCTTCACCGCTTATCAAGAGGATGGGGACGTCTTGCATAGCAGTATTTTTTACTCTGTGGGCGGTGGCTTTATTGTCGACGAAACTGCCACCGATGGCGATGTCATCGTTGATGACCCCACTGTTTTACCGTACGCATTCACTTCTGCAGACCAACTGCTGAAACTGTGTAAAGAAAGCGGTCTGTCCATCAGCGCGCTGATGATGGAAAACGAGAAGGCCTGGCGTCCGGAAGCCGACATTCGCGCGGGTTTGTTAAGCTTTTGGCAGGTAATGGATGCGTGCATCGATCGCGGTTGCCACACAGAAGGTATTCTCCCCGGAGGGCTTAAAGTAAAGCGGCGGGCGGCACAGCTGCGCCGGCAGTTAAAAAGCCAGACAGGCTCAGCTGCAGATGACCCACTGAATGTGATGGACTGGGTCAGCCTGTACGCCCTGGCCGTAAACGAAGAAAATGCAGCCGGCGGTAGAATTGTTACAGCGCCCACTAACGGTGCGGCAGGTATTATTCCGGCTGTTTTAAAGTACTACCTGGAGCATTGCTCGGGCTCGGCAGACGATGATATTTGTCGCTTCTTTTTAACGGCTGCTGCCGTTGGAATTCTTTACAAAACCAATGCCTCGATCTCCGGTGCCGAGGTGGGCTGCCAGGGCGAGGTGGGTTCTGCCTGCTCCATGGCCGCCGCTGCCCTGGCCGACGCCCTGGGTGGGACTCCCGAGCAGGTGGAGAACGCCGCCGAGATTGCCATGGAGCATAACCTGGGGCTCACCTGTGACCCTATCGGGGGGCTTGTTCAGGTACCTTGTATCGAGCGCAATGCCATGGGGGCTATCAAGGCCATCTCCGCCGCCAGAATGGCTCTGCGCGGCAATGGAGAGCACTATGTGTCGCTGGATCAAGTGATCAAAACCATGCGTGACACCGGCCGGGATATGCAGGATAAATACAAGGAAACCGCCCGCGGTGGCCTGGCGGTCAATGTCGTGGAAGTGCCTGTTAGCATTATTGAGTGCTAATGCCGCGAAGTTGGTTCAGCAACTTCTTGACAGGGCAGGGCGCTATCACTAAAATGCGCAGCTCTTTAAGTTACAACTTTGAGCAAAATCCCTGTTTGTTCAATGAGTTAGAGAAGATTTGGGGCCTTAGCTCAGCTGGGAGAGCGCAACACTGGCAGTGTTGAGGTCAGCGGTTCGATCCCGCTAGGCTCCACCAAACAAATCAAAGGCTTAGGTGATTTTCGGTCCCTAGGCCTTTTTTGTGTGCAACCCGTGTGCAACCTCCAACTGAGTGGCTATTCTTGCCAGTACATGCTTAAAGTTCCCGCACGGTTTGTTCGATGACTAATGCCTCAATGGCCTCCATTGTTAAAAGTTCCCGCCGCTGAACTGTCCGCCACAGCCCCTCAATGGTTTCGTATTGATCAGTACCCCCTTCCGCCAGACAGAAGGTCTTTAGTTCTTCTGTATTGATTGAATGATTGCTCATTATGGCCAGCGCTTGTACAAGTGAGGGTCTATCGTTCCAGTGAAAATAAGCCGCAAGTCGGTCCTTGATGACGTCTTTGGCCAGTAAGATTGGGATTTCACCAAAGCCGACTTCGATAATAGTGGTTTCCTGGATCAACTCTTCGCCGACAGAGAGCGGCGCGCTAGGAAACTCGACACAGATATCGGTGGTCTCGTTAACATATACTCGCCCTTTTTTGTGGAAACCTATTTTCGCCATCGCCTCGTGTATCGCCGATGCAGGATGATAACTGGTGTTAACCATGTCGATATCTTTCGTGAGATAGAGGTTTTCGGTATATATTTCAACCGCAAGACCACCAACTAACACGACCCGTATGTCGCGTTGCTGGAGATGATTGGCAATGATTACGGCGAGTTCAACTATGGATGTGCCTTTATAGTTGTCCAATGCGTTATCTCACACTCAAAGTGGGTTTACCCGCTTGACGAGGTCGACTTCGCTTCATGGTGAGCGCTTTTTTAAGTCTCTCTGGGTAGGCCCCTAGCGCAGCTTTCAGAAGTTCTTTGAGCTGTGGCAAAAACGGGTAGCGTGGGTTTAGTCTGTATTCCCTCAATTTACCTACCATTTGACTAACCAGGATGCCATCTTCTTCCAGCCTGGCTAACTGTTTTTGTACGGCATTTTGAGACTGACCATAAAACTCCGCGATGGCCTTGCCATAGCCGGACTCTCGGGCAAGAAGGTAGATGAGTATTTTCTCCTGGCTCTCTGCGCGTAGAATTCCTCTCAGGACGAACATTGACTAGCCTCCTATAAACCATATAGTGGTTAATATATACCAATTATTGGTTTATATAAACCATAGTGTGGTTATATGTGTGGTTGTCGAGAGCTGATGTGGTTTCTCCGAGTGAATCTAGCGAAGAACCAGACAGGTGGAGGTGAGCGGCATAATTACAGGAATTAAATCCTGGCAGTGTTGAGGTCAGCGGTTCGATCCCGCTAGGCTCCACCAAATAAAGGCTGTTAAATCAGACGTTTAGAAGCCGCCTTCGGGTGGCTTTTTAGTACCTGTCGTTCGGGCAGCTGTTTCGGACAACCTTAGCGGGGGGGGCTACTGTAACCCATCAATGAAGCCAATCGCTGGCGGAATGCCGGGACGCTGGTAATCTGAATGTATCGGGTTTCGTCGTTGTCCCGATTGGCACCGGGGTTATTCCTCGCCAGAAATGGTTGACCCTGGTGTCTCTTCGCCGATTGCCTCAAGGTCGCACTCCCCAATGGCACTCCAGAATCCCCATATAGGTTGAAGGGTATGTAGCCTACGAATAACCCCAGCACTTCTTGTGCTGAGCGATTGAAGCCGGGAGTGCCTGGAGGTCTTGTCTGCAATAATCCAGACTTGGCCTGATGTCTCCTTTGTCCTAAAAGATTGCCGACTTCCGCAAGAACAATGGTAAAGCCATTCGTTTGGTGTGCCGGGAGTTCGTCATATTGTGCCGCAAGTTAAACCTGTTTAG
>JADFVW010000144.1 GCA_015222725.1 Pseudomonadota bacterium | reverse complement strand
TTTTGTTCCGGCATGGATCTCAAGGCATTTGTTACCGGCGAAACACCCCATATTGAAGGACGCGGTTTTGCGGGCCTTACCGAGAAGGCACCCAGGAAACCGTTAATAGCAGCGGTCGAAGGCTACGCGCTTGCCGGAGGCTTTGAGATGGCCATTTCCTGCGACCTGATTGTCGCCGCCGACAACGCCAAGTTTGGTATTCCCGAAGTTAAAAGAGGCCTCGCCGCCGCTGCAGGGGGCTTGATGAAGCTGCCCAGGCAGATACCCTCGCGGCTTGCCATGGAATTGGCCCTGACAGGTGAATTTATCAGCACTCAGCGAGCCTATGATATAGGTCTGATCAACGAGGTCGTTGAGGCAGGCACGGCACTGGATGCTGCCAAAGCACTGGCTGCAAAAATATCTGCCAATGGTCCTCTGGCCGTCGCGGTAAGCAAGCAGGTTGTTCTGGAATCAGGGGACTGGTCAAGCGAGGAGATGTGGAAAAAACAGGGAGCCCTGGTAATGCCTGTTTTCACCAGTGAAGACGCCATTGAAGGTGCCACCGCATTTGCCGAGAAGCGCGCACCCAACTGGAAGGGCCGTTAAACCAGAACGTTCACAATACAATCGGGGAAACACTATGTCAGAAGCATGGATTATCGATGCCTGTCGCACGCCGCGCGGCATCGGCAAAAAAGGCAAAGGCGCATTGGCTGACGAGCATCCACAGCATCTGGGCGCCACCGTTCTCAAAGCCATCGCCGAGCGCAACAGCCTGAACACCGCCGAAGTGGGCGATGTTATATTCGGAACAAGCTCCCAACGCGGACGCCAAAGCGGCGACCTGGCGCGCATGGCTGCCCTGGAAGCGGGCTTCGATATTCGTTCCAGCGGCGTGACCCTGGACCGCTTTTGCGGCTCCGGCATCACCTCTGTCAACCTGGCAGCCGCCAACATAATGTGCGGCATGGAAGACCTGGTCATAGGCGGCGGCGCGGAAATGATGTCCACCTTTGGCGAAGAGGGCACGGCCATGTCGCCCTTCCTCGACAATGGCAACATGGTACTGCGCGAGATGCACCCACAGCCCCACCAGGGCGTGTGTGCCGACGCTATCGCCAGCATGGAGGGAATCGATCGTGTGGCGCTGGATTCACTGGCTGCTGTATCCCAGGCCCGGGCAGCTAATGCCATTGAGAATGGCTACTTCGACAAAAGCTTGATACCTGTGTACAAAAATGACGGTTCCCTGGCACTGGATAAAGAACAGTTCCCAAGACCCGGCACTACCCTGGAGAGCCTGAGTGAGTTAAAGCCGGCCTTCGAGGCAATGGCCGACTATCCGCTGGATGAAGTGGGCACTACGTTTCGCGCCATGGTACTGCAAAAATATGCGGGGCTGGATATTGTGCATTCTCACCACGCGGGCAACTCCTCAGGTGTCGTCGATGGTGCCGCGGCTATTTTGCTGGCCTCCCCAGCCTATGCCAAAGCCAAAGGTATGAAGCCACGGGCCAGAATCAGAGCCATGTGCAACATGGGCGACTGCCCTACTCTCATGCTGAACGCACCCGTTCCCGCTGCACAGAAAGTACTTGCCAAGGCTGGACTGAGCATTGCAGACATAGACTTATTTGAAATTAATGAGGCCTTCTCGGTTGTCGCTGAAAAGTTTATTCGCGACCTGGACCTGGACCGGGATAAAGTCAATGTGAACGGCGGTGCGATGGCCCTGGGTCACCCCATAGGTGCAACAGGATCAGTTTTGATCGGCACAATTCTCGATGAATTGGAACGCCGCGATCAACAATTTGGGCTGGTCACCATGTGTGCCGCCGGCGGAATGGCTCCGGCTATTATTATCGAGCGGATCTAGATACCCCTCGCAAAATAAAAGGGGGCTTTTCAGCCCCCTTTTTTCTACCTATGCTGCCTTGTCGGCCCGCTCTGCTTCAGCCGGTTTTTTAACCGTCTTCCGGGTCTTGGCGCTGGCCTTTTTTCGCGGACTCGCTTTTTTCCTGGCAACAGGTTTAGCCTTTTTCTCAACTTTTTCCGACAGCTCTCTGGACATTCTCTCCCTGTCGGCGCGGGTTGCCGGTGGTCTACGTCTGGAGGATCTTGGGCGGTGTACGCTGGCATCGGGCCTCAGGTCACCGTACTCAAAACGGTGCAGAATATCTTCCATTGTCCGGCTGATCTTGGTGCAGCAGCGAATAGCTTCAATATTAGGGAAGGTTGAGTGCTCACCGCCATCTACCAGCTCCATTAAGTCCTTTTCAGAAAGATGGGATAAAATTTTACGCGGGTTATACCAGCGGAAACTGGGCACAATGTTAATGTCGCCGCTGTACTCCTGGTCCATCAGGCTGTGTACGCTGTTAAGAAAGAGGTTAAACCGCGGCCACTGATCGCCTTTCTTTTGTGCCACACCGCGATAAAAGTTCAACAGTTCGCGGCCTACACCAATGCCTAGACTCCCCAGGGCGGAGGTCAGCTTGCTTGGCTCAGCGCCATTGCGTAAGAACGGGATAGCAATGGGGTTAACCATACTGACGATATAGTGGTTGGTACTGAACAGTCGCGACAGGCGCTTGGCTGGCAGATCATCGGCGATAGAACCATCAACCCACTTGCGCGACGGCAAATAAGGCTGCGCTTCACCGTGGGCGTTCTTCGCCATTAGCATGACAGAGGGAAACACACCGGGCACGGCACTGGATGCTATGACCGCCGAGCGAATGAAGACATTGGGGGAGGTAATTGCATTCAACAGGCGCGATGTCTGGTGTGCTTCCGCCGGGGCAACCGAAATATTAATCTGACGGCCTGTTTTCTCATAGGCCTCCTGGAAAGTCATATTGGGCATTAATCGCGCGATAATGTTTTCCAGGTCGTGTATATCAACCTGTGAATTAGCGCCGAAAAACATTTTCGAAAATACGCTCGCTTCTTTCTCCGCCTCGGAAAGGATATTGGAGGCATCGAAGAAATACTCCAACTCCTTGTCGGTGTGCGTGCCAAGCATGCCGGCTATCATGGAGCCTGCGCTCGAGCCCGAGATTACCCGGGGCAGCAGATTTTCTGCCATCAGGGATTTCACCACCCCCAAGTGGTAAAAACCCAACACCCCACCGCCGCTTAACATCAGGGCAGAGCGCCCGTAACAAATATTTGCGCGGTAGAAAAAATCGAGCTTTTGCTGCATGCTGATTTCCTCGCACTCCAATTCCGCCAGGAATCGCAAGGAGTCATCCATTTCATCTATATATTGTTCGATCAGGCGCTTGGTGCCAAAATTCGCACGCAGGTATAAGCCACTACGCCCCATGCCACCCACATTGCCATGAATGCCTTCATTCAGGGCAAATAGCAGCCCCTGGTAATCGTGACGGGCGCGCAAGCTGCGCAGCGTGTCCAGTCGCAGGCGAATTTGAACATAATCGTACTGGCTGGTCTGGTCGACGTCCCTCCAGCGTTTTTGCCCCGAGAGCTCGTCGTGCTCTTTGGCTGCCTCGGCCCACTGGGCGTAATCGGTGGACTTATTCATTTCACGCTGGAGTTTCTTTAGCTTGCGGCCGCGCTTCACTGACTATACCTCTGATCATCATTTCGGTTATATTCACATTCTAATCCATGACAGACGGGACGCCCAGTTATTTGTACTGGCGTGCTGTAGCAGATAAGCTTCCTGTCAAGCTCAGTGATCAAGAAAAATAAATTGAAGAGGGTTACCTTTTGCGCGGATATCTGATTTCCATTGCTCTTCTCGTTGCGTTATTTGGGGGCATCGGGGGCTACTTTTATCAACAAAACAGCGGATCATCCGAATCTGGCTACACACCACCCCCGGTAACAATCGCCGCCACCGTGGCCGTGGCCGCCACCTGGAGCACTCGCCTCAATGCGATAGGTACAATTAATGCGGTGCGGGGTGTCGAGCTCAGCTCTGAAGAGAGTGGCGAAATCATTGCCATTAATGTCACCTCCGGCAGCCACGTCAGTGCGGGTGAGTTGCTGATAACCCTCAATGACCGGATAGAGCAAGCCAGTAAGGAGCGGCAGATAGCCAATCTGGAGCTGGCCCGCTTGTTATTTGAACGCGACCGTAAACTGGTGAAGCAAAAATCTATTCCCCAGAGCCAGTACGACCGATCAAAGGCAAATCTGGACAGTGCTGTCGCACAATTGGCGGAGACCGAGGCACGCCTGGACAACAAGCGCATCAATGCCCCTTTCTCTGGCTCCATCGGCATTATCCACGTCAAAGTAGGCGATTACGTCGAACCGGGAACAACAATCACAACCTTGCAGGATTTGTCCGAACTGGAAATCGATTTCACGGTTCCAGAACGCCATTTCCCAAGCCTTAAGCCGGGCTTGGGCATCATAGTTAAATCGGCGGCGCTGCCAGGGCGCGAACTACACGCCACTTTACAGGCGCTGGATACACGGGTGGAATCCAGTACGCGTAACCTGTTGCTGCGAGCACGCCTGAACGACCCCAGTGGCTTGCTCCCGGGGATGTTTGCCGAGCTGACCATAGACCTGGCTATGCCTGTTTCGTTGGTTACCGTGCCTGAAACAGCCGTGAGCTACTCACTTCATGGCAATGTTGTCTACGTAGTTGAGCAAGATGGAGAGAGCCTGAGCGTTACACCTCGCATCGTGACCCTGGGCGATTCCAGAGAGGGTCGCATCGCAATTCTGGACGGTGTGAAAGCCGGCGAGAGAGTGGTGTCGGCGGGGCAAAACAAGCTGTATCGCGATGCCGCCGTAGTTATTGATCCCACGGTGAAGTTTTAGTGTCCTTTACCGATATATTCATCAAGCGTCCGGTACTTGCCATTGTTATAAGCGCCCTTCTACTACTACTGGGCGGGCAAGCGGCTAGTCGCCTGTCCATACGAGAGTTTCCGGAGCTGGAACGCAGCGTTATTCATGTAGAAACCGTCTATCCCGGCGCCAGCGCCAGAACGGTACAGGGTTTTGTGACGACCCCCCTGCAAATCACCATCGCAGGCGCCCGTGGAATCGAATACATGACATCGGACAGCAAGCCCGGTGTGTCCGATATTACTGTGCATGTACGCCTGGGTGAAAACAGCAGCGATGTATTGTCCGAGGTTATCGCAAAGGTGGATGAGGCCCGCTCGGATTTACCCCGCGATATCGAAAGCCCCCAGGTCAGTACCGCGTCCGGGGGCGACGCCTTGATGTACCTGGCCTTCTACAGCGAGCAAATGAGCATACCCCAGGTGGCAGACTACCTGGTTCGCTCGGTACAACCCGAACTGGCCACCATTGAGGGCGTGGGCAAGGCGAATATACTGGGCGGCAAGTTTCTGGCCATGCGCATATGGCTTGACCCCGTGCGCATGGCCGCATTTGGTGTCACTGCAGAAGATGTAAACGAGGCGGTAAACCGGGATAATTATATCTCCACCGCCGGTTCTACCGAGGGGGGGCTGGTGCGGGCAACCGTCGATGCTAAAACCGACATGCAAACACCGGAGGCCTTTGCCGAGCTAACCGTACGCCAGAGAGGCGAGGAGCGGGTGCGCCTGGGAGATGTCGCAGAAATCGAATTGTCCGCAGAAAACACCCAGTTCAGCTCTTTTTCCAGCGGCCGCGATGCTATTTTTATATCGGTAACGCCGACACCCGACGCCAATCCACTGGACGTCTCCAGGCGAGTCAAAGAGGCCATGCCGCGTATCGCCGCCGCGCTTCCTGCAGACCTGCAGATGTCATTGGACGGCGACGGCTCAGTTGCCATTGAAGAGGCCCTGCGCCAGGTGGGCGTCACGCTGATTGAAGCCGGCGTGATAGTAATCCTCGTTATTTACCTGTTTTTAGGCTCTTTGCGCGTGGTTATCATCCCTCTGGTCGCCATTCCCCTCTCCCTGATCGGTGTACTTTCCTTGATCCTGGCCATGGGTTTTTCTATCAACCTGCTCACTTTACTGGCCATGGTTATCGCCATCGGCCTGGTGGTGGACGATGCTATTGTGGTGGTGGAGAATGTTCACCGGCACATAGAGATGGGCGCCACGCCCATGGATGCCGCACTGAAAGGTGCCCGGCAGGTTGCACTGCCCGTCATGGCCATGACCCTGACCCTGGCGGCGGTCTACGCACCCATCAGTTTTATGGGCGGACTGACCGGTGCACTGTTCAGCGAATTTGCCCTCACCCTGGCAGGGGCCGTCATTGTATCGGGCATTGTCGCACTGGTGCTCAGCCCCATGATGTGTTCCCGGGTACTGAAAGATCACGACCACCAGGGGCGTTTCGCCGACTGGCTGGATGTGAAATTTCTGGCCCTTATCGATATCTACAGCCGGGTTTTGAAGGCCTGCCTGCAAAACAGGGGGGCGGTACTTCTGTTCAGCACCGGAATTATCATAAGCCTTCCGGTATTGCTCTCTTTGACCCAGGAAGAGTTGGCGCCCGATGAGGACGAGGGCTCGATGTATGTCGTAGCCAGCGCGCCCCAGTATGCCAACCTGCAGTACATCAATTATTTTCTCGATGAAGTAGTCGAGTTGTGGCGCACCATACCCGAGGTCCACAGGTCCTGGCAGGTGAGCTCGCCGAACTTCAATTTTGGTGGCCTGGATCTGGCGCCCTGGAGCGAGCGCGAACGTACCCAACAGGAACTGCTGATTGAGTTCCAGGAAAAGCTCAATGGTTTAGCGGGCGTTGAGGCCTTCACCTTCGGCTCCGCCCCGCTTCCCGGCTCAGATTCGGGGCTACCTGTCAGCTTTGTGGTGGCATCCACGGCGAAACACGAGGAAGTGCAGCGAGTGGGCGAAGAGTTGCTGCAGGCAGCACGGGAGTCTGGCCTCTTTACCTTTATCAGTCAGAGCCTGGAGTTCACCCGCCCGGAAGTAAAAGTAACGATAGACAGAGCCAGGGCCGCACGGCTGGGCATCTCTATGCGCTCCATAGGGCGCACCCTGGCAGTCATGCTGGGGGAAGCTGAGACCAGTCGCTTCACCATGGAGGGTCGCAGTTACAAGGTTATTCCCCAGGCTGCGCGCGGATTTCGCCTGACCAAAAAAGAGCTCGAGAAATACTACCTGCGAACATCCAGCGATGAACTGGTGCCCATGTCGGCCGTTATTTCACTGGACTCCTCCGTGCAATCCAATGAGCTGACCCAATACCAGCAAATGAACAGCACGACGCTGCAGGGCATGATGACACCGCCAAACAGCCTGGGCACAGGCTTGGCGTTCCTGGAGAACAAACTGGCTGAAATAGCCCCCACGGGCTTCAGGGCAGGCTATAAAGGAGGCTCCCGTCGCTTCATACAAGAGTCTGCATCCTTTCCATCGCTGTTCGCACTGTCGCTGACCTTGATTTTCCTGGTACTGGCGGCGCAGTTTAATAGTTTCAGGGACCCGCTGGTGGTGCTGGTAACGGTGCCGCTTTCAATTTTCGGCGCGGTAGTGCCCATCGCTCTGGGATTCGCCACACTGAATATTTACACACAAATTGGCATGCTCACCCTGATTGGGCTGATCAGTAAGCACGGTATACTTATCGTGGACTTTGCCAATCAATTGGTCCGGCAAAGCCACAGTCGCACAGATGCCGTCATCGAGGCCGCATCCCTGCGCCTGCGCCCAATTCTGATGACCACTTTCGCCACAGTACTGGGTGTATGGCCACTGGTTATCGCAACCGGCGCCGGCGCAAACAGCCGCTTCAGTATCGGCCTGGTCATTACTGCCGGGATGTTGGTGGGGACTTTGTTTACGCTATTTGTTGTGCCGGTGTTTTATCTCTCACTGCACCCACGCCCCGCCCGGGAAACGGGATGATTTTCGGCAATCAGCAGAGTCCTTTCAGACATATTCGTCGGCGCGCAATACGCTAATTATTAAACAGGTGGCCTGACCAGCTTTGCCGGAAGCTCAAAGCTTACCCGTGTGCCCCGTTTTTGTGTGGATGTAATTCCCATGGTTCCACCCACTAACTGGACGCGGTCACGCATTCCCTGCAAACCCAGGGTGGCAGTCTCCTTATGCTGCGTTTTAAAGCCAATACCGTCATCAGATACAGTTCCTCTGACCACACCATCAGAGCAGGTAATTGCGCAGAAAACATTGTCCGCGCTGGCATATTTGATGATATTGCTCAGGCATTCCTGAACCACACGGTATACGGTTATTTTCACGTCTGGATCGAGATCCTCGGCCAATTCATCAACATCCAGTGACCAGCGTATTTCAGCGTGGGCCAGCGCTCGCTCCATGGTCGAACGGAGGGCGGCGGCAAGGCCCAGGTGCTGTAACATGTGCGGGTGCAGGTCGTGGGAAATGCGCCGCACATCGTGCATGATCTCACCACAGAATGACAACTGCTCGCGTAGTAGCATTGAAACTTCGGATGGATTGTTTTCCTTTTCTGCTGGCAGCAGACCCAGGCACTGATGCAAATTATTTTTCAACACCAGCACTGCGTGACCGATGGAGTCATGCATGGTCTGCGACAGTGTCTCACGTTCCTTTTCCTGGGCATTAATCAGGTTCTGGGAAAAAGTCTGCTGGTATTCCAGTGCCTCTCGTTCCGCGGCTTGTTTTTGCTGGATCAGAAAATTTATCCGGTCTGCGAGGGCCAGCGCCAGCAGTACCCCCTCAGCCAGGGCGCCAAATTCGAGAGCATGCCCAATGAAGGGGTTGTATTGCACATAGCCGTAGGTATAGGCGAAGTAAAAAACCATACAGACCAACAATGAAAGCATACTGAGTGCCAGAAACCTCGCGTGAACAATACCAGAGGAATATCTCAGCAAGGCCACGCCGATAAAGTAAATGCTACCCACAAGAAGCGCCAGTACGTGAACTGTGATGGCACTGTAGGCAGGTGGCATAAAAGGAAGGTTGGGGTAGATGGTTAACACCAGCCCCATCAGCATCGCTAAAGTCGCCAGCACCGTTGACGTCCAGTAAGCGCCGGGGCTCCACTCCTTTATCTTCAAGAAATGATTGACAAAGGCCACGGCAAAAAAAGCGCCAACTCCTGTGGTGGCCAGTACAAATGAGGCCGGCTTTCCCCCCGGCCAAAAAAACTCTTCCGCCAGTCCGCTCAGCAGGATCACACCAAGTGTCAAATTCAGGATATAACAGATATACAACAGGTAGGAACTGTCACGCAGGGAGAGAGCGAGAAAAACGTTATACAGGCATAAAATGAATATGGCCCCCAGAAAAGCGCCATACCAGGCCCCCAACCTCAACAGGTAACTCTGCCAGCCCTCCGCTGGCCATACAAGCGCGGCGAAATTCATTGGTTGTGCGGTCATGTTTCGAGCACGAATTAGAACGTCAATGGGATCGGCATTGCCGGCGGGGATGGGAAAAGCAATAGCGGCGGTGCGAATAGATCGCTCTACAAAGGGATAGCGGTCGCCCGCGTAATGGTGATATATCCGCCCATCCTTCAGGCGAAACCAGACATCCACATAATTAAATATCTGGCCAGGAATATGCAGGATGTTAGATGTTGAGTCTGTACTACTGGCAGGCAGTACAGTTCGCAGCCAGGCTTCACCGTCCACTCTGTTGATATTGGTGGGGGGATTCAGTGGAAGGAACCCGGCCGGCGGGACATCGGCGTAGAAGTCCTCAACCTGGAATTTGTCCCAGGGTGCATAAAGCACCTGAAAAGAAGCCGATATATCCTTGGCGGCAGAGCGCTGCCCGGGCTGGGAAAAAACAGCTGAGCTGGCCAGCAACAGGAAAAGTAATATCGCGATACCAGTAGCCCGGCGTCCGTTCCATTGTGGTGTCTCTTGTGCGCTCATCGCGCCCCCTGAAGTTAAGCCAGGCCAGTAAAGGCCTTCCCTTATAGCGCCATAGCACTGCTTATTCAAACAGCCAATACGCAAAATGTCCATTTATTGTGAGCCGACGAGGCGGGTCACAGGGAAGGCCTTGCAGGTAATGAGTGCAGCCTGAGTACTAATCACTATTGTTTGTTGAGCACTCCCCGTCTAGGATTGAAAAAACTGACCGCAGTGAATATACGGAGCAGCGCAGCATGAGAGCAAACCTGTTGGCAAGTTTAGGGATATTGGTGGTTCTGTCCGGTTGCGGCTCATCCACCGATGCCGGCGATAATGTGCCTATGGGAGGCCACTGGCAAGTCACTGTAAACGGCACCAGCCCCTACGAGTCGCCCTCGCTTACCAAGCAATACCTCCCCGGCAAACTCATTTTACTAGGCTCCGGCTTTAGCATAGGCGGCAAGGGTGTTTCTCTGATTATACCCATGGCGAACGAAGGTGATACCGGCCGCTTTGAGACAGGTATAGAACTCCAGTTGATGGGTGTACCCAATGTGGGACACTGTGAACAAGAACTCGGGGCTGGCGAATCAAAGGTCATCGTAGACATCACCCACAACAGCCGCGAGTTATTTGTCGCAAAATTCGAGTTTAAGCAGGTAGCGTGCCTAAAATCTGCCGGTAACATAAGCGGTAGCGGTGTAATTACCAAAAAAAGGAAACCTGGAGATTAAACTCAGTGGTGCAACTAATTGAGAGGCAGGCAAGCCACACGCTACAGTGACAGACGGCAGTTCCTATCGATTACTGCCCATCCATTTCCAATGGAAAATAATGGAGCGAGTACGTGGAAAAATTTAATCTATCAAAAACACTGGGTCTTATAAAAGGCGGCCTGATAGATCACCAGGCCACCTGGAACGCCTACTTTCAGGACTGCCCGGGCTGGCAAACCACCGCCATCAATCTAACAGCGCCGCTGCTATTGGCAAATGTGCTAATAGGTGCAATTCTCGGTCAAATATTTGGTGGCTTCAGCGCCTATGGCTACTACGACAATGTGTTTAGCGCACTGTTTTTTGGGCTGATAATAGCCTGTATCGGCTTTACTGTGGCGGTCTTTGTATTTAGCACAATGGCTGGCGTATTTCAGGGGAAGAGTGATTTCTCCCGCTCATTTGCCGCAGTCAGCCTGGCCGCCATTCCATCCTGGCTGGCGGGTATGGTAGCTGCCATTCTACCCGGCTTTTTTGGCAGCTTACTATCACTCGCTGGCGGAGTTCTGTCACTGGTTTTCATGTACCGGCTTATGCCACTGGCGCTGGCAATTCCAGACGCTAAAAAGACAGTGCACTTCATCAGCTCGCTTGTCATCATTCTTATTGTAAATATAGTTGTTGGCAGCCTACTTCCCATCAGCCATTCTACTGGCTTTGGCAGCGAGGGCTTCTCCACATCAAACTCATCATCCGAATCCAGTCCTGGCGCTGGCCTATTCGGACAAATTGAACGTCAGGCCCGCCTTATGGACAGCGCCACCAGCGATCAGTTTGACCCGCCCGAGAATGGGGAAGTCAGTAAGAGCCAGGTACTGGCCCTGATTAAAGTAATTGAAAAAGCACATGTAATCAGAGTGGAGTACGAACAAAAAATGGAGAAAGTGGCCAGGGAGATGGACGCCAAACAGGAGAGCGGAGACTCCCCCTCCCTCGCGGATTTTAACCAGCTCTACAGCGGTATGGGCAACGCCTTTAGCGCCGGTAATGCCGAGATGGAAATCGTCAAAACCGGGGACGGTAACTGGGCAGAGTATAGCTGGGTTAAAGAGCAACTGCGTATAGCAAACCTGCATAGGGGCGATGGCTCACCGGCCGTCGAACACAACTACAAGCTCTATGCTGAGTTTGCCGACCAGCTTGGTGACCTTTAGTACAACATCGAAAACCCGTCACGCCAAGACAAGACAGGCACCCACTGTGCCTAAAGCTCAGCCGCTCTTTTCTGAATATCATGATTCAGGATGCGGTCGTTTTCGCTGTAATCTATGCGGCAATCGATAACATGAACGCCGGGCGTGCTATGACAGTGCTCCATCAGCGGCAATAAGCCATCGGCCGTCTCTACTCTATGGCCAAATGCGCCATAGGACTCCGCGTATTTAACAAAATCGGGGTTGCCATAATCCAGACCGAAATTCTGGAAACCGTAATTCAGTTGCTTCCACTTGATCATGCCGTAGGCGTCGTCCCTGAGTATCAGCACAACAAGATTTATTTTTAAGCGCACGGCGGTTTCCAACTCCTGGGAATTCATCATAAAGCCGCCATCACCACAGATAGCCATCACCCGCTTGTCGGGATAGACAAACCTGGCCGCCATGGCCGAGGGCAGGCCCGCGCCCATGGTGGCAAGCGCATTGTCCAGCAGCACCGTGTTGGGGTGCTGCGCCATATAATTTCGCGCGAACCAGATTTTATAGACGCCGTTATCCAGGGCTATTATTCCATCATCGTGCATAACCGAGCGCACATCCTTGACTATTCGCTGCGGATAGACAGGGAAGCGACCATCTTCGGTGCCCTCGGCAACTTGCTCGATTAACTTGTCCCGCACATGCTCAAAGAAGGTGAAGTCCCAATGGTCTTGCGAGTTCATTTTCTCCGTCATACGCCAGATAGCATTGGCGATGTCACCAACCACTTCCAACTGCGGAAAATACACCGGGTCGACTTCTGCCGATTTAAAACCCATGTGTATGACTTCGACGTCGTGGTCGGTCATAAAGAAGGGGGGTTTTTCAATGACATCGTGGCCTACATTGATGATGACATCGGCGTAATTAATAGCCCGGTGTACATAATCGTTTGCCGACAGAGCGGTATTGCCAATAAACTCGGGCCGGGTTTCATCGACAACGCCCTTGCCCATCTGTGTTGTGCAAAAGGGAATCCCCAGCTTGTCCACCATGGCGGTAAGCATTTTGCTGGTTAACTTTCGGTTGGCTCCCGCACCGATTAGTAACAGTGGACTTTTGGCGTTTTCAATCATGTTTATCGCGGCATAAATACTTTTGTCCTCCGCAATCGGTCGCCGGGACAGGCTGGCTTTAAACGGTTGCAGACTGACTTCTTCGGTGCAGATATCCTCGGGAAATTCCAGGTGCGCCGCCCCCGGACGCTCCTCCTCAGCCAGTCGAAAAGCCTCGCGAACCTTATTGGGAATATTCTCGCTACTCACCAACTGGTGGGTAAACTTGGTCAGTGGCTTCATCATGCCGACAATATCGCAGATCTGAAAAGCACCCTGTTTGCTGGTCTTTACCGGTTTTTGACCCGTCACCATCACCATGGGCATGGCGCCGAGTTGTGCGTACGCGGCAGCGGTAACCAGGTTGGTCGCACCCGGCCCCAATGTGGACAGGCAGACACCCGCCTTGCCGGTAAGTCGACCGTAGGTAGACGCCATAAAACCAGCGGCCTGCTCGTGACGGGTAAGGATTAGCTTGATATTAGAGGTGCGCAGTGACTCCAGCATATCCAGGTTCTCTTCCCCCGGCACGCCGTAAATAAACTCAACGCCCTCTTCTTCCAGGCATTTGATAAACAGGTCTGAAGCCTTCATGGGTTTATCCTCACGTTTTGTAAGCTCTTATTGTTGGTCTACGTTCACTCAGTCTAGACTCTTTAGGACAGATTGTTAGTTTTATTGGAAAACCATTTTCAAACTGCCATTTGCTGTTACTGACATCAGTTCGGGCTTGCGGTGCCACACCCGAATGCGTGTTTCTACACTGTTGTATTTTTCGGGTGCTGTACTATCATGTGGGTGTGCCATTTGTATTAAAATTCTCATAAAAACAAAAATGGAGAGTACTATGGATTCAAAGCGCACTTTTACGCGCAAGTTGCTCGCGTATGTCCCGGGTGTTGTTGCCATGCTACTGACAGCACCTCTGCTGGCGGTTGACCTGGGTGAAGTTGATACCGACAACGAGGTACAAACAGCCACGGGGTCATACATTGACATCATCTGTCCAAAAATGGCTGGAATCCAGCCACAGCTTAGCGAGGCACAAACTCGTTTGTTCAGGCGCTGTGGAGGGGCAAAATTTAATCAGGAAGGAGAGGGGTTCGAGCTGGGTGAGACCGCTGATGTACTGCAACGCCTGTCGCCGGAAGAAAGCCTGACAGCGGGTTCAAGCCGCACCGATACCGCTCTCAAAAATCAGATTGAAACGCGTTTTTCCAACCTGAGAGCAGGTGTGTCGGGCGTTAGCATAGGTGGGGTTCAATGGTCAGACCAAACCGGTGGCACCGCAGGTGCGGATGATTTTTCCCGCTGGGGCTTCTTCCTCAACGGCGTGTACGACACCGGCGACAAGGATGCCGAAGAAAACGAGAACCAGTTTGATTTCGATGGCTATGGCATAACCACAGGCATTGACTACCGCCTGAGTAACCACCTGGTGGCGGGAATCGCCTATAGCTATGTGGATACCGATGCCGACATCAATGACAGGAAAGGCGCTGTTTCAAGTACTGGTACAGGAGCGGGCAAGGGCGAGCAGTCCAGTGAAAGTAATACCGTGGCACTCTACGGTACCTATTTCGATAACAATTTTTACATCGATGGCTCTTTCGGCTACAGCTCCATTGACCTGGAGGGTGAACGCTCCATTCAATACGGTCTGGTCGACCAGATCGCGCTCATGGATACCGATGCCGAGCAAATTACTTTCAGCCTTGGTGGCGGCTTTAACCAGCAGTTGGGCGGTGCCTGGAATGCCCGCTATTACGCCAGGCTGGATTATGTGGATGTGGAAATAGATGGCTATCGCGAAACGTCAAAAGAAACGACTGCCGCAGGCTCTGACCCCCTTGACGCGGCAGCTGATAAAGATTCGCTGATTATGGCAATCGGCGACCAGGATATCGAGTCCCTGCAGTCTGTCCTGGGCCTGGACTTCACCTACGTCATGAGCACTGACTTTGGCGTTTTTACGCCCTATGCCAGAGCGCAATGGCACCATGAATTCAAGGACGATTCTCGACGGATCACTGCAAAGTACATCTTCGACCCCACCGACGATATAATGCGCTTTCGGTCAAATGCTGCGGATGAAGATTTTTTCGGAATCAGCCTGGGAGTCAGTTCTGTGTTGCGTGAAGGCATGCAGATATTTGCCAACTACGATACGGTGCTGGGCCTGGACAATGTCAGCCATCATATCTTTACCGCTGGCTTCAGAATCGAGTTCTAATCCGGCCCCGTTGTTACTCCTTCAATTCCGCAAGTATTGCTGGCCAGAATTTCTGCCAGCAACAAGCGTGGTCAATATCCGCAATAACACGAAGCTCGGCAGAGGGCTGCCGGGCTACTGCCCGTGACAGCATTGATGGCGTAATAATGGCATCCCTCTCTCCTATCAAGTGTAACTGCTGCACTTTCGGGGCTAAGGGTGGGCTGAGAACCGGGTTCAGGGAGCCCTCCAAACGACTGTAACCCCGATAGTCCGCCCAGGCGTCGATATCCAGGTTTCCCGCCAGGGTCAGCACGGAGCGGACATCCTCGCGACGCGCTGCCAGCAGCATCGCCAGCGCCCCACCCCCACTGTGTCCAAAAAGGGCCACACCCTGGTACTCACTGGCAAACTGATCAATCACTTTATCGAGGCTGGCGACAACCGTTTCACTGTAACGCCAGTGAGTCCACCACTGAGCAGAACACCGGGGATCACCAAGGTTAAAATAGCATGGGCGCCCGAGGTACAAAGACGGCGCACTGTCCATCACCATCAACTGTAACATCAGGGGTGTGCGCGGGGTGGGATCCAGCGACACCAACTTCCTGGTGCGCCAGGGCCGGCCGTCTCCCTCTATGTAAATATGCAGTACACCTTTGCCATGAGACGGGCTGAGATAAAGCTGATGCAAAAAGGGATCGCCCTGCGCCACCTCCGAGACAAACTGTGCCTGCTGTGCAACCCTTTGCGCAGACTGCCCCGTACAGCCCACTAGCACTAATAGCAACAGGCAGAGCTGCACAGCAGATGCAGGTCGGCTAGGACGCCACTGCGCCCCACCGCGAATGTGTTGTCTGGCAATCGTTCGTTTCAAAGATTCCGCCTCGTCCGGGCATATTATCCTATAATAATGGCTTTCGGACGCGGTAGTCGATCTGTTGTGGTAAAGCAGTCAATGCGCTATGGTAAACGACCAGTCTTTGGGCTGGCGACAGGAACTGTAAGGTGAAAATAATAGCCGATAAAATCAGCATGCATACGGCGCCGCGCTATAGGAAATTGGGGTTGTTGGCCTTTGCGTGCCTCTCAATTCTCTTTTCTGGGTGCGAGTCAACTACCGGGCGAAACACCAGCTCCACCGCCGGTGCTCAAAACAGCGATGCCTCCCAAAATTTTTACATTGTAGATTGCCTGCTCCCGGGCCAGGTACGCAAGTTGGGTGCAAGCATGACTTTTGTTACTCAGCGGCAACCGATAAAAACCTCCCAGAGTGATTGCGAAATTCGCGGTGGCGAATATGTCTCCTACGACAGGGCGGACTATGCCACAGCCCTGCGTATTTGGCTGCCTATGGCGCAAGCAGGGGATGCTGTCGCGCAAACCTATGTGGGCGAAATATATGAGAAAGGCCTGGGCCTGACCGCCGACTACACATTAGCTGCACAGTGGTACGACAAAGCATCCGAACAAGGTGACTCGAGGGCGAAAATAAACCTGGGGCACCTGTATGAAAAAGGCCTGGGAGTAAAACAAGACCAGGAAACCGCACTCAACCTGTACCGCAGCGCTTCCGGCCTGGCTGCAGATAAACTGATGTTCGCCTCTACCCTGAGCAGCAATTATGTCCCACGGGGCGAGTACGAATCGGTACAACAGGAACTGGCAGAAGAGCAACGCCAAAGCGACCAACTCAAGGCGAAACTGAATCGTGTCAGCGGAGAGCTGAACAAACAGTCCTCGGCCTTAAGCACGACCCAGAGTGATATGCGCGCCACCCAGGCAAAGCTGGAAGTGGCCCTGACAACACAGGCCAGTACTACGCAGCCCAATAATTCGGCAGAAGACCGTGAACTGCAAGCCAATGTGGCGCAGATCGAATCTGCCAGAGCGAATTTGGAACAACAAGTGGCGCAGCTACAGCTGCAGAATAAAGAACTGGGCCGCAACCAGCGTGCGCTGGCAGAGCAATTATCAAGCAATGAAACGGGCAAGAATCAAAACCAGAAAAAAATTGCCCAATTGGAACAACAGCTGTCCCGCTCGAAACAGGGTCTCAACCAATCCGAGCAGAAACTCGCTGAAACCCGTCAACAACTTCGGGAACAACAGTCCCGCGAAACTGCCCTCACACCAAAACTGATCACCCTGCAATCTGAGTTGGAGGACAAAAACCGGGCGCTAACAGCCGAACGAGTGAAATTGGCCCAGTTGCAGGCCGAGCGTCAGTCACTGGAACAATCCAGTGACAAGAAAGTGGCGCAGCACCAGCAGCGAATCACCGGTCTGGAGAACGAGCTCACACAGGCAAAACAACAGGTAAGCCGCTCAGAATCCGATGTAGCCGGACTGCAGGCGAGTTTGCAGCAGCAATCCAGGCAGGTAGACCTGTCCCCCGCCCTGCTGTCACTGCAAAACGAACTCGATGAAAGAAATCAGGTCCTGCGGGAAGAAAAAGCTCGCTTCGCCACCCTCGAAACGCGCAGTCGCAGTGAGCGACAACAATTGTCACAGGCGCTTGCAGCGATGGATAAAAAATCACAGCAACTGACCAGCGACAAGAGCAGCTACGCACAGGAAAAATCCAGACTGGACAGCAACCTGCTGGAGCGTGAGCAGCAAATGGATGACATGGGCCATGAGCTGTTACTGGCCCGTGCATCCCTGCATATGGAGCGTGCCAGTAGTGACAAGGCTCTGGCAACGCAGGCCGAAGAGCATCAATCGGCTCTGCAGGGGCAGCACAACGAACTGCAGCAATTGGCCACACAGCTTGAGACCCAGCGTACGCTGGTCAAATCACAGGAGCAGCAAATAAGTCGTCTGCAGCGGGAAGAGAAGTCTTACCAGCAGGAGCTCGCCTCCGGCAGAACGTCAAGACAGACACCTTTGGCAGTGGCTGAAAATACGCTGGGCATAGAGATTATAGAGCCTCCGGTGGTATTGACTCGAAGTCTGGCCACAGTTCGAATACGCAAATTCCAGGGAGAGAGAGAAGTCATTGGTAAAATATCAACGCAGGCCGGATTACTGTCCCTGAGTGTTAACGGCCAGGCGACCGAGATAACCGATAATAATCTGTTCCGGTATTCGGTGCCCCTGGTTGACGACCCCACTCCGGTCCAGGTGATAGCAGTCGATAATGACGGCCGCAGGGCCATGATCTCATTTTCCTTTGTCGAGCAGAGCAAGGGAAGCAACGGCGCTCCTCCCTCCCGGCCAACGTCCGAGCAATCGGGAATAGACCTTGACATACCCATGGGTAACTACCATGCGCTAATCATCGGCAACAATGAGTATCAAAATTTTTCCACCCTGAAAACTGCGGTAAATGATGCACGGGAAACAGAAAAAGTCCTGCGCCAGAAATACAATTTTACGACCACTTTATTGCTTAATGCCGACCGCTATACCATTTTATCCGCGCTCAATGACCTGCGTGAAAAACTGGATAAAAACGACAACCTGCTTATATACTATGCCGGTCATGGCAAACTGGATGACGAAAACAAGTTCGGATACTGGCTGCCCGTCGATGCCGACCAGGATAACAATATCAACTGGATATCGAACGAAGCTATAACGAACATTCTCAATGTAATTGAGGCCAAGCATGTGCTGGTCGTGGCCGACTCCTGCTATGCAGGCACACTGACACAAACACCGATAGCCCGCGTACAGATGGACATACCCGACGATGTACGTGCAGAGTGGATGAAGGTAATGGCTCAAACCCGCGCCCGTCTCACATTTACTTCCGGCGGTGTAGAACCGGTACTGGATGGCGGCGGTGGAAAACACTCGGTATTTGCCAAGGCGTTTATAGGCGCACTGCGCAATAACGACCAGGTACTGGAAGGCTTCTCTCTCTATTCCAGGGTGCTTGAACTCATGCCGGCACAGGCTTCCACTCCCGGACAGTCGCAAGCCCCCCAGTACGCCCCCATACACCTGGCCGGCCATGAGTCCGGTGAGTTCTTTTTCACGCCGGGATGATGGATAGATAATTTGAGCAACCCTGAACAACTGGGAAAATACCGTATCAAGGCAATCCTGGGGGAAGGTGGTATGGGTATTGTGTACCACGCATACGACCCTCATCTTGAACGCCCGGTAGCCATTAAAACTATCCGACGCAGCCTGTTACAAGGCACGGCAGGCCGCGAGTTGCGTGCGCGCTTTCGACGTGAGGCAAAGGCTGAAGGACGTCTGGGACATCCCAACATTGTCGCAATATACGACTACCATGAAGAGGACGAGGGGGACCCGTTCTTCGTTATGGAGTTTGTAGAAGGCAAGTCACTCCAGGAATACTTAGCCCGCGGCATGCACTTCAAGCTGGAAATGGCCACGCACATAATTGCACAGGTTCTTAGTGCACTATCACACTCCCACGAACTGGGCATCATTCACCGGGATATAAAACCTGCAAATATCATCCTGATGGAAAATGACAAAGTAAAGATTGCAGATTTTGGTATCGCCCGCATTGAAGATTCTGACTATACACAGACCGGTATGATTATTGGAACTCCGAAGTATTCTTCTCCAGAGCAGAGTCGTGGCGAAAAAATTGACGCACGCAGCGATATATACTCAACAGGGCTTGTATTGTATGAGCTGTTAACGGGAGAGCAGTTTTTTTTCGATGGCAGAGAAACGGCAATCAATCGACGCCTGAATGAAGACAATTTTACCAAACTAGACACTCAATCTACCGAGATTTTGAGCGCGCTGAAGCAGGTAATTTCCCGTGCTCTAGCCAGTGAACCGAAGAAAAGATTTCAAAATGCAAATGAATTCCTCAATGCTCTTCAACCGCTGACAACTCCTACGAAAACATCACTTCAAACTGGACATAAGCGGCGCTGGATTACTGCCACAGGTTTGGTACTGTTACTTATCACAGTAGCGTATGTCGGTTGGAATGTAAGCATTCAGAACGATTGGCTGCGGGCAGAAATACCCCAGGAAAAGAAAATACTAACAGTCCAGGAACAGGAGAAACTTGCTGATCTTCTGGGGGTTGGACGTGTTCATCTGATGATCGGAAGACTGATCACGCCGGAGGGAAGCAGCGCTTATGATGCCTATACAATGGCACTGGAAATAGATCCAGACAACCCGGACGCCATGGAGGGATTGAATACTCTCGGCGAAAAGCTGGCCTCAAAAATAGGACAGTTGGAAAAAAATGGCAACTCTACAAGTGCCCGCAAGCTCGCTACTATGGCTGAGCAGAAATTTCCCGATAGCGATTTCAAATAACCGGTGCCACCCTATAGCGCATTATTCAGCCTATTCAGGCGACTTGCCTAGCACCAGATCCGGGTACTGCCCTCGCAGTTCCTGCAAAAACTTCTGGGCAAGTTTGATGAATTCCGGGGTCGCCAGGCGCTGGTAGTCCTGTTCAAGGCTCTGCCAAAAAAACGGGTCGCCAAGCGGGTCCAGCCCGAGATAGAAACGCGTCAAATGTTGCGCGTACTCCGGGCCTGGATCCATCGCCAGCAGTAATTCATAGTCCTGAACTACTTGACTATAGTGGCGTAACTGCGCGCCAGCCAGTTGCCCCTGCGGTTGCTTCGACAATTCCCTGGCAATAGAAATTGCCTCTACCAACTCTCCCTCTCGCCATGCTTGTTCCGACCGAGACAAGGACAGTTGTATTCTCGGCTGAAGGACTGGCGGCTGAAGGACTGACGGCGGGAGGTTTTGAGTTGATTGTTGTACATACAAGTAGCCCGAAAATACAAGAGCTATCACTGTCACCCAGGCCCATACCCCCTTCCCTCCCCGCTTTTGATTCTTTGGCGGTATAGGCCGCCGACTTTTATGCGGTTTGATAGGAGCTATTCGCTCGAGTGCCAAGCCCGTTGGTTTCGCGGGTATAACCTTTGTATCGGCCTCCGCTTCCCTCATCTCAGGAAAATTGCCAGAACGCCATAGCCGCTATAACCACAACTACGATTAGCGCAGCGATCAGTATAGGCCTGGATAGCCCCTTCCCCTTTTTTCCACCTGGAGCAGCCAACTTGACGCCAGCCGACTTTTTCGCGGTAGATGCCCCCACTGCGGTTCTGAAGACCACCTTAACGCGGCCCAGGCGTATTTCATCGCCATCGGACAAATAGGCAGTCAGGCGCTTTTCATCGTTGACAAACAAACCGTTGGCCGAGACCAGGTTAACCAGGCGCCAGCGCCCGTCCTTGTGGATCAGTTGTGCATGGCGTGTCGAAACACTGGGGTCGCTCAGGACAATCTCACAGGAGTCGCCTCGGCCAATTTCCCAAACATCCTGATCCACACCCGTGGCCAACTCCAACTCCAGAAGTTCGTGACTGCCGTCGTCGACGAGTACCAGCAGGTGGGGAAGTTCCGACTTGCGTTCTACAGCACTTGTGCTTTCGGGGGTATCGAGTTTCGCCCCGGGCATCAGAATCTGAGTGTGTTCGCTGGTGCCCGATTCAACCCAACTACCTGGCAGTGCCGGGGCCGGACCGGGCTCAGCCACTGGCTCAGGTTTGGGCTCAGGTTTGGGCTCAGGTTTGGGCTCTGGCGCGGGTGGCGGTGCAGGTTCTGGCGCAGGTGCGGGTGCAGGCGCAGGTGCGGGCTCAAAGCCCCCAATAACTGTAACATCGCTATCGATTACGGTGGCATCGTCATCCACAGCCGCCCCCACAATAACAACTTTAAACAGGTGTTTGTCGAACATGAGGGTGTCGCCATCTCTCACTTCCACTGCAGTTTCGATGCGCAGGCCATTCACCCGAGTGCCATTCACCGAGCCCAGGTCTTCGATGGTCACTCGTTCACCCACTACCGAAATAAGTGCATGGCCACGCGAAACGCGGGGGTCCTCGATACATATTTCACAGTCGGTTGACCTGCCCACGCGCATTTCACCGCTGAGGGTTTGCAGACTCTCATCCGCCGCCTTTAGTTCCGCCCTAAATCCGGCTGCCGTATCATTTGTCTCAGTATCACTCACCGCAATTCTCTCCTTACTAATAGCCGTTGTTAAACAGGCTTAAATACAGCATGGCTGCCGCAAAGAGCAGCCCACACAGTAAATAGACGCGAATTCTCCGCGGCTGCTTGTCTCTTTCACCCTGGGCACCAACCGGTGGCGATGCCATCAACTGTGTCTCGTCCGATGTTCGCGCTGCAATCCGCTTTACCGCCACCACAGGCTTGCTGGACGGCTCACGAAACTCCTTGTACTGCGCCGTAGCTGCGTCATAACTCCACACAAAATCTGGGATCGCGGTTCCCTCGCGCACCACAAGACTGGGACTCCCCTCAATCAACACAGCAGTAATATTATCTCTACCACCGGCATTCAAAGCGGCACCCACCAATTGTTGGCAGCGAACCTCCAGAGACTCGTCCGCCGATAGAATATCAACGATACCCGCTGTGGGAACCGCATCGTTCAGTCCATCGCTACACAACAATATAACCTGGCCCGGTTGCAGCCTACCGCTGTTTGTTCCTATGTTCAGTTGCTCCGTGTTCTGTGCACCCACGGCTTGCGTAACAATATTCTTCTTGGGGTGAAGACGGGCCTCTTCGATGCTAATATGGTTACTGGCAATCAGGGTTTCTACGTAGGAGTGGTCTCGACTAAGTAAAGACAGACTGTCGTCCCACAAGTAGGCACGACTGTCGCCCAGCCAGGCCAGTTCATAGTCCGCCCCGTCAAAATGCAACGCAACTACTGTGGTAGCCATTCCCTGTCGACCCAAGCCATTGTTAACCGCCTCAAAAACCTCCTCATTGGACTTGCGAATTGCCTCTACCAGAGTAGAGCCGGCGGCCACTTCCCTGGCAAGCACTTCGCAGGTGAGACCGCTGGCCACTTCACCTGCGTCCTGCCCACCTACCCCGTCGGCAACCACAACCAGGCCCTGGGCCAGGTCAATCAACAGAGCGTCTTCATTGTGGGCACGCTGTGCCTTGTGGCTATGACCCCAGGCCTGAATTGGAGGCGTCAACTGCTCAGCGCTCATAGAGCGTCCAGTAGTTTACGGGCAAAAACAGCATACTGGGCCGGGACAAAGACGTTTTCATTGTCCATGGTCTTAAACCAGCCATCTAACTGTGCCTCGTATTTATCCACTTCCGAGAGCGATAAACAAAGGGTTTCAACTGCCAGGAATACTTGTTCGGCCGCTGTAAAATGGCGAAAACGACCACTGGCTGCCTGGGTCAGCAGCCCCTTGCGCAGCACTCTCATTTTATCGGGTGAATAGTCAGCAGCGCTGAGAACTTCAACCAAAGGCAAAATTACCGCGTGTAATTTTTTTGCTGCGGCTACCACGGCTGCCCGGTCGCGCGCAGACGCACTGTGCAAGTCATCTATGCCCTGTGCAAGTT
>JADFVW010000017.1 GCA_015222725.1 Pseudomonadota bacterium | reverse complement strand
TCGTCAATTATCCAGAGTGTCCATGAAATGAGCCTGCTTGGCTGATTGCCTTATGTTACATTCGTCAAAAGCGGGGCAGAGGGAGCCATCCACTGCTAAACTGTTGGCATGTGACTTAATGCCGCGCCCATTGTGCGCGGGCTGTAGCGCTGTATAATCGCCGGCCGCCGTGACCTGACTGTATCAGCTTATGCGGCTCTATTCTCTTTTCAAGGTATCGTCATGTCCTCAGACAATACGGTGAACAGTTTCGCGGAACTGAATTTGCCGGCTCCCCTGCAACAGGCTTTGAATGATGTGGGTTATGAAACCCCATCTGCAATTCAGGCTGAGACTATTCCCCATTTACTGAGCGGGGTGGATCTTCTGGGCCAGGCCCAGACTGGTACCGGTAAAACAGCGGCTTTCGCCCTGCCGGTGTTGGCGCGCCTCGATATGAAGCAAAAGAAAGCGCCGCAGGTGTTGGTGCTGGCACCCACCCGTGAGTTGGCCATCCAGGTCGCCGAGGCATTCCAGAAATACGCCCGCCACATGCCGGGTTTTAAAGTGCTTCCAGTCTATGGCGGCTCGGATATGCGCGGCCAGCTGCGACAGCTGGAGCGTGGAGTACATGTGGTTGTGGGTACGCCGGGTCGGGTGATGGATCACATGCGCCGGGGCTCGTTGAAGCTGGCAGACCTGAAGACCCTGATTCTCGACGAAGCTGATGAGATGCTGCGCATGGGCTTTATCGATGACGTGGAGTGGATTCTGGAGCAGACACCAGACACGCGCCAGATTGTTTTGTTCTCTGCCACCATGCCCACGGCTATTCGTCGTATCGCGGTCAAGTACCTCAGTGATGCCCAGGAAGTCACCATTAAAGTTAAAACGGTGACCAATGAATCCATACGCCAGCGTGTATGGATGATGGCGGGCAGCAGCAAGATGGATGCCCTGACCCGTATTCTCGAAGTTGAGGATTTCGATGCAGTAATTGTTTTTGTACGCACCCGTATTGCCACTACCGAGCTGGCGGACAAGCTGTCGGCGCGGGGCTATTCCTGTGCAGCCATAAACGGTGACATCCCGCAAAAGCAACGCGAGACTACTATTGAAAACCTGAAAAGTGGCAAGCTGGATATCCTGGTGGCCACAGATGTAGCCGCCCGGGGTCTGGATGTCACGCGTATCAGTCACGTAATTAACTACGATATTCCCTACGATGTAGAGGCCTATATTCACCGTATTGGCCGTACCGGCAGGGCGGGCCGAAAGGGCGACGCTATCCTGTTTGCCGCCAATCGCGAGCGCCGTTTACTGCGTGCTATTGAAAAAGCCACCAGCCAGACCATTGAAAAAATGGTGCTGCCCACCGCCGAGGAGGTCACCGATAAACGCATCGGCAAGTTCAAACAGCGTATTACCGAGGCCCTGGACACCCGGAATCTCAGTGTTTTTAGAAAGATGATCGATGAGTATCAACACGAATACGGTGTGCCGGTGGTCGACATTGCCGCGGCGTTGGCATCGCTTGCCCAGGGTAAACAGCCGCTGGTTGGCAAGGCGCCAGCAGGGGAGAAGGCCGCTAAGAAGAGTAGAAGTGATGATGATCGTCCCCGCGAAGCGCGCGCAAGCAAGGGCAAAGAGCGTGAGGCCAAACCGAAGAAGGCCAGGGAAAAGAATCCCGCTGAAAAGCTCTTCCCCGGCTCAAATCACGATGCGCCGGCGCCTGGAAGAGACATGGAGCGCTTTCGCATTGAAGTGGGCCGCAAGCACGATGTGAAGCCGGGGAATATTGTCGGCGCTATCGCTAACGAGGCGGAGTTGGACAGTGAGTATATCGGCCGCATCGAGATATTTGAGGACTACAGCACGGTCGACCTGCCCGAGGGTATGCCCAAGGAATTGTTCAAGCACCTGCGCGGCGTGTGGGTGAGTGGCCAGCGCCTGGAGATAACCCGGTTGGCGCGAAGGGAGAAAAAGCCGCCACAGCGCAAGAGTGACAAAAAGTCAAAACCCGGCAAGAAAAAAACATGATCCAATGCCTGTGGCAGGGAGATTGATGTGCCGCTGCTGTTCGGGGTGGTACTGCTTGACCTGATCGGCTTCGGCATTGTCATTCCCATCCTGCCATTTTTGTCCCCCCAGTTAGGGGCGGACAAAATGGACATTGCTTATATTATTGTCATCTACGCCATTGGCGCCGGGCTATTTGCGCCTTACTGGGGTCGGTTGTCTGACCGCATTGGGCGCAAGCCGGTGATTATGATCTGCCTGGCGGGAGCCGCCCTGTCTTATGTAATGCTGGGCCTGGCATCCCAGCTCTGGATGATTTTTGCCGCCAGGGGCTTCGCCGGCATAATGGCGGGCAACTTTGGTGTGGCCTCGGCCATGATGGCCGATATCACCAAACCGGAAAATCGGGCAAAGGGCATGGGCATGATTGGTGCGGCTTTTGGCATGGGCCTGGTACTGGGCCCTCTGCTCGGGGGGTTACTGTCTGGCGGCGGTACCAGCTTTGTACTGCCCTGTATTGTGGCTGGGGTTATGTCGGTGTTGGCGATCATTGCCGCCGCGGTGTTTCTGCCTGAGTCGCTGTCGCAGGAGAAACGCGCTGCCAATCGCGCTCATCAGAAAAGCGGTCAGCAGGGCTCGATACTGGCAATGCTGCGGAGCACAGGAAACCGCTTACTCGTGTTTCAGTATGTGCTACACAATGCGAGCGTAAGCTCCATTACCTACCTCTTTCCACTGTGGGTGGGAGACCTGCTGAACTGGAGTGCCCGGGAAGTGGGTATTGTCTTTGGTGTACAGGGGGCGCTTATCGCGATCCTGCAAGGTGGCGTGATGGGGCCAGCCGTGCGGGGGTTGGGTGAAATCCGCTTTTTGCGAATCGGCGTGACGACCTGCCTGTTGGGGCTTGTTGTCGCTGTATTCGCCGATACGATGCCGCTAATGGTGGCCTCGGCTTTTATCTCACTGTCCGGCGCGACCCTGTGTATGCCACTGCTCAATACCATTGTGACTTACAGGACACCGAATGAGCTGCGTGGTCGCATGATGGGCACTACCGGTGCCGCCTCATCCTGGGGCAGGGTGGCGGGGCCACTACTGGCTGGAGTCAACCTGGCATTATTTGGTTACACCGGTGCCTGGGTAGGCTGTTTATTAATAGTATTCTTTTATTGTATCTGGGCCTGGACCCTACAGGAGCGCTCGATAGAGCGAATAGCATGAGCGAATTGTCTTTTTCTACACTGCCATTACCGCCTTCACAATTGGAAAATCTTGAAGGCCTGGGCTATATAAATATGACGGCTATCCAGGCCGAGGCATTGCCCCTGGCCTTGGCGGGCAAGGACTTGATTGCCCAGGCCAAAACCGGCAGTGGTAAAACCGCGGCCTTCGGACTGTCCCTACTGTGTAAACTGAACCCCCGGGATTTCGGCACCCAGGCGCTGATTCTCTGCCCCACCAGAGAGCTCGCCACCCAGGTGGCAGTAGAGATTCGCCGTCTGGCGCGCTACCAGCAAAATATAAAAGTGGTCACGCTTACCGGCGGTCAATCCATCGGTCCCCAGATTGGCTCGCTGGAACACGGAGCGCATATTGTGGTGGGCACGCCCGGTCGCCTTAAGGATCACCTGCGTAAAAAGACCCTGGACCTCAGCCGGGTTAGCACCCTGGTGTTGGATGAAGCGGACAGAATGCTGGAAATGGGTTTTATCGATGACATTGAAGCCATTATTGGGGAAACACCAAACGACAGGCAAACACTGTTGTTCTCCGCTACCTACCCGGATGATATTCAATCGCTGAGTGCGCGTTTCCAGAACAAACCCGAGCAGGTTTTCGTGGAGACCCTGCACAGCGACCAGCATATCGCACAGCAGTTTTATATCTGCCAGAAGAGCGCCAAGCTGGATGCACTGGTAAAGCTGTTGCAGCATTTCAAACCCGAGTCGGCCGTGGTGTTTTGCAATACCAAGGCGTTTGTGCGGGATGTCTGCGCTTACCTGAGTGACCACGGAATCGCCGCAGCGGCGCTGCACGGTGACCTGGAGCAGCGAGACCGCGACCAGGTATTGGTGCAATTCAAGCAGCGCAGTTGCAGTGTGCTGGTGGCCACCGATGTGGCGGCCCGGGGTCTGGATATTGACGATTTATCCGCGGTTATCAACTATGAGCTGCCGCGCAATGCCGATGTTTATGTACACCGCATAGGCCGCACGGGTCGCGCTGGCAAGCAGGGTTTGGCGCTGACCCTTTTCGCCGATTCGGAGCGTTACAAACTGAACAGCATAGGCGATTACCTAAAGCGGGAACTGGAGTTTGAAGCCATTGAAGTGCTGCCCGTCAGCGGTGAGTCGCTGCCTGCCCCGGCCTTTGTAACACTGTGTATTTCCGGCGGTAGGAAACAAAAAGTGCGCCCCGGCGATATTCTGGGTGCTCTTACCGGTGAAGCCGGTATAGACGGCAAGGCGGTGGGAAAAATTGACGTAATGGATTATGTGGCCTATGTTGCTGTAGAGCGGAACGTGGCGGATAGGGCGTTGGGCCGTCTGATTAATGGCAAAATAAAGGGTCGGAAATTCAAGGTGAGGAAGCTATGAGCGCCAACGACAAAATTAACTATCTGGAATTTCCAGCCAAAAATATTCCTGCCACCAAGGCCTTCTTCGAGTCGGTATTTGCCTGGAGCTTTGTCGATTACGGCCCCGACTACGCCTCCTTCTCCAGCACGGATGCAGGACTTGATGGCGGTTTTTTCAAATCTGATCTCGCCGCGTCCACCGATAATGGTAGTGCCCTGGTTGTTCTTTACAGCGATGCCCTGGAGGAGGCCGAGGGGCGCGTGAAGGCTGCGGGAGGTGTTATTACCAAGCCCATATTTTCCTTCCCGGGCGGCAGGCGCTTCCACTTCACCGAGCCCAGTGGCAATGAGCTGGCGGTGTGGTCGGTTGATGGAGAATGACGGTGAGGAACAAGCAGCTAGTCGATTGAATCGGCACCGAACCAATTGACAATTTGTTGTTGAACCGCGTCATCAGTCAGCAGATCCAAATGGCTCTTTTCGTGGAAAACCTGGCAGTTCTCATCCTTGATTTTCAGGTGATGCAAATCATTGGAGTGGGAACCCATCGCGCTATCGCATCGTACCAGTATGTCTCCCAATGCATGTCCAAGAGGGTCGTCCTTGTCACGGCCCAGTGACGCTGCGGCAAAGTAATACTCTACATTCGGCAGCAGGGGTACCGCAGTGCGGGAGTCCGGGCGTGAGTGATCGGGATGGTGGCCCTGCCAGTCTTCGTCGAGCAGGTTCCCATATTTTAAGTCCTTGATGCCTGCGCTGCGACGCCGGCCAATAGCCAGCGGCTCGATGTAGGGAATTCTTTCCATCGCCACAGTGAGGGCATGCCCGGCCTTTGCCACCGGTGAGCCGTGATGGGGTGTGCCCAGGCAAAGCACCCGTCCAAGGCTCGCCAGCCACGAGTTTTCAGCTTTGTCGGCGTACCAGCAGGCACTGCGTATCAACAGTCCACCCATGCTGTGACCGATTAATGACAGGGACTCTACCGGTACCGGCCATGTCGCACACAACTGCTCCAATAGTTCAGCGAGTTCTCTGCCGTTGGTGGAGATATGGCGCCCGCTGTTATAGCGCAAATACAAGGGTGTACAGCCCATCTCATCCTGTAGCCGGCTGCCCATGCAAAATGAGGCGTTGCGGCTCCAACACAGTTCAGACATGCCCAGGCCGTGGACCAGGATCACCAAATGGGGGCTGGCCTCTGGAACTGCACTGGTCAGGGCTTCAGTATTGAGCTCCAATTGATGGCTGGGCGTAGTCAAACTCATGGGGATGGCTAGCGCATTGCCCCTGGCCTCGAAGTGGTCTCCAAATGCACCGTTGAGCGCGGCAATGGCCCGTAATTCGGCTGCTGCTGGCCAGGCATTATCCGGCTCCGGTTCTGGCAGGAAGTCAAAAGCCCTGTCTGCCCCCGTGCGCAATACGTTGTTGACGCCCCTGATTGTAGAGTAGATAGTCGAGGCGATTAAGCCATGGGCTTTTGTTATCTCTTTCGGTTGTCGCGCCCAGGGCAGGGGGTGGCGGGCGATTGTTTCATGCATTCGCTCCACGGTGTTGGTGATATTCTCGACGGTGTCGAACACCAACTGGCTGCCACCGTGCAGGGTGGTGATTGATGTTTTCATTGGGAGTTCCCCTTCCCTGGTTTGGGCAAATCTGTTTCTGTCTCCGACAGAGAGGCGAGGCATCCCGTGCACAGAAAGACCGGCCGTGCCTGAATGGGCAGCCCCACCGCTGCATTTTCTCCTTTCGCCAGGATGGCGTTGCACTGCTCAC
>JADFVW010000143.1 GCA_015222725.1 Pseudomonadota bacterium | reverse complement strand
GGCTCGTAGACTTCACTGACAACAGTTGGTTTATTGCTTGCCAATAAAGCTGCCAGACCAAAGCCAAGGGCAAGCACCAGAAGTGGGTAGAGTATCTTTTTGTTCATGACCGGCCCTTTCTGCGCGGATTGCGGGGTAAACCATTGTGCTGCGTGGCGAAGGTTTTTGTGCTGGGGTCCACACGCTGATGCCGTTTTGGCGGTTGTCGCGGTGGCACCAGATGCAGCGTTCCATTGCCGATAAGGTCAGCACGGCCCATTTTTTTCAGGGCCTTGCGCAGGGCGGGCCAGTTGTCCGGATCGTGGTAACGCAGAAAAGATTTATGTAATTGGCGCTGGGACAGGCCTTTGACCGTCGGCATGCTCTCGCCTTTGCGACTGACACGCTTGAGCGGATTTTTACCCGTGTGGTACATGGCGGTTGCAGTTGCCATGGGTGAGGGGTAAAACGTCTGCACCTGGTCGGCGCGAAATTTATTGCGCTTTAGCCACAGGGCCAGGTTCATCATGTCCTTATCGCTGGTGCCCGGGTGGGCGGCAATAAAGTAGGGGATCAGATACTGCTCCTTGCCCGCTTCCTTTGAATATTTCTCGAACATGACCTTGAATTTGTCATAGGTGCCCATGCCGGGCTTCATCATCTTTGACAAGGGCCCCTGCTCGGTGTGTTCTGGCGCAATCTTTAGATAGCCGCCCACATGGTGGGTGACCAGTTCCCTGACGTATTCGGGGGTCTCAACCGCCAGGTCGTAGCGCAGGCCGGAGGCAATCAATACTTTTTTTACGCCAGCCACTTCCCGTGCACGCCGGTACAGGCTGATCAGGGGTGTCTGGTCGGTGTTCAAGTTTTTGCATATGCCCGGGTATACGCAGCTAGGCAGGCGGCACTTGCCTTCAATCTCCTTGCTCTTACAGGCCACGCGCCACATATTTGCCGTGGGGCCGCCCAGGTCGGAGATGACACCAGTAAAGGCTTTGGAGGTGTCACGTATGGCCTCCACCTCGCGGATAATCGAGTCTTCAGAGCGGTTTTGTATGATGCGACCCTCGTGCTCGGTGATAGAGCAGAAGGTGCAGCCGCCAAAGCAGCCGCGCATAATATTCACCGAGTGGCGAATCATCTCGTAGGCGGGGATGGGGGCATCACCATAGCGACTGTGAGGCAGGCGGGTGTAGGGCAGCTCAAATACCCAGTCCAATTCTTCGGTTTCCAGGGGGATGGGCGGCGGATTTAACCACACCTCCCGGTCACCGTGGGCCTGAACCAGTGGCCTGGCGTTATAGGGGTTGGTCTCCTTGTGCAGAACACGGGAGGCATGGGCGTACAGTGCGCCGTCTGCCACCACCTGTTCAAAGGCGGGAATACGGATGACTTCGCGCTCGTTCTTCTTCGGCCTGTCCAAAATAGTGACTGCCTGAACACCGGTTTTCTCGGCTTTGGCAGAGGTGCTGTCACAGTTTTCTGTGCGCGTATCGAGGTAGGGGTTTACCTTCGCCCGGGTGGGGCCCACTACATCCACGTCGGTGGAGTCAATGACGCGCCAGCCCTCGGGTATGCGCTTGTTGATGAAAGCGGTCCCGCGCAGGTTGCGAATATCGTGCACCGCATCTCCGTTTGCGAGGCGATGGGCGATATCGACAATGGCGCGCTCGGCATTGCCATATACCAGAATGTCGGCGCGGGAGTCCACCAGGATGGAGCGCCTGACCTTGTCGCTCCAGTAATCGTAATGCGCGATACGGCGTAGGCTGGCCTCTATGCTACCTATAACCAGGGGCACATCGCGGTAGGCTTCCCGCAGACGCTGGCTGTAGACAATGACCGCTCTATCGGGACGTTTGTTGCCCTCGTTGTTGGCGGTGTAGGCATCGTCGCTGCGGCGCTTTCTGTCGGCGGTGTAACGGTTGATCATGGAGTCCATGTTGCCCGCAGCTACACCAAAAAACAGGTTGGGTTTGCCCAGTGCTTTAAAGGGCTCGGCGCTGGTCCACTCGGGCTGGGCCAGGATGCCCACGCGAAAGCCCTGCGCTTCCAGTACGCGGCCAATAACGGCCATACCAAAGCTGGGGTGGTCAACGTAGGCATCGCCGGTGACAATGATGATGTCGCAACTGTCCCAGCCCAGAGCGTCCATTTCGGCGCGGCTGGTGGGTAGTTCATGGGCGGGGCCGAAGCACTCCGCCCAGTACTTGCGGTAGGCAAACAGGGGGGTAGGCATAATTAACAGGTGTGTGGAAAGCCGGACATTATACCGCTATTAGCGGGTTACGGCCATCTGTCATAGTGCAATTTGGGGTGTAGCCGGCGCAGGGTTACATGTCGGCGCCGCAATATTTGCAATAGTCTGCATCGGCGTCGTGCCCGGCGCGAGCGCAATTGCGACAGTTGCGCTGGGCTCGCTCGCGGCTGATCTTGGTGGCCAATTCCGCGGTGATGATACCCGTGGGTACCGCAATGATGGCGAAACCAAGCAGCATGCCCACAGCAGATACGGCTCGGCCCATGACCGTCACGGGAACCACATCCCCATACCCGACCGTAGTAATGGTGACGATAGCCCAGTAAATACTCTTGGGGATGTTGTCAAAACCGTTTGCCGGCCCCTCAATCACGTAAATAATGCAGCCAAAAACAGTGGTTAGAATCATCATCAGGGCGAAAAATACCACCAGTTTTCGATAGGATGCGCGCAGCGCCCCCGCCAGTACATTGGCCTCGCTCATAAACTTCAGCAGTCGTAATACCCTGAAGATGCGCAGAATTCGGAACATGCGAATGATCAGCAGCGGGGCGGCCTGGGGTATCAGCAATGCGATGTAGGTGGGCATAATCGCAAGCAGATCTATCACGCCGTATGCACTGAAAATATAGGCGCGGCGATTGGGAGAACACCAGATCCGAATCATGTATTCCATGGTGAAGAACAGGGTAAACATCCACTCTATTTGCAGATAGAAATCGCCGTGCTTTGCGTGCAGTGCCGGAATGGAATCCAGCAGGATAATCATGACGCTGGTGAGGATGGCGGCGATCAGGCAGATATCAAACCATCGCCCTGCGGTCGTCTCTGTGCCAAAGATTATGTGATAAAACCTGTCCTGTAGCGCAGTG
>JADFVW010000142.1 GCA_015222725.1 Pseudomonadota bacterium | reverse complement strand
TCCAGCTTGGATGTCAGGCCACCACTAAAACGCTTCTCAGCGATGACGGCTGCTTTTTCTCGGGAGTGCAGCGTGTCGTAGCTCACTTCCAGGCGATGATCGACGCCCTGCAAATCGAAGTAGGCGCGGCAGACCTCTGCAATTAAACTGAGGCGCACAGCCTGCGCGCCGTATTCGCTGGCGAGGTAATTCGCGTAGGCCGCATTATTAGCTCGCCTGTTCTTTCCCCACAGGTCCAGCTCCCAGCTGGCACTGGCGCCCAGAAATATGTCGGTGGAAAGCTGTGGAATTGTTTCTGTTAAACCCGACTCCTGTTCTCTTTCGCTGGAGAGATTTGCATCCAGTGTTGGGAATAGTTCACCCCTGACTATTCTGTGCCTGGCGCGAGCTTCACCCACTCTCTCTATGGCAATTAGCATTTCTTTGTTCTGGGCAAGCGCCTGGCGCAGTACATTTTCCAGTTGCGGGTCTTTAAAGATATCAACCCAGGCCCTGTCTGCCAGGGTGGGTTCAGCCACTGATTTGTACTTTAAATCGGCGTGCCAGTCCGCCGCCAGGGGTACTTGTGGGCGCTCATAATCGGGGCCGACCATGCAGCCCGCCAGGGCCAGACTCAGGCTGACGACGGTGCCAAGGCGCTTCACAGGGCATCTCCGATTGCTTCGGATTTTGTGTCATGGGACACGTGTTTTGCGAGTCGCCGATCCAGTTTGCCCAACAAGACGAAAAATAAAGGCACAACCAATATTCCCAAGGTGGTGGCCAAAATCATGCCCCCAAAGACTGCAGTGGAGATAGACTGCCTTGCAACTGCGCCGGGCCCGGTGGATAAAACCAGGGGCAGTACACCCAGAATAAAAGACACGGCCGTCATCATGATGGGCCTGAAGCGCATCTTTGCAGACTTAAGTGCGGCATCTTTAAAGGACATACCTTCCTCTACCAACTGCTTGGCAAACTCCACGATAAGAATGGAGTTTTTTGCAGCCATGCCTACCAGTGCGATGATGGCTACCTGGAAGAAAATATTATTTTCCAGGCCGCGCAGGTAGACCATTAACAGTGCGCCGAAAATACCCGTGGGCGCAATGAGAAGAACGGCAATGGGAATGGTCCAGCTTTCATACAATGCGCACAGAAACAGGTAGACAAAGAGTACCGCCAATAGCATGGCAACAGCGGCCTCTCCCCCGGATTGAACTTCCTGCTGGGTCAGTCCTGTCCATTCGTAGCCGATGGTAGGCGGCAGTGTTTCATCCAGTATTTCCCGCATGGTGGTGATGGCATCACCGGTGGAGTAACCCAATTCCGGGTCGCCCGAAATTTTCGCCGTGGTGAACATATTGTAGTGGTCTATGGCCGCCGGGCCGGTGGAGTAATCGATGGAAGCGAGCACCGACATAGGCACCATTGCGCCGGTTGTCTCACTGCGCACATAAAAGTATTGCAGTGCGTCGGGGCGGGCGCGGAATTCCGCTTCGGCCTGTACCCGCACGCGATAAACGCGGCCATACAAATTGAAATCATTGATGACAGCAGAGCCGGTGAAGGTGCGCATACTGCCGTAAATGTCTTTCAGTGGTATGCCTAGGGCTTTTGCCTCGGCTCTATCCACATCCAGAAACAACTCGGGGGTTTCGGGTTTAACCGGGCTGGCGACGCCGGTTAGTTCGCGTCGCAGATTGGCTTTTTGGATAACCTCGTCGGTGGCTTCCAGCAGGCCCTCCCAGTTGGTACCGGTGCGGTCCTGTAAAACCAGGTCAACACCGCTGCCCAGCCCCAGGCCTGCGATAGCCGGGGGTTGCGATACCTGCACCACAATTTCGGGGTAGGTGGCGAGCTCCTGGCGCACCTCATCAATGACTTTGGTGACGGTGTAACCGCCACCCTTCCTCAGCTCCCATGGCTTGAGGATAATTTCCATCTGCCCGTTGGCTTCATTGGCGCCGGAGCGGCGGTTCTCGCCCGCTAGGGTAAAGACATGTGCCACCGCCGGGTGGTTCATGACAAAGCGCTCGGCCCGCGCGATAACGGGTTTGGTTCGGTTTACCGTGGAACCGTCGTGTAACTCCATATCGACAAAAAACATGCCCTTGTCTTCAATGGGCATAAAGCTGGCTGGCACTTTGTTAAACAACAGCCAGCAAAGGCCCAGCATCAGCGCGAACAGCAGCAGTGTGCGGCCGCTGAAACGCAGAGTTAGCCCCACCAGTGTGCCGAATTTTTCAGCACCCTTATCGAGGATGTCGTCTATCTTCTGGAACAACCAATTCTTTTTGCCCACCGCCTCACGCTTCATTAAGATGGCACACAATGCCGGGCTCAAGGTCAAGGCGACAATGGTAGACAGCAGTACCGCAACAGTAATGGTCACGGCAAATTCCCGGTAGAGAATGCCGGTAATGCCCGGCAGCATGGCCACCGGAACAAATACCGCCGCCAGCACCAGGGAGGTCGCCACCAGGGCGCCGCTCAACTCGCTCATCGCCTGAATGGTTGCTTCACGGGCTTCCATGGCCTCTTCTGCCATCAAGCGCTCAACGTTTTCAACTACCACAATGGCATCGTCAACCACGATGCCAATAACCAGTACCAGCGCGAGCAAGTTAACCGTATTCAGGGTGAAGCCCAGCAGCAGCATGGCAATGAAGGTGCCCACCACAGAGACGGGTACGGCCAGGCTGGGAATCAGGGTGGTGCGCCAGTTTTGCAGGAACAGGTAAACCACCAGCATGACCAACAGCAAGGCTTCGATGAGGGTGATGATGACTTCAGTGATGGATTGCTGAATAAATTCAGCGCTGTCGTAGACCACCAGCCAATCCAGCCCCTCGGGAAAGTTTTTCTCCACGACAGCCATTTTCTCGCGCACCGCAGCGGACACTTCCAGGGCATTGGCACCGGGAAGAAGATAGATGCTCAGAACGGCTGCTGGCGCACCGTCCAACCTTGAGTCGCGGGTATAGGCCTTGGCACCCAGTTCCACCCGGGCGATATCCCGCATGCGAATCATCGAACCGTCTTTATTGGC
>JADFVW010000141.1 GCA_015222725.1 Pseudomonadota bacterium | reverse complement strand
GGACCAACCAGGGTGACCCCCCACCCTTTCTGTGCTGAGCTTTGGGTAGGGGGTGGGGTCGGTGTTCAGTACCCACCCCAGCACCACCGCCGCACCCCGCGCCACCACTAGCCTGCGCACCCATTGCCCGCGCCTCGTTCCGGTTTGTCTATATGCGGTTTCTCTAATATTCCATACTAAAGCGCTTAGCGGGTTTAGCTGCCCATCCCAGCCCCCTTGGCCTGTGGCCCTGCAACCCCTTGGATGGCCATAAACACCACAACAAGGTTTTGAGTTATCGTTTAAGAACAAAAACAAGTTAAGCGCTCCGCTTGCGTTGGTCTTCCCAGGTGAACATCACCACCTGGCTCACCTCTCTCAGCCTGCTAATCACTCGTTCGCCAAGCAATCCTTTTAAATCATCAATTTCCATATTGCTCAGCAGAATGGTTGGCCGCATTGCCGAATACCGCTGGTTAATCAGTTCGGTCATAAGCATGCATTCCACCTTCGATTGGTGTTGGACTCCCACTTCATCCAGCACCAGCAAATCTGGCGCCACAAACTCTTGAATAGCTTGCCGCTCGCTAGTTTCTGAGCTGGCCATGTAGGTTTCTTTGATGATTTGGGTAAATTCCAACGTCCCGGTAAACAATGCCGATCGACCCTGGCGAATAACCTCCCTGCAAATTGCAGTTGCCAAGTGTGTTTTGCCTGTTCCTGGTGGCCCAATAAAAATCAGCCCATCCCCCCCATCCAGATTAGCTTTGAAGGTTTCCGCGTATCCGCGACAAATATCAAGGGCATGGCTTTGCCCATCGTTATCAATCCTAAAGCCATCGAAAGAACTGTCTAAAAATCTGCGCGGAATGCCTGAATGCCCAATTTTCTTATTAAGCGCCTGCGATCGGTGAGCCTGTTGTTCTCGTGAATAATCCAAACTTATCGCGCCAATATCAGCCTCGATACATTCCCGGCACGGTGGATCAACTACCACGCCATTAGGGTATATCACCGTTGCGCCCACATACTCATTGCGGTGTTTCACACAGCAAAGCGTTACAGGCTCACAAACTTGTCGTGGCATAATTTTTGTCGCTAAAGTTATCGCTCGCTTCACGCTTTTTATCCTCCTCGGCGGCCATGGTGTCCAACACCTTGTCGAGGTAACTCGGCCCAAAGGGTTTTTTGTCTTTCTTTGAAAGCAAGGCACGGTCACACGCTGCCGTAATTCTCGCGGCAGAAACCCCACTGGATAACCATTTTTGAATTATCTTTCGATCACCCTCTTTTTTGACGAAGGGTTTGGGAGTGCCGTAAGAAAATAAAATTTCAATTACATCGTCAAAACCAAACGAAGACGTATCCCCTTCTGATCTGATCTGATTAGTATCAGTATTAGTATCAGTTCTTTTAATCTGATTAGGGGTGTGCTTCGCGGACACCGTTTGTCCGCCAAAGGGTGTGTTTCGTGGACACCGTTTGTCCTCCAAAGGGTGTGTTTCGTGGACACCGTTTACCGTCAAAGGGTGTGTTTCGTGGACACCGTTTACCGTCAAAGGGTGTGTTTCGTGGACACCGTTTACAGCCTCTAAACCGTGTCCAGCATGGGCACTGTTTACAGCATCTAAAGGGTGTGCTTCGCGGACACCGTTTAGAGGGGGCGAATAATTCCAATTTATTTGGTAGGTGCTAGGACGCTGTCTTCCTCCATTGCCTATTCTTTCGCCAACCCAGCCCAAGATAATCAGCTGCTTTGTGGCTCTTGAAACAAAGGATTCAGACACGCGAGCAATGCGCGCGATAAGGTTACGCTTGGCAGTACATACGCCTTTTTTTTCGGGGTCGAAATAGCAAAGGGCCGCTAAAACGCGCAGCTCACGGGAGAATAATCTTGGGTCACCAAGGGCGGCAATTGGGAGCGAAACATCCCTACGCACGGAATTGAAACCGCGCAGTTACTACACCGACAAAGCCTAACCCGTTGATTTGGTGGAAAGGCGCACGGGTTCGACTCCCGCCAGCTCCACCATTCAAACCTAGTAAAAACAAGCACTTAATCAATATCTTGGGGGGCTTTGCCCCCCCAATACCCCTCGAATGCCCCCCCAAAACCACACCAAAACTACACCACTTTTGTATCATTGCTCGGTCCCCTCTTTTTTGTCTTTGGGGACCACAAACAGCGCCTCGGCTTTGTTACCGGCATCTGGCCGGGCCTCGGGTATCCAGCGGCCGTATACGCTGCGAATCACGCCCCAGTCGCGGTGTCCCATTTGCTGGGCCACCCACATCGGGTCTTCACCTGCGGATAGCAGTGTGGAGGCATACGTGTGCCTGGTCTGGTAGGGGTTGCGGTATCGTATTCTGGCTTTACGCACGGCAGGCTGCCAGGCGGTCTTGCGGATCTGTCCATCGTGCAGCCAGGGCTCACCTGTGCGGGGATTCATAAACACACACTCCCCTTGCAGGAAGGTGTGCGCTTTCTGTGCTGTCAGGGCTTCTCTGGCTGGCGTTAACAGCTTTACGTCACGCAGCCCGGCGTTGGTCTTTGGTGCCTTAATCTTTTTGCGGGTGGACGACTTGCGCACACGCACCATACCCCTGTCCCAATCGATGTCCCTCCATTGCAGAGCGATTAATTCACCGGTGCGCAAACCAGACCAAAAAGCGAACTGGAAAAGATTTTGTATTTGCGGCCCCATCACCGCCAGCACCTTTGCCACCTCGTCCGGCGAAAGCGGGTCCACCTCATAAGCTGTTTTGGTGGTGCCGCGCATGCGAGACAACCCAGGCAGCTTATCGAACGGGTTGAACTCAATAAGCTCGTCCAGCAGCGCCTCAACCATCACCGTGCGCAGCGGGGTTAAGACATTGTTAATGCGCTTATTGCTGGCCACCGAGGCCATAATCCAGTCGCGCAAATGGCTAACCTTTAGATCCCCCACGCGGTAATCACCAAACGCCGGAATCAGGTGGTTGTTAATAGAGTTTTTGTAATCCACCCAGGTGGAGTACGCCAGCGCGTTGCGGGTTCTTTTAATATAGGCATTCAGCAGGTCGGCAATCGTTGTGGGGCACGTCTGGCCGAGGGTGATGGCGCGCACACTGTCGGGGAACTCCTTGGCATAATCAAACACCCCCCGGCCGATGCGCATCAGTATTTCGCCTCGGCGACGCTCGGCATACTTAATATTGGCCGGTGTGGGCGGCAGCTTAATGGTCTCGCGGCACCACTCGCCATCAAATGGGAAACCAATCTCAATGGCCTTGCGGCGCGGCCTAACACCTTTGGGGTATTTCTTCTTTTTGCTCACGCAGCCTTGCCCTCTACCCAACGGTTGTACACATCAATATTAACCATAATATTACCGTCAGGCGCCTTGCGGTAGTGCTGGTCCCTGATCCACACGCCGTTTTCCATTTTTCGGCGCAGCGCCTTAACGGTGTAACCCGTTAAATCCGCAAACCGCTCTAATTTTATATAGTGAATGTTGGTCATCTATATTGCCTGTTTCCTGCTAATAACTGTTATGCACTTTTATTTGTCTCTATCAGAGCATCATTAATTATTTTTGCTTTATTGGCGGGATAAAAAGCTCCGCTGATATTATAAGTACCATATTGATTTTTTGAGATTTGACAAAATACTGCTCCCATACTTCCAGCGTTAGCCGCTTTTTCCACCTCTTTCTGTGCTAGCTTGAAGGCAGCATCTAATTCCTTGCTATGTATTTTTGTTTTAAAAGTCACTCTGTTCATTATCTTCTCCCGCGCCTAACCAGGCGCATCATGTGACCGCCTACGGCGACACAGTGCTTGTTCATTGCACGGCGATTCAGCCTTGGCTTGAATTGCTTCAAGCAATTATCACGTCGGTCAACTCGCCCCTGCTCGTCACATGCTTCATAAAAACTTCCGCATCCAACCTGACCAAGCGGATGATCACACAGTCCACAGCATCGGCGGCTTAGGTAGCGTTTTTGGTACTTGTCCAGCTTCGCTATCTGCTCACACTCCGCCTTTGTTGTTGTCTGTGGCGCTCGTAAAATGTGCAACATATTCATAAGGTGATCTCTAATGGTGATCCTTAAAAAGGAATATCATCATCAAAATCACCACCACCTTGTGGCGATGCGCTCGGTTGTGCGGTCGCGCCCCGACTATCAAGCATTTGCATTTCGCCTGCGATAATCTCGGTGGTGTAGCGGTCATTACCGCTTTGGTCTTGCCACTTGCGCGTTTGCAGTTTGCCTTCGATGTACACCTTGCTGCCTTTCTTTAAATACTCGCCAGCGATCTCGGCCAGGCGACGATAAAAAACAACGCGATGCCACTCGGTACGCTCTTGTTTGTCGCCAGTGTTTTTATCTTTCCATGACTCGCTAGTGGCGATGGTGATGTTGCACACAGCGCCACCGCTAGGCATGTATTTCACTTCCGGGTCTTGGCCCAGGTTGCCAATCAAAATAACTTTATTTATACCGCGCGCCATTATGCTGCCACCTCATGATTGCTATTAAAGTTCTTGGGGTGATTCACAAACACGCGGCCAATGCGCGCAACAATAGACGGCGCCATTTCACGGGTGCCCGGTATCATGTGCGAAGACTCTGGCCCGTGAATTTCCAGCAGCTCTTTGCCGATCTGTTCCAGCGGTTGGCCCGCACGCAGCAGCCGGGTAATCATGGTGGTGAGTGCACCCAACCACTCGTACTTGTCTGCGTCGTCATACCGCGCAAACACCTCGAAGGGCTTGCCGTTGTGCTCGTTAATGGTCACATACATGCGCGAACCATCGCCGAGCGTTACGCGATAGGTGGGGCCGTCGAGTTGGTTGGGGCGTGTTGTCATAGCTCTGAAATCCCAACTGGAACTTCGTGATCTTCTGCCGCTAACACGTTTTGCCAACCTAACTTGGAGCGGCGCCACAACTTTTCCCACTCGTCCAGCAGCTCCTTGGGACCAGCCATACTACAACCAGCCTCCTCGGCGGCGTCGATAAAATCCTGAATTTCCTGTGCCATAAGTGCGCCGATGTCGAGCAGTTCGTCGTTGGTTGGTTCTGTGTTTTCGTCTGTCACCCCGCCCTCCCTGGCGCATCCGGCAACCGCGCCATGCGCTTAATAAAGTCATCAAAGTTTTTTTGTTTCATGTCTTTGCAGGTCTCCACACCCACAGCGTGCAGGTTGTCTCTATAAGCATCATCATCCAGGCCTTTTTGCCGGGCCATCGCATGCACTAACTGAACCTTTCCGGGCGTCATTTTAAAGCGCCACTTAACCAACGGTGTGCCGCAGCTCGGGCACTTGGTCAGCTTGCCTGGGCTGGTCGTGCCGCACCTGCTGCACTGGCGAATACGTGGGCGTCGCGCCATTAGGCCGCTTTGGCCACAGGTTGTTTTTTCAACGTATACCGAGCAATGCGCGACACACCCCACATGGTGTTAATTTCTTTGATGCGCGTGATGATGCTGTGCCCGCGCTGGCGCAAATTAAGAATGCGCGCAGCCGGTCGGCCAATGCCCAGGCGATGAATATCACCGGTGGTCAGCGGACCCTTGCGTAGCGCCGCCAGCAAGGTGTCGGCTTGCGAGTTCATCAGGCGGCGGCCTGTAAAAGCTCAACGGCTTTTTGAGGTTGGCCAGCCTCAATCGCGTCAATTGCTTGCTGCGCTGTGGCGGCCGCCTCCTCGGCCCCACCTCCCAATTCTTCTATCTGTTCTTCCAGCTGATGAATTTCGTCATCCTTCGTCCAGTTAGTATCCTCATCAATCTTTTGCAGTCGCTTACACAAGTTTCGAACCAGCGGGTCGTCGTGATATTCAAACGCGCCTACCATTTCTTCGTTGCTCGCGTTTCGCATCATTGCTTCGGTCATGGTGTTGTCCTCCTATAGCCTCAAAGGTGCAATGTAGTGGGTGTCGTCGCGGCCGCTAACGGTAAAGGCCGTGATAGAATCGGGCGAGCTGGTGTGCCAGGTCACCTTGCCCAGATCGGCGGGCGCCAGCACGTCGCGCAGGTAGTTTGCCTCCAGGCCGATGGTTTCCTGCTCGTCGTTTGTAGTGCAGGGCACGGTGTCGGAAGTTTCTGGCATGTTAGGGGGCGACAGTGTCAGGTGCCCCCCCTTCGAGGCGAGGCCGATGGGCACGCTTTTCACTTTGGCGCGACCTACGCAAAATGGCATAACCCTGGCCAATGCTGTGCGGGCATCAACAGCGGAAAAAGTGTGGCGCTTGTCGATGCCATCGGGATCAATCGCTATCTGTTGCCAGTTGGTATATCTAGAGTCGATCAGCGCCGTGTGCAGTGTAGTGCGCGTGTCCGGGTTGTGAATTTGTAGCGCCACAATGCGCGAGCCCCCTGGTCGCATCGCCAGCCGCACCGTGGCGGCATCCCCCAGCAGCTGCAAAACATAAGCAACAGTGTCCCTGGGGATGATGATTTCTTTAGTGTCTGGCACATCAATGGGCGCTGGGCAAATTGCCATGCGGTGGCCATCGGCCGCCACACAATAGTTAGTATCCAACAGCAGCCCGTTAAGCATGGGCCGCACATCGTTCTTGCCCATGGCGTATGCCACGCGCTTTATGGCCTCGCGCAGCTTGGCAGGCTCCGTCGTTACCGGTTGCGTTTCGCCATCGGGCAGGCGGGTAAACCCATCAACCTGCAGTGTGGGAATATTAAACCGACGGCGGCCACACTTAAGCGACAGCCTATTGTCGGCTAACAACAAATCGACACTCCCATCGAGCCCGTTTAGCGCCGCCCGCAACAAGGCCACCTTGCCCGTGGCCTCGCCTGGTTCGCTCACGCTGGCGTCCAGCTCAACCGTCCACCACTTTTCCAGGTCGGTAGTAGTAATGCGCAGCGTGTTGTTATCGGCCACCAGCAGCGCATGCTCCATATAATCCAGCGTGCTGCGTTCTGTCACGTTGGTGGCCAGGGCATCGCGCAAGACGCCAGCGTCTATGGACAGCTTCACACCGCACCACCCATAACACAATGTAGGCGGCCACCATTGCGCTTGCGCATCAGCAACACATCAAATATTTGAGCGTCAGGAAACCACTGCCGCCAGGCGCGCAGCTCGGTGGGTGTTAGCGGCACGAGCCGGGGCGTGTTGGTGGCGCCCGATTGTTTACGCTGTACTTGTTGCAGGGTCTGTCGCATGGTAGAGCCTCCCCGGTGTTTACTTTCGCGAATCAAAAATAATATGTGCAGGGTTGCTAACCGTCTCGTGGCCCTGCGTCCATCTCATCACGTTGTTAGCTCAACGCTATATCGTTAGCCCAATCAAATATAGAAAGCATGTTTAACGACCATAGGTCATGTCATCCGGGCTGCTGGTTTCAATGTTGGCACTTGTTTGCCTGCTTGCTCCATCCGTTCCTGCCTTGCCAAGTACGCCAGCCGTTCGGCGTTACTCCATACTTCTCGATACGCCGGAATGGTCGGCACAATCAACGTTCTACGTCCGCGGCTGCCAAGCCCCACCAGCAGGCCAACCACAAAAACCAAACAGGCCCCAATACCCGCTAACAAGAAATAGACAGCGTCCATCACCCCACCTCCCGCAGTTTTTTGTCTGAATGTTTGGCACGGTGCACCCGCGCCAGCATGCTGCGCAGTGCGCCCATGGCTTCAAGCAGTTGCTGTTCAGCATGGCCCGCCAGGTGCGCGTCCTTGTGGTCGATCACGCCATCGCTTTCCAGCATGGGCGCGATGGCCTCGATGGCCTCAGCGGTTTCGCGCATCATGCCTGCCACGCCCAGGGCGTCATGGGCAGGGCCTATTTCTGGAATGGGCGCAGCCAACAGCCCGGTGCGTGCTGCCAGATCGGCTTGCAGATCAAACCTGCGGCTTTGAGGCAGCGCCATTACCATGGCGTCTTCCAGGTCGTTGGGCAGGCCGAACTTATGGTCATGCTCGAACCGTCGCACGGTCTGCGCGTTCAGCCGCATGCGCTCGTGTGGGTCGCGGTGTAAGGAAAACTCCACCTTGCGCAAAGGGCCCGGCACGGTGGTGTGATAATGCTCGGCGACGTCGGCGCAATAGGTCGGCCAGGACGTGCCCGTTTTATTAATAAACAGGGTGACGTGACGCCAGACAACGTGTGACCGGGGTTCGCTCATGCGGCCTTCCTCTCGGCTGGAAAATGGGCGTTGGGTTTCTGATAACAGGTGCCCGCCTTCCCCTGCCGAATACGGCGTGCACATTCTTGTTTGCCCTGGTGTGGCGTGTACTTACTGTGCCCAAAGCGATCTAGCATCGCCCGCGTATAGCGTCGCTTCATTCGCTGAAGTGTCGTACCGCCCATATCAGCGAGTGGATTGACTTTCCGCATGTCAGCTACGAATCCTGTCGCCATTGCGAGCGCTGCTGCAATAACTAATTTCCGATTGCTTTTCATGTGCTCATTCGCCTATGTCCTTCATCAAATCTCCTCCCCAATCACATTACGCGGCCGATGCAACCAACGGCTGTGCACAAAAATAGAAAGCGAAGCACCCAGCCCGCCGCCCGCGCCCATTTGCAACACCGTGGCCACGTACTCACCGGCCACTGTGCCTTTAATAAAGCCCACCTGCGCAGCGGCAATGGCGAAAGACGTTACCACCGACCAGCCGTGCAGCTTGTGCGTCACGTTCTGCTGCTGAATGCCCAGCAGAAAAATCAAAAAGAAACTGGAAATAAACAAGGTCATTGCAGCAAGCCCTCCTCTAACTGCGAATAGATTTGCCGAAGGCGAGCCTTGGCGGCGCCCTTGCAGGGGTGCTCGAAATATTCAATTTCGTGAATGTCCTGCGCGTCGGTCACCCAGGCCACCCACATACCGTTGCGGGGATCTCGCATCAGGGTGTAATGCGCCTTCTCGGTCACAAAGAAATCGTGCGTCTGGTTATCGGTCAGGTCGCGCGACACCAGGGTGTCTGCGGGCATGTTTGTGCTGGGCATATTCATGCAGCGTCTCCCTGTTCGCCAAAACCATGCTTGCCAACAAGTGAAATCCGCGTTTCAGGCGCGCTGGGTAAATCAGGGATATGCTCCAAGGTATGGTGTGTATCGATAATCCCCTTGAGCGTGGACGTATGCCACAACCGGCCACCGGACGGCGCGGGGATGCCCCACTCGCGCAGCTCAGTGCAGATCGCCCGCAGAGACAGCCCTGTGCGCATATCCACAATGCTCTTACGCACCACCCAGGTCTCCGGGTCACGGTAGAGCTTGTCGCCCACCCGCATGCAACCGAAAGGCGTCGGCCCCCAGGCCTTGCCCTGCTCGCGCAGGCCAGCACTGGTTTCCGTGGCGCGCTGTTTAATCTTGTTGCGCTCGTACTCGGCCGTGGCCAGCAGAATAGTGAGCGAGAGCCAGCCGTCCGGCGTGCCGCTGTTAATGTGCTCATTCACAGAATGCAGAGAGAGGCCCAGGCGATTAAACCAGGCGGCCGTCACCAGCCCATCCACCGTCATGCGAAACACGCGATCAATGCGCTGGAACACCACGCCCTCCGCCTCGCCATCGCGCAGCCTGTCGAGCAGCTCAGCGCCGCCTGGGCGCTTTTCCAGTGCCGTGCCCGCACTCACGCCCTCGTCCACAACCACGTCCACCAGCTCCGCGTCGTACAGCTCCGCATAGC